>NZ_CP149933.1:0-300000 GCF_037949795.1 Thioclava sp. GXIMD2076
GTAGCGACAAACAGGGTGAGAGACCCTGTCGCCGAAAGTCCAAGGGTTCCTGCTTAAAGCTAATCTGAGCAGGGTAAGCCGGCCCCTAAGGCGAGGCCGAAAGGCGTAGTCGATGGGAACCAGGTTAATATTCCTGGGCCGTGAGATGGTGACGGATCTGAACCGTTGTTCGACCTTATCGGATTGGTCGGGCAGCCTACAGGTCCCTGGAAATAGCCTCTCTATAAGACCGTACCCGAAACCGACACAGGTGGACTGGTAGAGAATACCAAGGCGCTTGAGAGAACCACGTTTAAGGAACTCGGCAAAATGCCTCCGTAAGTTCGCGAGAAGGAGGCCCCATCTGTAGGCAACTATAGGTGGGGGGCACAAACTAGGGGGTGGCGACTGTTTACTTAAAACACAGGGCTGTGCGAAGCCGTAAGGCGACGTATACAGTCTGACGCCTGCCCGGTGCCGGAAGGTTAAAAGGAGGGGTGCAAGCTCTGAATTGAAGCCCCGGTAAACGGCGGCCGTAACTATAACGGTCCTAAGGTAGCGAAATTCCTTGTCGGGTAAGTTCCGACCTGCACGAATGGCGTAACGATCTCCCCGCTGTCTCAAACGTGGACTCAGCGAAATTGAACTGTGTGTCAAGATGCACACTACCCGCGGTTAGACGGAAAGACCCCATGAACCTTTACTACAGCTTCACACTGGCATCAGGATTGTGATGTGCAGGATAGGTGGTAGCCTTTGAAGCCGGAACGCTAGTTCCGGTGGAGGCATCCTTGAGATACCACCCTTCGCACTCTTGATGTCTAACCGCGGTCCGTTATCCGGATCCGGGACCCTGTGTGGCGGGTAGTTTGACTGGGGCGGTCGCCTCCCAAAGAGTAACGGAGGCGCGCGAAGGTGGGCTCAGACCGGTCGGAAATCGGTCGTTGAGTGCAATGGCAAAAGCCTGCCTGACTGCGAGACTGACAAGTCGAGCAGAGACGAAAGTCGGCCATAGTGATCCGGTGGTCCCAAGTGGGAGGGCCATCGCTCAACGGATAAAAGGTACTCTGGGGATAACAGGCTGATGGTGCCCAAGAGTCCATATCGACGGCACCGTTTGGCACCTCGATGTCGGCTCATCTCATCCTGGGGCTGGAGCAGGTCCCAAGGGTACGGCTGTTCGCCGTTTAAAGAGGTACGTGAGCTGGGTTTAGAACGTCGTGAGACAGTTCGGTCCCTATCTGCCGTGGGTGTAGGATACTTGAGAAGAGTTGCCCCTAGTACGAGAGGACCGGGGTGAACGGACCACTGGTGGACCAGTTATCGTGCCAACGGTAGTGCTGGGTAGCTATGTCCGGACAGGATAACCGCTGAAAGCATCTAAGCGGGAAGCCCCCTTCAAAACTAGGTATCCCTTGAGGGCCGTGGAAGACCACCACGTCGATAGGCTGGAGATGTAAGTGCAGTAATGCATTCAGTTGACCAGTACTAATTGCCCGATTGGCTTGATTTGATCCAGTAGTAGACAGACACTCCTACAGATCAAAATCATGCATACGAACACAACTTGACTTGGACGCTCTTTATTCGGTTTGGTGGTCATAGCGCTGGCTATACACCCGGTCCCATTCCGAACCCGGCCGTTAAGGGCCAACACGCCAATGGTACTGCGTCTCAAGACGTGGGAGAGTAGGTCACCGCCAAACCTAATAAAGAGCGTCAATCATCTCTATAACGATACCCCCCCAATCAGACACATCCTTACGCGGGATGGAGCAGCCCGGTAGCTCGTCAGGCTCATAACCTGAAGGTCGTAGGTTCAAATCCTACTCCCGCAACCAAATAAAAAGCCGTCTCATCAGAGGCGGCTTCGCGCATTCTTGACACAGCAAAAATAGACCGGAAAATCCGCTCAGAAGAGCGAATGAAGACGGGCATCAAGAGCCTCCGCCTGCAAAATCTCCAGACGCACAGGCAATGTCAGCACCTCACCACGCAAGGATGAAGGCAAACGCGCAGCGTCCTTCTCCGTCGTCACAAGCTGTAAACCATCCGCCTGCGCATCATGCAAAAGACGCGACAACAGCGCAGCCGTGAAAGGCTGGTGGTCACCAAGTGACTCCGTCCGAACAACCGACGCACCCAAGCCTCGTAGCGTATCGAAAAACTTCTCTGGATAACCAATCCCCGCAAACGCCAAACACCGCAATCCACGCCAGTCCATACCCGTCGGCAACGGGGCCAGGTGGCCAGTAAAATGAGGGCAGGGAAGATAAGCGCCCCAGCGCGACGCAAAACGCTCTTGCGCCGCAGCCTCCCCGATCGAAACAACAAGATCAGCCCGCGAAAGACCCGCAGATACAGGCTCCCGCAACGGACCCGCTGGAAGGCAAAGCCCGTTCCCAAAACCTCGACCCGCATCCACAACCACAATGCTCAGATCCTTCACAAGCGCAGGGTTCTGGTGACCGTCATCAAGCACAATCACATCCGCCCCCGCAGCACAGGCCGCAACACCGCCCGCCGCACGGTCCTTCGACACCCAGACAGGCGCAAAGGACGACAACAAAAGGGGCTCATCCCCGACAGCCGAGGCATCATGCACACGCGCATCAACCCGCACAGGACCAATCAACCGCCCACCATGCCCGCGAGAAACAATATGCGGTGCGTGACCGAGCGCCTGAAGGAGCTGCACAACCGCCATAACCGTCGGCGTCTTCCCCGTCCCGCCCGCATTGATGTTACCAACGCAGATAACCGGAATATTCAAACGCAACCCCTCACGACAAACGCGACGAGAAGTCGCATAGGCCGTCAGGCACCCGAGCGGGATCTTGCGTTGGGTCGACCGGTGCTGCCCAAGGGCCAGACCAAGCACGGCGTTCGGAGTTGCCGAGTTCCCGCCGGACATGGTCGATGCACTGACGACGACGCGAAGGGCTCAGAAGGGCTGCGCGTTCGGGGCTACAAACCCTCCACTGGAGGGTTTGCTACACGCCCCTCATCTTTGCAGCCTCCGTAAGGATCAGCTTGTCGAGCGTCAGATCCGACACGGCTCATCTGAGCCGCGTATTCTCCTGCTCGAGTTCCTTAAGCCGATTGAGCTGATCGCGGTTCATCCCGCCATACTCACGTCGCCTACGGTAATAGGTCCGGTTCGGGTCACACCAATCTGGCGAACCGCATCCGCCAGCTTCGCGCCTTGGCCCTGGCACAGGCCTCAACCTGACGCAGCTTCAGGACGATAGCTTCCGGCTTCTCGCATTTGCCTGCCATCCAAGTCGTCCTCCATAATACGGGATAAACTATCCCAAAAAATGGATCACTCAAGTGGGGCAAGACCAGGGCGCGGCTAGCGCGCTGTGATGGTCCGGTGCACGGGTGCGGGGATCAGGGTCGCGATCTTCTCCGCGCCTGCCATGCTGACATGGGTAGGGTTGAAATAGAGGACGCTGTCGGCTTCGGTCATCGGGCAGATCCCGTCACGGCACAGGCTGGCTGTCGGGTCGATCCATTGAAGGTCCAGCTCTCGCGCAAGGGCCTTTTGCTGTCCGGCCCATGACACAAGCATCGGTATCTGCGGATGCGCGGGCATGCTGAGCGTCGCCAGATCGCGTCCGAGCAGTTTGTAGGAGCCGGCAATCTGGGGAACATCCAGATCGGGATTGGGAATCTGTCCCAGCAGGATCACCTCCTTGCCGCCCGCAACCAGTGCCTCGACGACGGCGCGGTAGCCTTCTGCCATGCCCGCGAGATTCTCGGGATAGGCCGCGCGATTGGTGGCCAGAAGGACGGTCGAGATGGTGGGGTCTGCCACGAGCCCCGCCAGCATCGCCTTGTTCGCGCGCCGGCAATCCGGACGCCGAGGCATGTCGATGCCGATGACCGGCGGGCAGGCCGAGGCGGTGATCTGGCGCACCGCGCGGTCGTGCGAGAGGGCTGCCGAGAGTTCGGTGCCGTGGCTGTCACCCCAGACCGCGATCTCGGGCGGGGTGTCGCCCGACCCCAATATACAGGTGTCCCGATAGGGTAGGTGTTTATGGCAGCTTGCGCGCCATGGGCTGTAATCTTCGGCTCCGGCAAATAGTTGTAGCTCGGCCTGCGTGAAACGCTGGTGCATGCCCTTTTGCCACCAGATCCAGCCTGAACCGGCGATCAGGGCCAGCATCGCGCAGACGCCCGCCCGCAGGATCGGGCGTGTGGTCGGTATCTGGGCGAAGGGCTGCTCGATCAGGCGGTAGCTCAGCCAGCCCGCCAGACCCGATGCGGCAAGCGAAAGCCCCATGACCCAGATGGTCGGTTCCTCAGGCGACAGAAGACGCAGATAGGCCATGATCGGCCAGTGCCAGAGATAGAGCGAGTAGGAGATCGCGCCGAAGAATACGAGCACCGGATGCGAGAGCCAGAGCGCGATCCGCGTGGTGCCTGCGCGCCCTGCCCAGAGGATCAGTCCCGTCCCGAGAGTGGGCGGCACCGCCCAGAGGCCGGGGAAGGGGGTCCTGGAGGAAAGAAGGATCAGGCTGGCCAGCACAAGAGCCGCACCCGCGCTTGCGAGGACCGGACGCAGACGCGCGGGCGGGACGGGCGCGTAGGCCATCAGCGCGCCGGCCAGCAGCTCGAAGCCGCGGAACGGTGTTAGGAAATAGGCGGCGGTCGGATGGTCGAGCGACCATTGCGACAGCCCCAGCAGTGCCAGCACGCTCAGGAGCGTGATCCATGCCAGATGGCGGGCGGCGCGCTGCATCACCAGCCAGAGCACCAGCGGGAAGAGCAGATAGAACTGCTCCTCGACGGCAAGGGACCATGTATGCAGCAAGGGCCGCAGTTCGGCCGCTGTGTCGAAATATCCGCTATAGCGGTAGAAATCGACATTCGACAGGAAGATCGTGGCCGAGAGGGCATTGCGGGCCAGTTCCTCGAACTTCTCGGGGCTCAGGATCAGGGCGCCTACGGCCAGACAGACGAGCAGCATCGCGAAGAGCGCCGGAAAGATACGCCGGATGCGCTTGCGATAGAACTCGGCCAGAGAGAAGCGGCCCGTGGCGATATCGCGGCGCAGAAGAGCGCCGATCAGGAAGCCCGAGATCACGAAGAACATGTCCACCCCGACGAAACCGCCGGGCAGGGCATGGGGAAAGGCGTGGAAAAGGGTGACGGACAGAACGGCGATGGCCCGAAGGCCCTGAATATCGGCCCGGAAGGTTGCTGACATTTCGGGGCTGATCGGACGGTTCACGCGTTATTCCTGACACTGTTACACAACATGTCCATCTAACAGGGATGTGGTAAAGATCCGATTATCGGCAGTTGGCCCCAGTCACTGCACCAGCCCCAATATGCGGGGCAGCCAGAGGGGCACGGCCGGCACGAAGGTGATCAGGGCCAGCACCGCCAGCATCGACAGGAACGGCCAGAACATCTTGCGGGTGACCTGTATAACCGTGCGCTCGGCCACATTCGCCGCGACAAAGAGCGAGATCCCGTAGGGCGGGCTGACCGTGCCGATGGCGCAGTTGAGGATGATGACGATGCCGAAATGCACCGGATCGATCCCCAGTGACAGCGCCACCGGTGTCAGCACCGGCACCACGATCAGAAGGGCCGCGATGGTTTCCATGAACATACAGATGAACAGCAGGAGCACATTCATAAGGAGCAGGAAGACGGCAGGGCTCGAGGAGACCTCGCGCAGCCAGTTGCCCAGCAGGGCGGGGACGTTGTTGCTTGCGATCAGCCATGCAAAGACCGAGGCCGTGCCGATGATCAGCATGACCGAGGCCGCGATCGAGGCCGCGCGCAGGAACAGCGCGGGCAGATCCGAGAGTTTGAGTTCGCGATAGACGAACATCCCGACCAATAGCCCATAGAAGGCGGCTACCGCCGAGGCCTCTGTCGGGGTAAAAACACCGCCCAGGATGCCCACCAGAATGATAACGGGCATCACCATCGCGGGGATCGCGGCCCATCCGGCCCTGAGCAGGCGGGCAAGGCTGAAGCGTTCGGTCTCGAGATATTGCGGACCGCCGCGCTTGGCATGGATATAGGCGTTGAGCATCAGGAGCGCGATGCATATCAGCCCCGGCACCACGCCTGCCATGAAAAGTGCCCCGATCGAGATATTGGTGATCACCGCGAGCACAACCATGGTCAGGCTGGGTGGGATGACGGCTGCCATTGCCCCGGCCGAGGCGATGATGACCGCGCCGAAATCGACATCATAGCGTTTGCGTTTGAGCGCGGGTTGCATGATCGCCGAGACGGCCGCCACATCTGCAGAGCCCGAACCCGAGATGGCGGCAAGTCCCGTGGCCGCAAGGCAGGAAACCTGCAGCAGCGAGCCCGTGACCCAGCCCATCATCGCGGTCGCGAAATCGACGATGCGGCGCGAGATACCGCCTGCATCCATCACTAGCCCCGCCAGCACGAAGAAGGGGATGGCCATCAGCGTGAAGGAGTTAAGCCCCGCGAAGATCCGCTGGCTGACGATGGAGACGGGAATATCGGTGGTCAGCAGCAACGACCCCACCGCTGAGGCGCCGAGCACGAAAACCACGGGCACGCCCAGAGACAGAAGCGCCACGAAGGCAATAACAATGACAATCATCAGGCGGCCTCGTCGAGCGCTGGAACATCGGGTCGGGGGAAGGGGTCGTTCCAGCGACGGATGCAGGCATCGAGTGCCTCGATCATCATGTAGATACCCGCGACGGGCATGGTCATGTAGATATACATCATCGGGAGGCCCAGAGCGGGCGATGTCTGGAATTTGCCGAAGGCGATGAGCGGTTGGGTGCCGTAGCAAAGCACTGCCAGGAAGGCGATGATGACCGCATTGATCGCCACGAGCACCACACGGGCCGCGTTGCGCGGGAGCAGGGCAGGGAGCATATCTATGGCTACATGCTGGCCGCGGGCCAAGGCGATACCCGAACCGAACAGCACCAGAAGGATCTGTGCGAAGGTCGCGATCTCGGAGGCGGACGAGATCGGATAGTCGAAGAGATAGCGCCCTGCCACCTGAACAAGGACCGAGACCAGCATGACGCCCAGAAGTGCGACGACGATCCCTGATACGACAAGGCGCAAGGCCCTGCTGAGCTTATGCACGAAATTGGCAAACCATGACATGGGCAGACCTCCGGTAGTGGGAGGCGAGGGGGCGCCCCCCTCGCGATTGCATCAGTTGACCGCGTTGATCATCTCGTAGAGTTCTTTCTTGCGGTCATCATCGAGATATTTCTCCTTCACACCGGCCGCGGCCTCGCGGAAGGGCGCGGTGTCGGGATGGGTAATCGTCACGCCCGCCTCTTTCAGCTTCTCGAGTTTCTCCGCATCGCTCTTGACGTAATACTGGCGCTCGAAGCTGCCGGCTTGCATGCCCGCATCCAGAAGCGCTTTCTGCTGGTCTGCGGGCAGCTTGTCGAAGGCCGCTTTGCCCATGACAACGGGGGCCACCAGCTGCAGCCAGCCGACCATCGCCCAATCGGGAGCCACCTCGTAGAACTTTTGCGAGTAGTAGTTGGTATTAGCGGCATCGGCGCCATCCACCACGCCCGTTTCCAGCGCACCATAAAGTTCGGTATAGGGCAGTGGTGCGGGATTCGCGCCGAACGCCTTGAACGCATCGATATGGGCGGGGTTCTGGATGACACGGATCTTCTCGCCCTTCAGGTCATCGATCGAGTTGATCGGTTTCTTGGTCATGATATGACGCTCGCCCGCCGAGAACAGCGCCAGCAGCTTGAACCCCCGCTCTTCGAGAATGGTCGAGACCAGATTGAAGATCTTCGGATCATTCAGCGCCTTGTCCATCTGTTCGGAGCTCTTGAAAATATAGGGCAGCGAGAAGGTCGCCAGATCGGGGGCGAAGTTTGCCAGTGCTTCGTTGGCGGCCACGGCGATATCCACGGTGCCCATCTGGGTGCCCTGGATGCTTTCCATCTCGTCGCCCAGCTGCGCATTGGGGAAGCTCTTGATGGTGAGGCTGCCATCGGTGTCCTTGGCCACAATCTCGGCCATCTTGTCGAGACCCACGCCATAGGGCTCGTCGGCATTGGCGTTATGCGAGGCGCGCAGCTCGGCGGCTTGGGTGGCAAGTGTAGTGGCAAGCGTGAGGGCGGAAGCCATCAGAAGCGAATGAAGTGTCATGGTTATCCCTGTTTTTTTGGTCATTTGTTGTGGTTAGACGTTGGGGCCTACCCGAGCAGTCCCAACTCGGGGGCAGTAAGGATAGCGCGCAGTTTTGGCGCGGCGGCCGCGGGAAGCGGCAGGCGGGGCGAGCGCGGCGGCCCCATATCCTGCCCGATCATGCGCATCGCGGCCTTGGTTGCGGGCACATAGAGATCACCGCCGAGGGCGTTGATCAGCGGCAGCATGCGGCGGTAAAGTGCGCGGCTTGCCTCCCAGTCGGTCAGATTGCGTGCGCGTGTGACCAGCTCTGTCGAGAGCGTGGGTGCGATGTTGGAGACGACGGAGCTATAGCCCACGGCTCCTGCGAGGCAGGATTCCCACGGGTAATAGCCCGCGAAGACCTCCAGCCGTCCCTGACACAGGTCGAGGATCTCGGTCACGCGATGGACGTTTTTCGAGGTATCTTTCACATAGAGGATATTGTCGATCTCGCTCAGCCGCGCCAGATCTGTGGCAGTGATGTCGATATTGGCGGTGAAGGGGTTATTATAGACCATCACCGGAAGGCTCAGAGACTCTGCCACGCGGCGGAAATGGGTGAAACGTTCTTCTGGCGTAGGGCTGGAATAGAAGGGCGCGATCACCATAACCCCATCGGCCCCAAGTGCTTCGGCCTCCTGCGACAGGCTGATCGTTTCCTCGGTCGACTCGGCGGCCGAGCCGATCAGCACCGGCACACGGCCCCGCGCCGTGCGGATCACGCATTCGGCCACGGCGCTGCGTTCCTCGCGTGATAGCGAGAGAAACTCGCCCGTGCTGCCCAGCGGGATCAGCCCGTCCACGCCCTGCGCGATCTGCCACTCGACATAGCCGGCCATCCGCTCCAGATCGAGCGCGCCGCTCTGGTCGAAGGCTGTCAGGCAGACGGTATAATTGCCGCGAAACGGCGTGTGAGCCATCAGTCATGACCTCAAATAACCTGTTGCTACTCACATTATTTGATATATTTTGGTCGTCAATGGGCGGATTTGATGAAATCAAAGGCTTGAGCTGGCGTTTCTCTGGCAGGAGGGGCCGTGTGGCTCTGGAAGGAAATAGCGATGCCATTTATGGAAATATCTGATTTTGGCGGGCCTTTAGAGGCGCGTAAGGCGGCCGCTGAGGAGGCGACCAGGGCGCTTGTGGAGGCCTATAAGGTAAGCCCCGACATCGTCACCTGCTATTTCCATGATTCTCGTGATGCCTATGCCCATGCCGGAAAATTTGGCGAAGATGCCGAAAAAAAGCGCATTTTTATAAAACTTCACGCCTTTCCTCGGCCGAAAGACCAGCAGAATCGCGCCGCGCGCGCCTTGGCTACGGCCTTTGCCGAGAGCTACGGCCTGCCGCTGGCGCATGTGGCCATCTATTTCGTCGCCCGTGACGAGACGGATGCCTATCATGGCGGCATCTCTGCCGCTGATATGAAACAGACGCGCTCGCGCAATAGTTGATACAAAAAACAGGGACGATTATGCAGAGATACTTCAGCGAAGATGTAGCGATGATCGACGATATGGCCGCGCGCTTTGCCGCCGACGTCATCGCACCCGCCGCCGCCGCCCTCGACAAGGCCGGAGATTTCCCCGCGGATCTTTACAAGGCAATGGCCGGACAGGGACTGTTCGGCGTGGCGCTGGAGGAGGAGGCCGGCGGATCGGGCTTCGGGGCGCTGGCCGCCTGCGCGGTGATGGAACGTCTGGCAGGGGCGTCGGGCGCTGTCGGCAATGCCTTTGCCATCCCGACCGAGGCCGTGCGCGTCCTCCATCACCATGGCAACGACACCCAGCGCGCGCTGATCCCCGGCATTCTGGCAGGCGAGATCATCCCCAGCTGTGCGGTCACCGAACCCGATGCGGGCTCGGATGTCTCGGCCATGCGCACCCGCGCGGTGCGCGATGGTGACGACTGGGTGATCTCGGGCACCAAGGCATGGGTCACCTTCGGTCGCGTGGCCGATATGATCATGGTGTTTGTCAAGACCGATCCCGATGCGGGCTATCGCGGCATTAGCGCCTTTGTGGTGGATATGAATACACCCGGCATCTCGCGCGGGAAATCCGAGGAGCTGATGGGCATGCACGGTCTGGCCGAATGTCAGGTCAGCTTCGACGAGGTCCGCGTGCCCGCCACTGCCCTTCTGGGCGAGGAAGGCCGCGCCTTCAAGATGGCGATGGATAACTTCAACTTCTCGCGGCTTCTGATGTCGGCGATGGCGCTTGGCATGGCGCAGGCGGGGATGGAGGATGCGATGGCCTATGCCACCACCCGCAAGCAGTTCGGCGTGCCGATCTTCGAGCATCAGGCCGTGCAGTTCATGATCGCCGATATGTCGAAGGACATCACCGCCGCGCGTCTGATGATCCATCATGCCGCGCGCATGTCCGATGATGGTCTGCCCTATGCGCTGGAGGCCGCGCAGGCCAAGCTGTTCACCACCGATATGGCGCAGGTGCATATTTCCAACGCGCTCCAGATCCATGGCGGGAACGGCTATTCGCGCGAATACCGGATCGAGCGTCTCTATCGCGACGTCCGCCTGTCGCAGATCTATGAGGGCACCAACCAGATCCAGCGCGTGATCATCGCCCGCAATCTCGAGAAGCAGTATCAATGAGCCTGAGCATTCTTACCGCCGCAGAGGCGGCCAATCTCGTCCGTCCCGATCAGGTGCTAGTGGTGGGCGGCAATGGCGGCACCGGTGTCCCCGAGGCGATCCTCGAGGCGCTCGAGACCCGTTTCCATGACACCCGCTCGCCCTCGAACCTGACGCTGATCCATGTCACGGGCATTGGGGCCGTGACCGAAAAGGGCCTGTGCCGGCTAGCGCATGAGGGCATGGTCTCGCGCGTGTTCGGGTCCAATTTCGGGCTGCAACTGCCGCTGATGAAGCTGATCGTCGAGAACCGTGTGGCGGGCTACAACCTGCCGCAGGGCGTCATGAGCCAGATGTTCCGCGCGCAGGCCGGCAAGATGCCGGGGGTTGTGACCCATGTGGGGCTCGGCACCTATATGGACCCCCGTCAGGATGGCGGGCGGATGAATGCCCGCGCCGAGGAGCCCTTTGTCGAACTGACCGAGCTGGCCGGGCGCGAATGGCTGTTCTACCGGATGCCCTTGCCAGATATCTGCATCCTGCGCGGCACCTCGGCCGATGAGGATGGCTATATCGCTATGGAACATGAGGCAACGACTCGCGAGGATATGTCGATCGCCCAAGCCGTCCATAACAATGGCGGCACGGTCATCGTGCAGGTGAAACGGCTGGTGAAACGTGGCTCTCTGCATCCGCAACTGGTGAAGATTCCGGGCTTTCTGGTGGATCACGTCGTGGTCGAACCCGAGCAGATGCAGACCTATACCACGGGCTATGACCCCGCGCGCTGCGGCGAGACCCGCGTGCCGATTTCCTCGATTGCGCCCGATCCGCTGACCGAGCGCCGTGTGATCGCGCGCCGTGCCGCGATGGAGCTACGCTCTGACGAGGTGGTCAATCTCGGGGTGGGTGTGTCGGCGATGATCCCCAATGTTACCGCCGAGGAGGGGATCGAGGATATGATCACCCTCACCGTCGAGGCAGGTGTCATCGGCGGCGTTCCGGGCTATGCGCGCGAATTCGGCACCGCCTATAACCCACGGGCGATTATCGACCAGCCCTATCAGTTCGACTTCTACGATGGTGGCGGGCTGGATTGCGCTTTCCTGTCCTTTGCCGAGGTCGATCCCGAGGGCAACGTCAATGTCACCCGCTTTGGTGACCGCTATGATGGCGCGGGCGGCTTTATCGACATCACCCAGAACGCCAAACGGTTGGTCTTCTCGGGCACGCTGACGGGTGGCGGGCTGCGCTGCGCACCCGCCGAGGGCGAGATGAAGATCACCACCGAAGGACGGATGCGCAAATTCGTCGGGAAAGTCGGCCAGATCAGCTTCAACGGCGCGCAGGCGCGGGCCAAGGGGCAGGAGGTCACCTTTGTGACTGAACGCGCGGTCTTCCGGCTCGAGGCGGATGGTCTGGTGCTGGTCGAAGTGGCACCCGGTGTGCGGCTGCGCGAGGATGTGCTCGACCAGATGGCCTTCGCGCCGCGCATCAGCGAGACGCTCAAACTGATGGAGGCCGCTCTGTTCCGGACCGGCGCGATGGATCTCAAAACCCGTCTGACAGGAGAGAATAATGGCCACTGAAGCACAGATGCAGGCCTGCCTTGCGGGCATCGGCCCCGAGGGTCTGTTCTATGAGGATATCGAGGTCGGCGCCGAATTCGTGACCTCGGACCATGAGATCACCCGCGAGGGGATCGCGATCTTCGGCAAGGTGACGCTGGATGAACACCCGCTGCATGTCGATGAGGACTATGCCCGCAAGGCCGGTTTTCCGGGGCTCATCGCGCATGGTCTGTTCGGCCTGTCCCTGATGGAGGGCCTGAAGACGCGGCTGCATCTTTATGACCAAAGCTCGATTGCCTCGCTTGGCTGGGATGCGGTGAAATTCCGTGCGCCCATCCTGCCCGGGGACCGCGTGTATGTCTGGATGAGGTTTTCGGGCGCGCGGGCTTCGTCCTCGCGCCCTGCAGGCATTGTCACGGAAGAGGTCGAATTGCGCCGCGCCGATGGTAGGGTCTTGATTTCGGCCCAACATCTGTCTTTCATCAGAGCGAAGGCAGAGACGCTCGCGGAGGGCACATGACCGACCTAGAGGCCCAGATCGAGCCCGCACGGCAGGAGAATGCCGTCGAGACCGCAAGCCACAATTTGCGCAATGCGATCCTGTCGGGCAAGTTCCGCCCCGGCGAGCGGTTGAAACTGGCAGCCCTTACGAAGATGTTCGACTGCTCGGTCATGCCGCTGCGCGAGGCCTTGCGCCTGCTCGAAGGGCAGGGACTGATCGAATTCAGCCCCAACAAGGGCGCGGTGGTGCGCCGGATCGATCATAAATACGTCTCCGATCTCTATGACCTGAATACCGAGTTGCGGATCATGGCGCTGCGCGGGCTGCGCGATTGCCTGACGCTGGACAAGATCGCGCAGCTGGAGGCGCATCAGCGCGCCTATCAGCAGGCGGTGGATCAGGGCGATGACGAGGCGGCCCTGCGCCATAACCGCGGGTTCAATGCGCTGATCGTGCAGTTCGGCGGCAACGACGAGGCATTGCGGATCTTCAGCCATGGCTGGGAGATGATTTACGCGTTCCGCCATAGCTTCGGCTATGGCAGCGCGCGCAGGCAGGGCCTCGCGCTGGAGATGGCGCTGATCGTCGAGGCGCTCAAACGCCATGATTTCAAACAGGTCGAGGCGCTGTTGCGGATGCAGAATGCCGCCGTGCGCGAGGACCTCTTCGAGCGGCTGCCCCCCGCAGGGGCCTGAGCCGGACATACCGCCCGCCGAGCGACGCCCGCTCTGCGGGGCGACATCAATAAGGATAGACTGATGACCAGAGTCACCAGCGCCGCTTTGCGCGGCGTGACCGTTGCTACGACCGTGCCCTTCACCGGGGACGGATCGATCGACTGGAAAGGCTACGAGGCCACGCTCGAGCACTGCGCGCGGGCCGAACAGGCGGCCTGCGTGTTCGTGAACGGCCATGCGGGCGAGGCCACCGCCATGACCGCATCCGAACGTGCCGAGGTGCTGCGCGTGACCCGCGCCTTTGTGGCCGATGGCCGCCCGCTGATGGCAGGGGTCGTTCCGACCGGCCTGCCGCAGGCGCTCTCGCAGATCGAGGCGGCGCTAGAGGGCGGGGCCGATGTCGTGACCATCTTCCCGCCCGAAGCCATTGCCGGTGGCAATGCCGCAACCCAGGCGGGCCCCAGGTTCTTCGAGGCCTTGCAGAAGGAATTCCCGCAAGTGCCGCTCTCGGTGTTCCAGTTCCCCGTAGCCTCGGGCTTCGGCTTCTCGACGCCGATGCTGGCCGAGATCGCCGCCATCGACACGGTGGTGGCCATCAAGGAGGGGTCGGGCACGATCCTCGCCTATGAGGAAAATGTCCGTGCGGTGAAGGCAAAGGCGCCCGATGTCGCCATTTTGGCCTCGAATTTCAACTGGTTCTTCGCGCAGGTGGCCTTTGGTGCCGATGGCATCCTTTCGGGGTTGGCAAGCGTCGCGCCACGTCTGCTCAACCGCCTCTGGGCGGCCTCCGAGGCGCAGGATCTGGCAGCAATGCGTGCCGCCTATGACGCGCTCTATCCGGTGGTGCAATCCATCTATCATCCCGCGCCGGTGGTCGATATGCATACCCGCATCAAGGAAGGGCTCGTGGCGTTAGGCGTAATCGACCGCTCGACCCCGCGTCTGCCGCTCTTGCCGGTGACGCCGGAGCTTGCGGCGCAGTTGCACGAGGTCTTCACCACGATCGGCCGCGATAACGCCTGACGGCATCGGATGGGGAAGGAGAACGAGGCCCCCTCGCTGCCGCGGATGGGGCCTCGTATGTGCGCGCAGAGCTTATTGCGGTTGAAGAATGTCTGTCGGCACGTCATCTAGGCATTAGCGCGATGCTCGAACGGTGTTTCGCGCAATAGGATTGCCAGCCACCCCCCGCTGAGGGGGACCGCCAGCTTTGCATGCTCCCCGCCCGAAGGCGGGAGCGAACGGCTGGAGAAGGCGATTGGCACACAGGATCACCATTCCACGATTGGCGCAGGCGGCAGGGGTGAGCGCCTCGACGGTTGACCGCATCCTGAACGGGCGGGGCGCCGTGCAGAAGGCAACCCGCGAGCATGTGCTGGCGGTGGCCGAGGCGATCGGGTTCCACGGTGTGCCCGTGCTGCGCCGCCGCGCGGCGGAAGGGGCAGGGACCAAGCGGCTGGGCTTCGTGCTGCCGCAGGGCAACGGCCTCTATCGCGATATCGGTGCGGCGCTGAGCGAGGCGGCGCAGATCTGCGCAAGGCCCGAACTGCGCTATTATGACGAGACCGACCCCGCCACGGCGGCCATCATCTTGCAGGAGCTTGCGCAGTCCTGCGATGCGCTCGGGGTCATGTGCCCCGATGATCCGGTGCTTGTGCAGACCCTCGGGGAGCTTGCGCAGAGGCAGGTGCCGGTCTGGACGCTGCTGTCGGATCTGCCGCAGGCCGCGCGGGCGGGGTTTGTGGGGCTTGATGCCTTCCGGCTCGGGCGGAGTGCGGGCTGGTTCATGGAGCGGCTTCTTCCGCAGGGCGGCAAGGTCGCGGTGATCTGCGGCGCGTCCGGTTTTGCCGCGCAAAGCGACTGTGCCGCAGGGTTCGCAGCCTGTCTTGCGGGCCTTGGAATGGATCTGGTGTCGCGGCTCGATTGCGGCGAAAGCGACGCGACCTGCCGCAATCGCCTCTACCGTCTGCTTGGCCAGCAGCCCGATATCCGCGGGCTCTATGTGATCGGGGCGGGAATGGCGGGCGCGATCGGGGCGCTGAAACTGCTCGACCGGCCCGATATCGCGGTGATCGGCACCTATCGCGATCCCTATGTCGCGGCGGCGATGGCGCAGGGCTGGGTGGATGTCGTCCTGAGCCATTCCTTCGAGGGGCTGGCGCGCGCGGCGGTGGCACGGATGGTCCTGCCCATCGGCCATACGGGCGCGCCGGTCATGGCGCATCTGCCGCAGGAGATCCTGATCAGCGAGGGTCTTTAGAGCATCGCTGCCACCCGCCTCACGGGTGGCAGCCTTTGTGTCAGAAGCGCGTCGTCAGGCCGATCTTGTAAAGGCGGCCATTCTCGCGGTAGCTCGTCTCGTCGGAGGGTTGCTGGTCGAAGAGGTTGTCCACCCCCAGACGCAGGTTGGTCTGGTCGTTGAGGCGGTAGTTCATCGCCACATCCACCAGATAATAGGGGTCCGAATTCTGACCGCTGGGTACGGCACGGGCCTCTTCCGAGCTCAGGTCGTCGGCATCCTGATAATTGGCCTGTTTTCCGACATAGGTGAGCGTGCCCGAGAGGTTCAGCCGGTCGTTGACCGTCCAGTCGAGCCCTGTGGTGATGTTCCATTTGGGGGTCGTGGCCATCGGGAAGGTCACATCCTTCAGCGCATCATAGGTATAGGTGTATTCCGATTTTGCCAGATAAGTGAAGGTATTGGTCCATTTCAGCCCGTCCTGCACCTGCCATGTCAGCCCGCCCTCGACACCTGCGGTCTTGCCGCTGTCGAGATTGGTGCGCTCGTAGATCGTATAGCCGGTATCGGGATCGGTCTCGCCGGTCTGGCGTGCGCCGATCATATTGTCGACATTATTATAGAAGGCGGTCAGCTCCCAGCTGACGGTCCGGCCCTGCGCATTGATCCCGATCTCGTAATTCTGTGATGTCTCGGGCTCCAGATCCTCGTTGCCATAGATGACGCAGGGGCCGGCATAGGGTTTGCACCCGTTGCCGCGCGAGCTCATCTTGTAATTGGGGTCGAGGCTGCGCAGATCGGGGGCGACGAAGGCCTCGGAGTAGCCTGCCTTCAGCATCATGCCATGGCCCAGATCGTAATTGGCATAGAGGCGCGGCGACAGATGCTCGCCGAATTCCTCGTGATGGTCGAGCCGTGCGCCCCCCGTCACACTGAGGCGGTCTGTCAGGGTCAGGCGACCCTCGCCGTAAAGCGCCGCCGTGGTTGCCGAGCCGTCGAGCACCGTGCCGCTGGTGGTCTGCGGATCATTCAGCTCCTCGCGCATCACCGTGCCGCCCAGCGTATATTCCAGCCCTACCGAGCCCAGCTGCGTGAAGGAGGTATAGCGCGTCTCGAAGGAGGTGGTGTCATACTCGATCGGATCTTCCCAGGCCAGCGCATCGCTGTCCCAGCTCTCGTTGCTGGCATGTTCATAGCGCAGATAGCTCGACAGGGTGCCTTGCCCCAGCGTCCACTCATTGGTCAGCCCGATGCTGTCCTTTTTCACATGGTTGGTGTCATGCGCGCCTTCGGAGGCGAGATATTTATCGGTGGAGCCGGAATATTCGAGCCCCCACTCCATCGTATCGGACGGCGTCCAGCTTAGACGGGTGCCGAAATTACGCACCTTGGAGCCGTCGCTGCCATAAGCGGTCGCCGCCTCGCCATCGCTATCGGTATAGGTGAACGGATCGGGCGCATCCTGCTCGGAGATCTTGCTCCAGGCCGAAAACGACAGGGTATCGGTGATCGCGCCGCTGACATAGCCGGTGATCTGGCGGTTATCGCCGGTGGTGCTGTGGTCACCAAAGCCGAAATCGGCCGAGACCGAACCGGAGAGGGTTTTGGTCGGCTTCTTGGTGATGATATTGATGACACCGCCCATCGCATCCGAGCCGTAGACGGTCGACATCGGGCCGCGCACCACCTCGATCCGCTCGATCGCGTCGGTGGGGATGTCGCCCAGATCGCCCTGATAGTGGCGGGCGAAGCTCTTGCTGGCATTGATGCGCTTGCCATCGACGAGGATGAGCGTCCGGCTGGAGGACAGCCCGCGGAAGGAGACTTTGTTGGTGCCGTCATTCGAGCGGCTCAGATTGAGGCCGGGCACCTCGCGCAGCACCTCGGTCAGCTCGCGCGCGCCCTTGGCCTCGATATCCTCGGCGCCGATGACGGTGACCGAGGCGGGGGCGTCCTGCAGCGTGGTGGTGAGGGTCGAGGCGGTGACCATGATCGGGTCGAGCGTGACATCCGTCTCGAGGGTCTCGTCCTGCGCATGGGCAAGATGGGGCAGGACCGCGACAGAAGAGGCGAGAAGCGTCCTTACGGTCAGCCGCCCGAGGTGTCGGGGCGAGGTGAGGGACAGGCGCGTAGGCATGAGGGGTCTCCCGGGAAAGTGATTTTCCGTTGGGTATCCATCACGCGGATCTTATTCAAAGTGTTTTTGTCGGGTATTATGCGGATCGCGTCTGCCTGACGTGATCCGGTTCGGGACGGCGCTGGATATGTGGCTATAATGCAACGAATGGGCCTCGTCTTGCGAGAGTTTGCCGGCAGGCTCCGGGTGTCGATAAAGACCTGCTCTGACGGATTTCCGTAAAATACGCACGTGTTTTAGGCAGTTACTCGCCGGGGCCGCCGGGGTGGATCTCGACCGGAGGGTGCAGCGCTTGCGATGGAGAAGGGGCGGGCCTACCAATGATGTATCGCGTGATCTTCCGGCGCGGCGTTACCTGTGGGGGGCAGGCCAGAAGCAACATGACATCCGAAAGCGTCCTTCCCGAACTGAGTATCATCGTGCCGGTCTTCAACGTGGACCGCTATCTGCCCGATTGCCTCGATAGCCTTGCGGCGCTGAACGATGTGGCGGTCGAATTCATTCTGGTCGATGACGGGTCAACGGATGGCTCGCGTGAAAGATGCGAGGCGCGCGTGCGCGATGATCCACGTTTCCGGCTGTTGCAAGCAGCGCGTGTCGGACCGGGAGAGGCGCGCAACATCGGGATCAGAGGGGCGCGCGGGGCGCATATCGGTTTTCTGGATGGGGATGATCTTGTCGTGCCGGAGGCCTATCTTGCGGCCCTCCGGCAGGTGCAGGCAAGCGGGTCCGATTTCGTCACCTGCGCGTTCCGGCGCCTGCGGGGCGGAGGGGTGCTGCGCAAGAGCCGGCTGAGCCGTGGTCATGCGGTCAGCAGAAGCGGAGTCCGTCCGGAGGACCGACCGGACCTGGTCTTTGCCAGTGTCTTCTGGAACAAGATTTTCCGGCGGGATTTCTTCGAGAAAGCCTGCTATCCGATCCCTGACGGGATCTTCGAGGATATTCTGCCCAATCTGCGCGCTTTCTGCATGTCGGAGCAGATTGATGTTTGCGCGCAGGTGGCCGTGTTGTGGCGGGTGCGCGAGGATAAGTCTTCCTTCACGCAGAAGCAGGGATCGCGGCGCAATATAGCGGCACGGCTTGCCGTTCTGGCGAAGTGTCTGGCATTCCTCGACATTCAGCCGCAGGGCTACCGGACGGCTTTCCAGCATAAGGTGATCGCGCATGATGCGCAGATTTTGTTGAAAGCTCTGGCCGCGGTCGAGGAGACCGGGCTGCGTCTGGTCGCAAGAAAGGTGTTCGTCGATCTCCTCGCGCTCGGGCCGGCGGACGAAACGGAGACGCTGGTAGGAATACAGGCCTTCATCAACGCCACATTGCCCGAACCACCTTCCGAAGAACCGCCGGAGGATATGATTCCACTGGAGGAATATTCGCTGGTGTTCCGCCCGAGAAAGGCCACCGCGATCTCCGCTCGTACGGCCATAAAAATCGCATCCAGAGGCACCACCGAGCGTTTCGTCGGGGATTTTTCCAGCCTGCATATCCACCATCTGGATGCCGGACGACGCGAGGTCTTCTGGTGCGACGTGCCGGAAGACGCGCCTTTGATGGAGGAGCCATTCTATTATCAGGGACTCCGGAAACTCGGATCCGCAGGCTATGCCATGTCCTTCGATAATATCGGCCCGTGGCAGCGGCCTTTGCGTGCCCGACCGGTGGTGATGGCGTCCATCGGGCGCTGCGGCTCGACCTTGCTGTCGAAACTCACCAAGGGGATGGGGCTTGCGACATGGTCGGAGCCCGACAGTTTCACCAATCTGGCCGTTACACCGGAGTTGCGCGCCGAACCTGCGCTCTATCAGGGGCTTATGCGGTTGGGGCTCAATGTGCTGGCCGATCAGGCGGCGCAGACAGGCCAGTCGCAGTTCGTGGTGAAACTGCGCGCGCAGGCGACGCCCGTCTGCGAGGATATGGCGGCGCATCACCGCGATACGCTGGTCTTTTTCGTCGTGCGCGAGCCGGTGGCATGGGCGCTCTCCTATCACAGGCTTTGGGGCGCGGCGCCGGAGGTTCTGGCAAAGACCCTCTCGGACCAGCTCGGCTATATCCGTGCCGCGCAGGCGCGCGGGCTCGAGGTGACGGTGATCGATTACGACCGGCTGGTGGCTGCGCCGCATGAGACGGTCGGTGCGATTTGCGCCACGCTGGGAGTGCCCGCTCTGACGCCCGAACGGATCGGGGCGATTTTCGGTGTGGATGCACAGAAGGATACGCCGGTGTCACGCAGCTCCGGCACCGCTCCTGCCGACGGGTTTGCCGAAGCTTTCGTTGAAGCGCTCCGGCAGCGCGCGCCTGATCTCGCCGAGATGGGGCCTGCCGGCTGGCTGGCGCAGGGGGGCTGAGGGGAGCCTGAGAGGACGCGAAAAGGGGAGGCCCCGATCAGGCCCCTCCCGTAGTAGCGGATGTCCGGAACGCGCGTCTCAGCCTTGCGTCTTGCGCTCGCACAGCCCGAGGATCTGGTAGAGCACAAGCGCGGCCAGCGTTGCGGTGCCGATACCGCCGATGGCAAAATTGCCGAAGCTCAGCGAGAAATCCCCCGAGCCGAAGACCAGCGTCACACCGACGGTAAAGAGGTTGCGGGGCTTGGAGAAATCGACCTTGTTGTCAACGAAGAGCCGCAGCATCGCTGCCGCGATCAGTCCGAAGACCGCCACCGACAACCCGCCCAGCACGGGGGCTGGAATAGTTTGCAAGAGCGCGCCGAATTTTGGCGAGAAGCCCAGAAGAATCGCCACACAAGCCGCGATGATGAAGGTCAGCGTGGAGAATACGCGGGTCACGGCCATCACGCCCATATTCTCGACATATGTGGTCACGCCCGTGCCGCCGCCCGCGCCCGAGACCATCGTGGCCAGACCGTCGCCCAGGAACCCGCGACCCACATAGCGGTCCATATCCTGACCGGTCATCGCGCCGATAGCTTTGATATGGCCCAGATTCTCGGCCACGAGGATCAGGGCCACAGGCGCGATCAGCACCATCGCACCGGTTTCAAAACGCGGCGTCTGGAAGGCGGGCATCCCCAACCACGGGGCGGCGGAGAGTTGCGTGAAATCGATCGCGGGCATCAGGCCCATGCCATTGCCCAGGACCAGCACCGCGACATAGCCCGCCGCGATGCCGATCAGGATCGAGACGCGGCGCAGTGCGACCGGCGCATAGACCGAAACCAGCGCCACCGCCAACAGCGTAAGGAGTGCGATGGTGGTATGCAGCCCCCCGCCCTCGATGCCTTTGACGCCCACAGGCGCGAGGTTCAGCCCGATGGCTGCGCCGATCGCCCCTGTCACCGCAGGCGGCATGAGTTTCTCGACCCATCCGGTGCCCGCGGCCATGACGACCAAGCCGATCAGCGCGTAAAGCGCGCCGCAGGCGATGATGCCCCCCAGAGCCGCACCGATATCGGCATTGGGGCCCGTGCCCGCATAGCCGGTGATCGCGATCACCACGGCGATGAAGGAAAAGCTCGACCCCAGATAGGAGGGCACACGCCCCGCTGTGCAGAGGAAGAAGATCAGCGTGCCTATGCCCGAGAACAGGATCGCGAGGTTCGGGTCGAACCCCATCAGGAGCGGCCCCAGAATGGTCGAGCCCGACATGGCCACCAGATGCTGGATACCCATCGGCACGGCGGCGCGCATCGGCAGGCGCTCATCGGGCATGACCGTGTCAGAGGTGGTCAGCCTCCATCTGGGAAAATAAGACATCGTCTTCCGCTCCTTAACGTAATCTCGGCCCGAACGGGCTGATGCGCTTTAGCACTCTGATGTTCAGAGGGCAGCCTCCAATTGGCCGATCCAGCCGATCAGCTCGTCGGAATGGGTCACATCGGCGTATTTCTGGCCCATGTCGAAGAGGTTCGCGTCATGCGGGCCTTGCGCGCGGTCGGCGCAGGCATCGGCGGCCACCAGCGTATTGAAACCCGATTGCACCGAATCCACCACAGTCGCGCGCACGCAACCGGAGGTGGTCGCGCCACAGACGATGACCGTATCGACACCCGCGCCCGCCAGAAGTGCTGCCAGCGTGGAGCCGAAGAAGGAGGAGGCGCCTTTCTTGGTAACGATCGCATCTTCGGGCCGGATGCCGGTGGCGGCATCGATCTCGACGAGGCGCGAGCCCTCAATGAGCGCGGCCATGCCTTGCGCCTTTTTCAGCCATGGCAGCTTGTCCAGCTCCCCCTTGTGATAGGCGATGGTCGTGAAGATCACCGGAAAGCCCTTGGCGCGGGCTACATCGCAGAGCCGCTTGGTTGCGGCCATCTGGGAGGCGGCATCCGAGGCCGTGGGATATTGCAGGTCGGTGAAACCATAGGAGAAATCGACGACGACCACAGCAGGCTTCGTGCCGCGCGGCACCGGATTGCCGAAGCCTGCAGCGGTATAGGTCTGGTCTTGGGACATTTGAATGCCTCGGAAAGCAGGAAGAAAAGAGGCCCCGCAGGAGAAGAGCGGGGCCAGTCGGGGGAAAATCAGTTGCGCTCCATCGCGATCTCTTTGACGACGATATCGCCGTCAATCACCACAGGCTCGTCATCAAGGAACAAGGAACAGCCGCGCATCGGGATATCCAGATGGCAGGCCGTGTCATTGGGCCCGCCCAGTTCGTTATTCGGGCCGGTCGAGAACATGACATTGCCATAGAAGGCGCGCGGCTCCATGCCCATCCCGCCCGGGAAAGCACCGGGCTGGAGGTTGTGCCATTTGGCATTGGGGTTCATCCCCCAGCCGACATGGCTCATGCCCATGCCGCGCGGGTCGTTGAAATCGCTCATATAGGATTTAACCAGCTCGGCATCGAGACCGCCACGGATATCGGTGATCCAGCCCTTCTCGATCGTATAGGTGATCGGTTCGCGCACATAGACATTCTGCGGCAGGAGGATATCGCCCGGTGCCACGACAATGGTGCCGTCGACGCCATCATCATCGCCCCCCGTGAACACAAAGCCCGAGGGCCAGTGGTCCCAGCGACCCGGCTCATCGGTGCAGGCATATTCGGTGACCGCCGGATAGGTATTGAGCTTATAGGTCACATCGGTGCCATGCGGGGAGGTGATGCGCATGACTTTGGCTTTATCGACCATTTCACCGGCAATAGTGACTTTCTCGCGGATCTCCTGCGTGGGTAGCATGCGCGCCAGCAGCTCGGGCGGCTCGACCGCCGTAAGGATTCGGGTGCCCGCGGCCTGAATGGCGAATTGCTCGGGCGAGAACAGCAGGAAGATGCAGTCGATCAGCATATCGCAGTTCTTGAGCGCCTCGACCGCCTCGGGCATCGCCGCAAGACCGGTCTGGCCCACTGCCCAATTGCCCACAACGGGCGGCGCGGGCAGGCGCATGTGATACATCTTCGCGCCAAGGATACGGCCAGCGGCCATGAAGGCATCGGCATAATCTAGGCGTTCATTGCCCTGGGTCAGCACGATCAGCCGCTCGTCGGATTGCACGCCCGACATTTTCAGCTGGTGGAGGCAGATTTCGGTAAAGCTCTGATGGTCCATGATATGTCCTGTCTTAGGCGTTGAAATCCATGACCGCGTCGAGGAAGCCGTCGAGGCTGTCCCACGGGATCATATGGCCGGCATCGGGCACGATGCGTTGTTCGATGGCGGGGTTCAGATCTGCCACCTCGGCCTGATCGGCCGCATCCACCACACTCGCGCCGCCGGCAATCACCAGACGCGCGGGTTTGGTGATTTTGGGGATGTCCTGATGGATGTCATCGGTGTGGAAGCCGTCGAAGGCCTGACGGATCGCGCCCCAGTTGCAGGTATGCAGCCACTCGGCACGCAGGGCCAGCTGCTCGTCGGTCCATGTCGCGCAGTAGGCGCGCATATCCTCGGCCGAACAGCCCTTGGCCGCCATTACGATGCTGTCGCCATACCACGGCCATTTCGAGGGATAGGCGCGGCGCATCGGGCCGGACATCGGCGGATCGATCAGCAGGAAGCCCGAAAACGCCTGCGGGTCAATGGCATTGGCGCGGATCGCCACACGGGCCCCCATCGAATGGCCCATGATGATCGGGTCATTCATGGTCTTGGCTACCGCAATCGCATCCTTGGCCATCGCATCAAGCGTGTAATCCAGATCGCCGGTCTCCGAGAGGCCGCGACCGCGCACATCGAGCACATGCACCTCGTATTTCCCGGCCAGACGTTCGGCCACGAAATCCCAGGTGATCGCGGGAGAGGTGATCCCCGGCACCAGAAGCAGCTGTTTCGCGCCCGCAGGCCCATCATGGCGGATCAGGTGCTGGCGGATGCCATTCGCGTGGATGTTATAGCCAAAGCCCATGTGGGTCTCCTTATCTCCGGCGCGGGTGCCCGCAGCGGGGCGCCCATAAGTTCAGTAAGCGTCCGTTTCAGGACGCGCTGGACGGCAGTGCACCGCCACGCGGGTCTCGTGGCCGAGCACCTTCAACATGGTCCATGAGGTCGCGATGCCTTCCTTATCCATATGAATTCTTCATCTGATGAATAACTAAAAACATCATTTGCATACATATGAATTAGGAGCTGATGGAGTTTCGGGCGGAATTTATGCGTAAATCGGGCAAGGCGCCTAATTAACGGGCGCCCTCAGGCCGGCGGAGAGGAAGGACACGAGCGCGCGCAGCGTGTGGCTATCATCCGTTCGTGCGCCACCATCCTCGATCAGATCGCTGAGTCGGCCCAGATCGTTGAGGATAAAGAGATAGGCGCCCACCAGAAAGGCCATGCGGGTTGCCAGAACGCTACGCGGCAGATCGGGCAGGCAGGCAGAGAGTGCGGCGATATAGCGTTTGAGCGACGGGTCATAGACCTCGCGACGCAATTCCAGCGCATGGGCTTCGGGCTCGGCATGGATGCGGGCCTGCAGTTGGAGAAAGGCCTGACCGTTCGGGCCGCTATGCTTCATATCCCATTGCGGTTGCAGATAGGCCTCGACAAGGGTCTCGACGGTCGGGCCCTGCGCAAGACAGGCCTCCAGCAGCGCTATGCGGCGGTGCGAAAGCACACCTCCACGACGGGTGAAGACCGCATCGAACAGATCCTGTTTCGAGCCGAAATAATAGCGCAGGAGCGCCTGATCCACACCGGCCCGCTGCGCGATCTCGCGCAGTCCGGTGCCTGCATATCCCTGCGCCGCAAAGGCCAGTTCGGCCTGATCGAGGATGTTCCCGCGCAGCCCCGCGCCACCGCCCATCTCCGGCGGGCCGGCCTTCGGGCGTCCTCTCCTGCGGGGCGGCTGGGGCATAGGTCAGCTGATCCGCGACAGAAGGTTCAAGAGCATCGCGGATTCGGCGGCGTTGAGCGGCGCCAGCGTATCGGCGGTGATCTGTTTCATGACCGGCAGGGTCTGTTGCAGCAATGCGCGCCCCTCTTCGGTTGTGCTCAGATTGTAGCGCCGCTTGTCGACCTGATCCTTTTCGCTTTTGATCAGGCCGCGTGCCTGCAACCGCGTGACAACGCCTTTGGTTGTGGCGGCATCCATCGCCACAAGACGTCCCAGCGCGTTCTGCGAGACCGGTCCCGGTTCCATCGCCAGACGGTAGAGCGTGGAGAACTGCATGGAGGTCAGCCCGCCCGGATTGTGCTCGGAGAAGATCGTCATATGGCGTTGATAGGCTTTGCGTAGCGCGAAGCCCACCTGCTCGTCCAGCTTGTAGTCTTGGTCTTCTTCGAGTGGGGGCATCGCGCGATCCTGAGCGGAAAAGTCGTTGTTAGGGATACAATCCAATGAATTTCCCGCTGATGCAATGCGTTACCGGCGCGGGTTCTGAATTTGCAAGCTGGCGAAGCCGGAGCGAGGCTTTTAGGCCGGCCTGCGCCAACATATTTATTGTGCAGATTGCGGGCAGTTTGCTGTTGGTATGCCTATAAAACACCCATTCCTTACAGGGGTCGTGGGGAAAGCCACATCTGTCCCCTATATTTGTTTGTATGCACTCAAAACTTGCGTTTGCGTCAGGGGATCGAACCAGGAAGGTCTCCCCATGTCTACCGCACAGTCCACACTCACGCGGTTCCGTCTCAACGGAGCGCCCGTCAGTATCGAAGCCGGTCCGAAGGATCTGCTTCTGGACGTGTTACGCGATGTCTTCCGGCTTCGCGGGCCGAAATATGGCTGTGGTCGTGCGCAATGCGGGGCCTGTTCGGTGCTGGTCGATGGCAAGATCGCGCGGGCCTGTGTGTTGCGGGCGGCACGGGTGGACGGGGCCGAGGTGACCACGCTCGAAGGGTTGGCCGAGGGTGACCGGCTGCATCCGGTCCAGCAGGCTTTCGTGGAAAAACAGGGCGCCCAATGCGGCTATTGCCTGAACGGGATGGTGATGACGGCTTGTGCGCTTCTGGCGCAGGAGCCCGCACCTGACCGTGCCCGCATCCGCGAGGCGCTGCGCGATAATATCTGCCGCTGCGGGACCCATCAGGAAATCATCGAGTCGGTCGAGCAGGCCGCGCGGCTGATGGCCGACGCGCGGGAGGTGTCCCATGGCTGAGGATATGGCACTGCTGGACGTGCAGACACAGGGCATCGGCCAGATCTCGGTCTTCGAGGATCGCGCCGAGGGCCGGATCACTCATGTCATGATCACCGCCGATGGCCATGCCTGCGGGTTCAACGGCCATGTCGATCTGGGCACCGGTATCGAGACGGCGCTTGCGCAGATCATGGCCGAGGAGCTGGATCTGTCGATGTCGCAGGTGCGCATCGTGCTGGGGGATACCGCGACAACCCCCAATCAAGGTCCGACGATCGCCTCGGAGACGATTCAGGTCGCGGCATGGCCGCTGCGCCGCGCGGCGGCCCAGCTGCGCCAGTTTCTGGCAGGCGAGGGCGCACGTCAGCTGAATGCGCCCGTGGCCGAGGTGGTCACCCGTGACGGCGCCGTGATCTGGGGCGACCGGTCGATCTCTTATGCCCGGATCGTCGCGGGGCGCGACACGGTGATGCGGCTCGACCCCGAGATCCCCGTCAAGGCGCCCTCGGAATACCGGCTGGTGGGCCAGCCCGTGCGGCGGCGCGATCTACCGCAAAAAGTGCGGGGCGATTTTACCTATATTCAGGATTTCAAGCTGGCGGGGATGGTGCATGGCCATGTCATCCGCCCGCCCTATGCGGGGCGCGATAGCGGCGAGTTTGTGGGCCGCAGCCTGATCTCCTATGACGAGGCGGCCATCGCGGGCCACGCCGGTTTTATCGCCGTGGTGCGGCAGGGCGATTTTCTGGCCGTTGTGGCCGAGACCGCGCCGCAGGCGAAGGATCTGGCCGAGGCGCTGCCGGTGCGCTGGCGCGCGCCGCCCGTTGGTCCGCAGACAGGTGATCTGGCCAGTGCGCTGAAAGAGGCGCCGTCCACGCCGCGGCGGCTGGACGAGAGCGGCGATTTCAGCAAGGGGCTTGCCGAGAGCGACAGGAGCTTCAGCCGCCGCTATGTCTGGCCCTACCATCTGCACGGGTCCATGGGGCCATCCTGTGCCGTGGCCGACTGGAATGACGGAAAGCCAATTATCTGGTCGGGCACCCAGAACCCGCATATGCTGCAGGGCGATCTGGGGGTTCTGACAGGGCTCGACCCCGCCACTATCGAGATCCGCCGTTTGCAGGCGGCGGGCTGCTATGGCCGCAACTGTGCCGATGATGTCTGTGGCGATGCGTTATTACTGGCGCGCGCCTTGGGGCGGCCGGTGCGGGTGCAGCTGACCCGTGCGCAGGAACATATGTGGGAGCCGCGCGGTGCGGCGCAGCTGATGGAGGTCGAGGGTGGCTTGAAGGCGGGCAGCCTGCATGCCTATGCGCTCGATACATGGTATCCCTCCAATCGCGGCCCGAATCTCTCGCTGCTGTTGACGGGGATGATCACCCCCGAGCCGCGCCCCTCCGATATGGGCGACCGGACCATCATCCCGCCCTATGAGGTGCCCAACAAGCGGATCACAGTGCATGACATGGCGCCGCTGGTGCGCGCGGCATGGATGCGCGGTGTCTCGGCGCTGCCCAATACCTTCGCCCATGAATCCTTCATGGACGAGATGGCCTATGAGGCGGGCGAGGATCCTGTCGCGTTCCGCCTGCGCCATCTGGAGGATCCGCGCGCCCGCAGCCTGATCCAGCGCACCGCCGAGGAGGCGGGCTGGGAGCCTAAACAGGGGCCGCAGCTGCGCCGCGAGGGGCGCATGGCCTATGGGCGCGGCTTTGCCTATGCCGCCTATGTGCATGGCACTTTCCCCGGCACGGCGGCGGCCTCGGCGGTCTGGGTCTGTGATGTGGCGGTAGACGTGGTCACTGGCGAGGTGACGCTGTCGCGGGTGCTGGTGGGCCAGGATCAGGGGCTGGTCATCAACCCCGAGGGCGTGAAGGCGCAGATCCATGGGAATGTGATGCAGACCACCAGCCGCGTGCTGCAGGAGGAGGTCTCTTTCGAGGCCATAGCCCCCGTGCCGCAAAGCTGGGCCAATTATCCGATGCAGAGTTTCGACAAGCTGCCCGAGGTGCGCTCGGTGCTGATCGAGCGGCCCGAGGATCCGGCATTGGGGGTGGGCGAAAGCGCCGCCGTTCCGGCCGCCGCTGCCATCGCCAACGCGATTTTCGACGCAACCGGCCTGCGTCTGCGCGAGGCGCCCTTTACCCCCGATCGCGTGCGTGCGGGGCTGGAGGCCCTGCCGCAGGGCCAGCGCGAGCTGCTGGGGCTCGCGGCCCCTGCCGCAAGACCGCAGCCTCCGGTCAGACGTTTTGCCAAGATCGGGGCCACGCTTGCAGCCTCGGTGGCGGGGGTGATGACGCTCGGGGCCGTGGCGATGCCGATGGCCCGCGCCATCCCGCCGCAGGCGGCACCGCCTGCCTCGTCCTTCTCCGAAGATCTCATCGCGCAAGGCGCGCAGGTCTTTGCGGCGGGCGATTGTGCGGTCTGTCATACGGCGGAAGGGGGGCTGCCCAATACCGGCGGCCGCGCCATGGAGACGCCCTTTGGCACGGTCTATACCACCAATCTGACCCCTGATCCCGAGACGGGGCTGGGCAACTGGTCCTTTGCCGCCTTTGACCGTGCGATGCGCAAGGGCATCTCGCGCGAGGGGCATAACCTCTATCCTGCCTTCCCCTATACGGCCTTCGCCAAGATCACGCCTGACGATATGTTCGCGCTTTACGCCTATCTGCAGACGCTACCGGCGCAGAAGGCAGAGGTGCCCAAGGCGCAGATGCTGGCACCGGTCAACCTGCGCCCTGTCAATGCGGTCTGGAACGCGCTCTATCTGGACCCCGCGCCGTTCAAAGCCGATCCGGCGCAGTCCGCGGACTGGAACCGCGGGAAATATCTGGTGGAGGGGGCGGGCCATTGCTCGGCCTGCCACAGCCCGCGCGATCTGTTGGGGGGCGAGGCCAAGGGCACCAAGGCGCTGAGCGGCGCCGAGGTGGATGGCTGGTATGCCCCGCCTCTTGCGGGTGCGAACCGCGGCTGGGACGAGGCGAGCCTTTACGCCTATCTGCGGGGCGGCCATGCGGCGGGGCTGGCGAGCGCCTCGGGTCCGATGGGCGAGGTGGTGGAGAGCCTGACCGCGCTGCCCGATACCGACATCAAAGCCATGGCGACATATCTGGCCGATATTGCGGGGCCGGCAAGGCCTGCGCCCGATATGAAGGCCCAACTGGCGCCCGAGATGGCCGCAGGCCCGTCGGCTGTGCTCTTCCGCTCGGCCTGTGCCAGCTGCCACACACCCGGTCTTGAAGGCGGGCTGACCGCGGCGCAGGTGGATCTGTCGCACTCGATGGCGATCCGCGCGCCTTCGCGCAAGCCGCTGGAAACCGTGATCCATGGCGGGATCGAGGCACCGCTGTCATTGCCGCTGCGCGATATGCCCGCCTTCGGGGGCGAGCTGTCCACAGAGCAGATCACCGGACTTGCCGATTATCTGCGCGCGCGGTTTGCACCCAATCTCGCGCCATGGACACCCTGAGCCGCATGTCGCGGAAATATGTTTGTATAATAACGATCAACTTTGGATCATCTGTCGCCAGATCTGCCCGTAAAATATGCAATAGCTCCGGTATAAAATCATATGGCTCAGAAACCAGTTTAATTTGATGACTTACAAATATTGTTTGTGCACAAACATAAATAGAAAACACAGTTGAGGATTTCACCATGAGCACCACCGAACAGATCGACATTGCCGTCATCGGTGCGGGCCTCGGCGGGGCAGCCGCTGCAGCGCTTCTGGATAATGCGGGGTTCACCGCCCATTGCTTCGAGCAGGCGCCCGAATTCACCCGTCTCGGTGCGGGTATCCATATCGGCCCCAATGTCATGAAGATCTTCCGCCAGATCGGGCTGGAGGACACGCTTGCCAAGATCGGCTCGCATCCCTCGCACTGGTTCTCGCGCGACGGGAATACGGGCGAATATCTCTCGGAGATCCCGCTGGGCGACTATGCGCTGAAGGAATATGGCGCGCCCTATATCACCATCCACCGCGGCGACATGCATGCCGTGCAGATCGAGGCGCTGGACCAGAGCCGCGTGCATTTCGACCACCGTCTGGAGGATCTCGAGGAACGTGACGATCATGTTCTTCTGACCTTCGCCAACGGTAAAAAGGTCGAGGCTAAGCTGGTGATCGGGGCCGACGGGATCAACTCCAAGATCCGCGAGCGACTGCTGGGCGTCGAGAAGCCGCGTTTCTCGGGCTGGGTCGGGCATCGGGCGCTGGTCAATATGGACAAACTGCGCGCGACGGGTCTGGAATACGAGCGCTGCGTGAAATGGTGGTGGGAGCATTCGCGCCATATCATGGCCTATGCTACCAAGAACGACGGTTCAGAATATTACTATGTGACCGGCGTTCCGGTCGATGCCTGGGAACACGAGACCTCCTTCGTCGATAGCTCGCGCGAGGAGATGGAGGCGATCTTCGGCGGTTCGCACAAGATGGTGCAGGGGCTGATCGACGCAACCGAGACGGTGACCAAATGGCCGTTCTGGAACCGCGACCCGATGGGCCTGTGGTCGCGCGGGCGTCTGGTGATGCTGGGCGATGCGTGCCATCCGATGCGCCCGCATATGGCGCAGGGCGCGTGCATGGCGATCGAAGATGCCGCCGTGCTGACGCGCTGTCTGGTCGAGACCGGCACCGAGGATTACGCGACCGCGTTCAAGCTTTACGAAAATACCCGCAAGGAACGCGCCACCAAGGTGCAGACCATCTCCAATGCCAATACATGGTTGAAAAACCCCGAAGATCCGGCATGGGTATATGCCTATGACCCGCTAACGGTCGAACTGGGCTGAACACTGGCGGGGCCGGAGGGAGTGGCCCCGCTGACATAACAAACAACAGGGAAACAGATGTCACGCAAAACAGCTCTGGTGCTGATGGCACTGGTGGTATTGGCCTGCTACGCGGTGCCATATCTCATAATCGGACAGGTCGCTGCATGGTATGGCAGCTTCCTCTTCTGGATAGTGGCGGGTCTGGCCGTCATCGTGCTGAACGCGGTCGCGACGGCGGGCTTTGGCAAGGAGGATGCGCAATGACGCTTTCTCTCGTGATCTGGGGCATCGTGATCTATATCGCGCTGTCTTGTGTGGTGGCCTATCTCTCGCGCGGTGGCGCCGAGGAGGGCAGTGCGACCATGTCGGGCTATTTCCTGGGCGGGCGCCATATGGGTGGGCTTGTATCGGCGCTCAGCTATTCGGCGACGACCTATTCGGCCTTCATGATGGTGGGGCTTGCGGGCCTGACCTATAAGGGCGGCGTCGGCGCATTGGGCTTCGAGATCGTCTATTTCGCGGGTGTGTCGCTGGTGGCGATCTTCGGGCCGCGCTTCTGGCGCGCGGGCAAGAAATACGATTTCGTGACGCCTTCCGAGATGCTGGGGAAGCGCTATGGCTCGCGCTGGGTGGCCGTGGCCGCAGGGCTGACCAGCCTGATCTTCCTGATCCCCTATTCGGCGGTGCAGCTCTCGGGTGTGGGGTATCTGCTGTCGGGCATGACCGGTGGCGGGATCAGTTTTGGTGTGGGCATCGTGATCGCGACCGTGCTGGCGATCTTCTTCTCCTATGTCGCGGGTATCCGTTCCGTCATGTGGACCGATAGCCTGCAGGCGCTGGTGATGATCGTGGCCTCCGTTCTGGTCGGTGCCATCGTGGTCTCCAAGCTGGGTGGGTTCGGCGAGATGTTCGCCACCATTTCCGAGCGCAAGCCTTCGATGCTGCAGGTGCCGGGGCCGGGCCTCTTCTCCTTCCAGACCTTCCTTGGCCTGACCATTCCGTGGTTCTTCTTCTCGATCTCCAACCCGCAGGTCAGCCAGCGGCTCTTCATGCCCGAATCCATGGGCGCGCTGCGTCGTATGTTGCTGATCTTCCTGTGCTTCGGTCTGATCTATACGGTCGTATCGGTGATCTGGGGCTTCTCGGCCTTCGTCGCCTTCCCCGATCTGGAAAAGCCCGATCTCGCGACGGCCACACTGCTGTCGTCGGAGTATGTGCCGCCGGTTTTGGGCGTGGTGGTGATGGTGGGCATTCTGGCGGCGGCCGTTTCGACCATCGACTCGATCCTGCTGACGCTGTCCTCGGTCTTTGCCCGCGATGTCTATGGCAATCTGTCGGGCAAGGCAGATGATGCGCAGCAGCTGAAGATCGGCAAATTCGTCATCCCCGTGATCTCGATCCTCGCGCTGATCTTCTCCTCGCTCCAGATCTCGATGATCTCGATCCTGTCAGTTGCGGCTTCCGTCGGCTTGATCGTGGTCGTGCCCGCCATCATCGGCGCCTTCTTCTGGAAGCGCGGAACGGCGGCAGGGGCGCTCGTCTCCATCGTCGGCGGCGTGATCTTTGTCCTGTGGATGTATCTGTCGGGCAATTCGCTCTTCGGGCTGAATGCGGGCATCCTCAGCCTGCCGGTCGCGGCGCTCCTCTTTGTGGGGGTCAGCCTTGTCACCAAGCGCGCCGCAGGAGAGGCGATCGACGGTTTCGTCGATGAGGCTCCGGCGTCGATGGCCACCGCGCGCGCGGTCGCGGGCGAATAACCCCGCCCCTCGTTGGTAACCAGTGATGGCCGCCCTCCGCAAAAGGGGGCGGCCTTTTTCATTTTGGCTATCCGGTCTATGGACGCATCCAGCGCACAGAACCGGGCCTGTCTTCGCGGCAGCCGCATGGCCGGATGCGTCACGCGCGCTATACTCTGCCCGAACAAGGATCGAGGACCAAGATGAAGCAGATGAGCATAAAGGCCCCGGGCGGGCTCGACAGACTGGTGCTGGCCGAGGTGCCCGAGCCCCGCGCCCCGCAGGCGGGCGAGATCACCGTGCGGCTGCATGCCACATCGCTGAACTTCCACGATTATCGCGTTTGCTCGGCGGAAAACGGGGCCGCGGACGGGCGTGTTCCGATGGCTGACGGTGCGGGTGTGGTCTTGGCCGTGGGTGAAGGCGTGCAAGAATATGCAGTGGGCGATCATGTGGTGGCCTGTTTCTTCCCCGACTGGCAGGATGGTGTGGCGCGGCCTTCGGATTTCTCGCGCGTGCCGGGTGACGGGATCGATGGCTATGCCCGCGAGGCGGTGACGCGTCCGGCTAACTGGTTCACCCCCGCGCCAAAGGGCTGGAGCCACGCGCAGGCCGCCACCATCACGACCGCCGGTCTGACGGCATGGCGGGCGCTGGTGGTCGATGGCGGGCTGAAGGCAGGCGATACGGTGGCCGTGCTGGGCACGGGTGGTGTCTCGATCTATGCGCTGCAGCTGGCGAAGGCGATGGGGGCCACGGTTCTCGCGACCACCTCGTCGGAGGCGAAGATGGCGCAGCTGAAGGAACTGGGCGCCGATCATGTGATCAATTACCGCAAGACGCCGGACTGGGGCGCGGAGATGGTGCGCCTGACGGGCGGGCGCGGGGTCGATCTGGTGGTCGAGGTCGGCGGTCCGGCGACGCTTGCACAATCTATCGCGGCGGGCCGCGCGGGAGCGCATCTTGCCCTGATCGGTGTGCTGACGGGCATTAGCGGCGAGATCCCGACCGCCACCCTCATGCGCAAACAGCAGCGCCTTCAGGGGCTGATCGTCGGCTCCCGCCAGCATCAGCTCGATTTCGTGAAGGCGCTTGAGGCACTGGACATCACGCCGGTCATCGACCGGACCTTCCCGCTGGAAGAGCTGGCAAATGCCTTCCGCCATCAGGAAAGCGGGGCACATTTCGGCAAGATCTGCGTGACGCTCTCGCCCGAAAGCTGATCCTGCAGGCGCGCTCCCGTCAGGGTGCGCGCCTTAGAGGCGGTAATCCGTGCCCTTGCCCTGGATCGAGCGCAAATGGGCGTCCCATTCAAGGGGCAGATCACCGTCCTCCTCCAGCATCTGCACGGTCTGCTGATAGACGCGATCGGCCATCGCATCATCGATGAGGCGCAACGGGCGCCCCGACGAGGTGGCCGCGATCTGGATCTCGCAGGCGCGCTCGAGATAGAACATGTTGGAGAACATCTCGGCGGCCGAGCGCCCCGTAGCGATCAGCCCGTGATTGCGCAGCACCAGAACCGGATGGGTGCCGAAATCCTGCACGATCCGCTCACGTTCCGCCAGATCCAGCGCAATGCCCTCGAAATCATGATAGGCGATACGGTTGTGGAATTGCAGCGAGATCTGGTTGAGCGGCATCAGCCCCTCTTCCATGCAGGACACCGCGACGCCTGCGCGGGTATGGGTATGCATGATCCATGCGGCATCATGGCGGTTCATATGCACCGCCGAATGGATGGTGAACCCCGCCGGATTGACCCGGTGCGGGCTGCCATCGACCTTGTTGCCCTCGGTGTCGATCTTCACCAGCGAGGAGGCGGTGATCTCTTCCCAGAGCCAGCCATAGGGGTTGATCAGGAAATGCCCCTCCTCGCCCGGCACACGGGCGGTGATATGGGTATAGATATGGTCAGTCAGCCGGTGCTTGGCGGCCAGCCGGTAACAGGCGGCCAGATCCTCGCGGGTCTTTTTCTCTTCGGGGGACATGTCGGGCACTCCTTAATCTCTTTGGCCAACCGCACCGCCAGCGCCGGGTGCAGGGATTGTCATATGCGCCTGTGCGAGCGCGGCAAGTTTTTGCGCCACCGCCGCGCAGGGCGGGCAGGCGCGGCGGGTGGTCAGATCGGTATGGAGCAGCAATGTCTCGATCGTGGCTGCAAGCGCGCCGCTTTCACCATAGACCCGGTGGAACAGCTTCATCTTCTTGCCCTCGCCCTCAAGCACCTGTGTCGTGACCTCCAGCCGCTCGCCGCGTTTCGTCTCGGCCAGATAGCGGATGCGTGTATCGACGGTAAAAAAGCTCTTTCCCGCGGCCACATATCCGGCATCGGCGCCGATCAGCTGCATCAGCGCGTCAGTGGCCCAAGTGCCCAGCTCCAGATACGCGGCCTCGTTCATATGGCCGTTGTAATCGGTCCATGTTACCGGCACCGAGCGGCAGGCCGTGACCGGAAGCCCGTCCCTTTCGCCCAGAGGCGGCAGGCTCGCCTCATGCGCCAGCACCACGCCCCCCGCGCCGCTGCCGCTCAGGCGCAGCCCGCGCAGAATGGCCACCAGATTATCGTCGCGCAGGCGCTCCAGTTCGCGGATGCTCCTATGGCCCGATTGCGCTTCGGATTGGGCGCTGATCTTTTTGACAAGCGCCGCGTCGAGATCGGGGACATCGGTGAGCTTTGACCATGGCCAATGCAGCGAGGGGCCGAATTGCGCGAAATAGCTTTCCATCCCCGCCTCGCCGCCCGCAATCCGGTAGGTCTCGAACAGCCCCATCTGGGCGTAACGCAGCCCGAACCCCATGCGGATCGCCTCGTCGATCTCGGCGGTCGTGGCGATCCCGTCCTTGAGCATCCACAGCGCCTCGCGCCAGACCGCTTCCTGAAGGCGGTTGCCGATGAACGCATCGATTTCTACGTTGAGATCGAGCGGATACATCCCGATGGCCTCAATCACGGGGCGGGCCTTGTCGCGCAGGGTTGCCTGCCCCGACAGTTCGACAAGTGGCAGAAGGTATACGGGATTGAACGGATGCACCACAACCACCGGCGCGCCTTTGGCCGCCAGATCGGAGGCTTTGAAGCCGGAGGTCGAAGAGGCGATGAAGCCCCTTTCGGGCAGGGCCTCCGCGATCTCGGCATAGACCTTATGTTTCAGATCGATCCGTTCTGAGACGCTCTCCTGCACCCAATCCGCGTCCGCCACGGCTTCGGCGATGGACGGCGCAAAGCTCAAACGCCCCTCGGGAGGCAGCGCGCGGTCATAGATCGCGGGCAGCGCAGCGCGGGCATTGGCCAGCACCTCCGCGATCTTGCGCTCGGCCTCAGGGTCGGGGTCAAAGAGAGCCACATCCCAGCCGTTGAGCAAGAACCGCGCCGCCCAGCCGCCGCCAATGACGCCACCACCAATGATCGCGGCCTTCATGCGGGCACCGGCATATCGCGTTTGACCAGACCAAGCTGGGCGCGGACCTCGTCAGGCCCCATCAGCGAGGCTCCCATCGTGCTTAGCAGGTTGGCGGCTTTCTCGACAAGCTGCGCATTCGTGGCCATCACGCCGCGCTCGAGATAGAGGTTATCCTCGAGCCCCACGCGCACATTGCCGCCCGCCAGCGCCGCTGCCGCCACATAGGGCATCTGGTCGCGGCCAAGGCTGAAGGCCGACCAAGTCCAGTTCGAGGGAACATTATTGACCATCGCCATGAAGGTATTGAGATCATTGGGCGCGCCCCACGGCACCCCCATGCAGAGCTGCACCAGTGCCGGATCGTCCAGAACGCCTTCCTTTACCAGTTGCTTGGCAAACCACAGATGGCCGGTATCAAAAGCCTCGATCTCGGGCTTGACGCCCAGATCGGTCATCTGCCGGCCCATGGCGCGCAGCATATTGGTGGTATTGGTCATGACATAGTCGCCATCGCCGAAATTCATCGAGCCGCAATCAAGCGTGCAGATCTCGGGCAGGCAGTCGCGGATATGGGCCATGCGTTCGGTCGCGCCCGTCATATCGGTTTCGGCCTGATTGAGCGCCAGCGGGTCCTCGACGGGACCGAAGGTCAGATCGCCGCCCGTGCCTGCGGTCAGGTTCAGCACCACATCGGTCTCAGACGAACGGATCCGGTCAGTGAGTTCGCGGAAATAGGCGCGGTCGCGGCAGGGCGCGCCGGTTTCGGGGTCGCGCACATGGCAATGCACGATCGCGGCGCCCGCTTTCGCGGCTTCGATGGCAGCGTCCGCGATCTCGCGGGCCGAGCGTGGCACAAGGCGGCTTTTGTCCTGCGTGGCACCGGCGCCGGTGATGGCGGCGGTCAGAAACAGCTTGCGGTTCATCTCTAGCGGCATGGGATCTCCTTACCGGCCCTTCCAGACCGGATCGCGTTTTTCGGCAAAGGCGCGCGCGCCCTCTTTCTGGTCTTCCGAGCGGTAGAGCTTTTCCACCGTCTCGAACTGGCTGGCGTTGATGCGGTTGAGCGCATCCTGAAACTTCATATTCTCCGCTTCGCGGGCGATTTCCTTGATCGCGGCGAAAACGAGGGGCGGGCCTGCGGCCAGCTCGTCGGCCATTCGGCGCGCCTCTTCCATCAGCTGGGCGGCAGGCAGGATGCGGTTGATCAGCCCCCACCGATGCGCCTCCTCGGCGTCGAACCAGCGGCCCGTAAAGAGAAGCTCCATCGCGATATGATAGGGGATGCGCTTGGGCAGCTTCAGCGTTGCCGCATCGGCCACGGTCCCCGAATGGATCTCGGGCAGAGCGAAGGTCGCATGATCGGCGGCAAGGATGATATCGGCGCTGATTGCCAGCTCCAGCCCACCGCCACACGCGATGCCGTTTACGGCGGCGATCACCGGCTTGTTGAGCCCGCGCAGCTCTTGCAGGCCACCAAAGCCACCCTTGCCATAATCTCCGTCCGCCGCCTCGCCGCCTGCCGCCGCCTTCAGATCCCAGCCCGGGCAGAAGAACTTCTCGCCCTGTGCGGTTAGGATCGCCACCCGCAATTCGGGATCATCGCGGAATTCGGTGAAGATCTCGCCCAGCTCGCGCGAGGTTGCCATGTCGATCGCATTGGCCTTGGGGCGGTTGAGGGTCACCTCGAGCACCGCACCACGGCGCTCGGTCAACACATTCGATTGGGTCATGCGTGGTCTTCCATTCTGATAAGTGCATCCGCCGCAATCGCCCCCGAGGGGCCGCACATCAGCGGATTGATTTCGATTTCATGCAGGCTGTCGGCATGGGCTTGCACCAGCCCCTGCAGGGCCATTACGGCATCAAGCACCGCCTCGCGATCGGCGGCAGGCCGTCCACGATAGCCCGATAACAGCGCGCCGGTGCGCAATGAGCCGAGTGCCTCGGCGACATCCGCGCGGCATGCGGGGACCAGAAGCGAGGCGGTGTCGCGGATCAGTTCGGTCAGGATGCCTCCCAGACCCAGAGTCAGCACATAGCCATGCGCGGGGTCCCGGATCACGCCCACGATCAGTTCGGCCACCGTTCCGGTGACCATTTCCTCGACCAAGAAGCTTTGGGCAGGCATGGCATTGGCAGCCGCGTAAACGGCCTCGGCGCTTCCAAGTCCCAGCACCACTGCGCCAGCCTCGGTTTTATGGGCGATGCCTTCCCCCTTCAGCACCACCGGAAAGCCGATCGCGCTCGCATGTTCGGCTGCGGCCTGTGGTGTGGGCGCGCGGAAGGCTTTGGGCACGTGCAATCCCGCGCGGGCCAGGACCCCCTTGGCCTCGGCCTCGGAGAAAACCCTCGCTGTGCCTTGGCCATTGAGTGGCAGTGTCACCGGATCTGGCCGGCTATTGGCGCGCTCGCTTCCCATCGAGGCGGCCTTTATCGCGGCCAGTGCATCGCTCATTCCGCAAAGCGGCACGATCCCCAATTCGATGGCCTCCTGCGCCACGCTCTCGGGCAGCCCTTCTGCCATGAGCGAGACAAGCGCCATCGGCGTGCCGGTGGCGGCTTTGGTGGCGGCGACGGCCCGCAGGACCTGATCGTAATCTGGTGCCTCGAAACGGTCGGTGCGCGGATAATCCACCACCACGCAGCCAAGTCCGAGTTCGGCCTCGGCGGGGCAGAGCGCGGTAAAGGTCGCCTCGAGCGCGGTCTCATCTCCCCAGATATAGGTGTTATAATCCAATGGGTTGGCGAGCGCCACCTTGGGGCCGAGCGCCTCGCGCAGGCGGGCCTTCTGGCCCTCTGTCAGGGCGGGATAAACAATGCCGGCACCTTCGCCCATATCGGCCATGAGCGATGCCTCGCCGCCCGAACAGGACGCAGAGGCAATCCGGGCCGAGGACAGCCCGCCCGTTACATGCAGGATCTTGAGGGTCTCAACCAGCTCTGTCGGGCTTTCAACCTGCGCAATCCCGAGACGTTTGAAGAGCGCCCGCGCGCCCGCGTCCGATCCGGTGAGGGATGCGGTATGGGACACCGCCGCCGCCTGCGCCTGTTCCGATGTCCCGACCCTGAGAGCCACGATCGGCTTCCCCAGAAGGGCCGCATGCTCGGCCAGCGCCTCGAAGGCGGGCAGGTCACCGATCCCTTCGATATGCAGCCCTAACGCGGTGATACGGGGATCATCCAGAAGCGCCATACCCAGATCGGACATCGAGGTCTGCGCCTGATTGCCTGCGGCCGCCACCACCGCCAGCGGCAGACCACGACGCTGCATGGTGAGATTTATCAGCACGTTGGAGGACTGACCAATCACCGCCACACCGCTTTCGAGCGCGGTCATGCCATGGCGGTCGGGCCAGAGGGCCATGCGGTCCAGGGCATTGACCACGCCGTAGCAATTGGGGCCGAGAACCCGCATGGCTCCTGCTGCCTCGACCAGCTGCGCCTGCAAGTCGGCCCCGTCGGCCAGCTCGGAGACCGCCTCGCTGAACCCTGCGGCAAAGCAGACCGCGCCGCCACAGCCCATCTGCGCCAGCTCGCGCACCACCTCGACCGTCAGCATACGGTTGACGCCGATGAAAGCGGCATCGGGCCGACCCGGAAGCGCTGCCAGATCGGGATAGGTCGGCAGGCCCCCCATCCTGTCTTTCTTGGGGTGGACGGGCCAGATCTCTCCGGTAAATCCGGTTGCGCGGCATTGACGGATGACGGCTTCACACCAGATCCCGCCGCCGATTATGGCGATGGAGGTCGGGGAAAAGAGACGGCTGAGCGGCTGCATGGGTCAGGCTCCCAAGGGGCGAAGTAGCTCGCGGCTGATAATGTGGCGCTGGATCTCGGAGGTGCCGTCCCAGATGCGTTCCACGCGGGCATCGCGCCAGAAGCGCTCGATGGGTAATTCGTCCATCAACCCCATCCCGCCATGGATCTGCAGCGCGGCATCGGTTACACGGGCCAGCATCTCCGAGGCATAGACTTTGGCGGAGGCGATCTCGCGGTTGGCGGGCAGGCCCTGATCGAGGCGCCATGCCGAGGACAGGGTCAGCATATCGGCGGCATCGATCTCGGTGATCATATCGGCCAGCTGGAAGCTCACGCCCTGGAACTTGCCGATGGCCTGACCGAACTGTTTGCGCTCGGCGGCATAGGACAGCGCATGGTCGAAGACGCGGCGCGCCCGCCCGACCGAGTTGGTGGCCACGGTGATGCGGGTGGCATAGAGCCATTCGTTCATCACATCGAATCCGCCATCGACCTCGCCCAGAACCTGCGCATCCGACAGGCGGCAATTGTCGAAATAGAGGATCGAGTTCTTATAGCCGCGATGGGAGACCGAATTATAGCCGCGCGCGATCTCGAAGCCCGGTGTGCCGCGATCGACAAGGAAACAGGTGATGCGTTTTTTCGGGCCGCGCGGGGTGTCATCGACGCCGGTTGCGATGAAGACGATGACGAAATCGGCATGTTCCGCGCCCGAGATGAAATGCTTGGAGCCATTTACCACCCAGTCGCCGCCATCGCGCACCGCCTGACATTTCATGCCGCGCACATCCGATCCGGCATCGGGTTCGGTCATTGCCAGCGCATCCATCTTCTCGCCGCGCACTGCCGGAAGCAGGTATTTCTCGATCTGCTCGCCCTTGCAGGCCATCAGGATGTTCTGCGGACGGCCGAAGAAATGTGTCAGCGCCATCGAGCCGCGGCCCAACTCACGCTCGACCAGCGCGAAATCGACATGGCTCAGTCCCGGGCCGCCTACGCTTTCAGGAAAGTTCGAGGCATAGAACCCCAGATCCATGCACTTGCGCTTGATCTCCTGTCCGATCTCGGCAGGGACCTCACCGGTGCGTTCGACAAGTGTCTCGTGCGGATAGATCTCGTTTTCCACGAAACTGCGGACGGTGGAGACGATCATCTCCTGTTCATCGGTCAGACCGAAATTCATGATTTACCCTCGTATTGATTGGGTTTTCGAAGAGGTTTAGCGACGGGAGCGAGCGGCGCGCATCGCGAAGGCGGCGCGGCCGATCACGATGGCGGCGACCACAAGGATCAACAGCACCGAGAGGGAGGCGATGGAGGGATCGACATTGTCGCGCAGGCCCATCCACATGCGACGGGGCAAGGTGATGGTATTGACCGAGGTGACAAAGAGCGTGACACCGATCTCGTCCCAGCTGAACAGAAAGGACATCACGAAGGCGCCCAGCAGACCGAACCGGATATTGGGCAGGATAATTCCGAAGATACGGGTAGGCACGCTGGCCCCCATCGATTGCGCAGCCAGATCCATGCGCCGGTCCAGCTGGCCGAGCGAGACCATGACCACAATCACGGCATAGGGGACGACCATGACTGTATGGGCCAACACCACCCCGCCCAATGTGTCATAGCCAATCAGGCTGTTCCATTGCGACAGCTTGTTGAGGAAGAAGTAGAGTGTCAGCGATGAGACGACGGGGGGCGCCACCATCGGCAGCAGGACAAAGCCTGTCATCAGTCCGCCAAAGCGCGGGCGCATCATCCACAGCCCGAGGCAGAAGGCCGTGGCCAGCACCACCGACAAGCTGCTGGCCAGCACTCCCACCTCGATCGAGGTCCACAGGCTACGGCCCCAGTCGGGATCGGAAAACAGCGCGGCATAGTGGCGCCATGACCAGTCACCATCGGGAAGGGACAGGTAGCGTTTCGAGGTGAAGCTGACCGGCACCACCGCGATCAGGGGCATCAGCAGGAATACGGCGACAAGACCGCAGAGCAGTGTGGCCAGACGGCCGGGGCGTAGACCGGTCATTTGGCAATCTCCGCGTTGCGGCGCATCAGTGCAACGAGGATGCCGCCCACCGCGATCATCATGACGACACTGAGCGCGGCTGCCATGCCCCATTGCGGCATCTGGAAGATCCACAGATAGATCAGCTCGGCCAGCAGCACCGATTGGCCCCCGCCCAGAAGTGCGGGCGTGACGTAAAAGCCGATGGAAAACACGAAGACCAGAAGGGTCGCACCGATGATCCCGTTCCCCGTCATCGGGAGGAAGATCTGCCAGAAGATCCGCAGCCGTGATGCGCCCATCCCGTCGGCTGCCGTCAGCACCCGTTCATCGACATTGCGCATGGCCGTTGCCAGCGGAAAGACGGCAAAGGGAATAAGGTAATGCGCCATACCCACCACCACCGCAAATTCGTTGCGAGTCATCTGGATGGAGGCATCGATCAGGCCTGCATCCTTGAGCCATGTGTTGATCAAGCCGCGATTGGACAGAAGCGACAACCACCCGAAGGCGCGGCTAAGGACCGAGATCCAGAACGGGATCATGATGCATAACTCTGTCAGTAACCGTATGACAGGAGTGCCGCGCACCCATAGGAGCGTGATGATATAGGCGCAGCCGACCGAGACGACGGTTACGATGATACATAGCCGCAATGTGCGCCAGATGACGGCCAGCGTGAGCGGGTCGCTCAGGACATGGCGGTATTGCGCCAGGCCCGGCTGGGGATCGGTGAAGCTGAGCTGCACGATGCCAAGAAACGGCAATAGGTAACTTAGCCCGAGAAACAGCAGCACCGGGCAAATCAGAAAGAGGGTAGGGCGCATGGAGGCTCCTTTAGGCTGCCCGTGCCATCAAAGCGCGGGCAGCAGTGTCAGGATCAGGCGGAGATCAGTTGCAGATAGGCATCCAGCGCCGAGGCATAGTTTTCCTCGTACCAATCGGTATTCAGGGCGACCTGTTTGGGCAGGTTCTCTGGGTCCATCGGATTGTAGTGGCGCAGCTCTTCGGGGATCAGGCTATCGGCGGCAGGGTTGGACGGCCCATTGCCCATAAGTTCGAAGAACTTCGCCTGACGTGCCGGATCCTGCGTCGCGGCGATGTAGCGCATCGCCTCTTCCGTCCCACCCGGATTGCCCTTGAGCACACCGATCCCGCCAGGTCCGATAATGCCATCCTGGAAGGTAAAGGTGATCTCGCCCTCGGTATCCTTGTCCAGCAGACTCGCCCGGGTGTTCCAGATCAGGGCCATCGAGACATCGCCGTTCAGCAGCAGAGACTGGCTCTCCGCACCACCACCCCAGAAGGCCCCGATATGGTCTTTAAATCCTTCGATCTTTGCATGGGCACGATCGAGGTCCAGCGGATAGAGATCGGCAGGGGCGACGCCATCGGCCAATAACGCGGCCTCCCACATGCCCGCGCCCCATTTATACATCGCCCGCTTGCCGGGGAAGTTATCGGTATCGAAGAAATCCTTGAGCGAGGTCGGCGGCGTGTCGAACTGGGTCGCGTCATAGGCGATGACATAGGAATAGAAATAGCATGACGAGGAATAGTCCCACTGGAAGCCTTCGCGCTGTTTGGTCGGATCGACAATAGTATAGTCGATTTTCTCCATCATGCCTTTGCGGCCCAGTGCCTGTGAGGTAAAGGGATCGGCATCAACCAGATCCCATGTCGGGTTGCCACCGGTGACCTGTGCGGTGATTGCGCCTTCGGTAGGGCCGGACCCGTCATAGAGCACCTGAATGCCGCTCTCGGCGGTAAAGGGTTGGCCGAAGGCCTCTTGCATCGCGTCTAGGGCATCGCCGCCCCAATTGACGAATACCAGCTTGCCATCCGCGGCGCGGGCCTGCGTGGCCCCCAGACTGAGTGCGCTCGTGCCCAGAAGGGCGGCCATGCCCTGAAGCATCTGACGGCGCGAAATCTGGCCCTTGGCTGCACGCTCTTTCAAAATCTCGACGCAATCGTTCTGGAAATGGCTGTTCAAGGCGGTACCTTTCTGTTGAGGAGTTCGGGATGAGAAGAGCCTTTCCGGAACGCCAGGGCATTCCGGATCGGGAGAAATTGGTGATGGGAGACGGAGGTCAGACGGCGAAACTGTCGCGCGGGTCCCATGTGACCTCGAGCGTCGCACCAGGGGCGGGCGGTGTCTCTCCGGGACCGTTGTCGAAATAGAGGATCAACTCCTCGCCCGCACCCGTTGCCAGAAGGAGCCGCGATTTCGCGCCCAGATAGACGCGGTCACGTACGGTGGTCGGCAGGCGGTTCGTATCGTAATCTTGCGCCAAGCGCATATGTTCGGGGCGGATGGCCAGATGGCCGTTGCCTTGCGCATGGGGCGGGGCGGTGATCGCGGAGCCGGTGATGTTGCCACCTTGCAAAGACAGAATATTGATATCGCCCAGAAATTCGGCTGTGAACCGGTTGGCTGGCCGCTCGTAGACCTCGTCCGGCGTGCCGATCTGCTGTAAATGCCCATGATTGAAAATCGCGATACGGGTCGACAGCGCCAGCGCCTCTTCCTGATCATGGGTCACGAAAACAAAAGTGGTGCCGAGATCGCGGTGAAGACGCCGCAGCTCTTCCTGCATCTGGCCGCGTAGGTTCTTGTCGAGCGCGGAGAAAGGTTCATCGAGCAACAGAACCTTGGGCTCGTAGGCCAGTGCCCGCGCCAGTGCGACCCGTTGCTGCTGTCCGCCCGACAAGGCGGAAGGCTTCTTATGCGCATGTCCGGCAAGGCCCACCAGCTCGATCATCTCGGCCACGCGGGCATCGATCCGGGCCTTGGACCGTTTCTGCACCTTCAGCGGAAAAGCGATGTTTTCGGCCACTGTCAGATGCGGGAACAGGGCATAGCCCTGAAACACCATGCCGAATGCTCGTTCTTTGGCCGACCACCCGGTCATGTCCTGCCCCTCGAACAGCAACTGGCCCGAGGTTACGGCCTCATAGCCACCCAGTAAGGTCAGAAACGTGGTCTTGCCCGAGCCTGAAGGCCCCAACAGCGACAGGAATTCGCCTTCGGCGATGGTCAGGGAAATATCGCGGAGCGCCGCGAATTTTCCGAAAGTTTTGGTGACCGAACATGCTTCGATCTGCGTTGTGCTTGCCACAATCGCCTCGCTTTCCAATGCTGTCCTTTGTTGGTTAAGCTTAGTAATTAGAGTCGATAATGTGCAATTGAAACTTATTGGTCACCTCGACAAATAATATTTGTCATTAGATTTTCCTTTGGCCCATTTTGCCAATTTCTAGACGATCTTTCAACCACTTGGAGAATTCTTGGACAATAGGGTTTGAAAGATTTTCATCTGGTGTGCAAAGAAAATAGCCGGATTCGGTATGCAGCGCCGCCGAAAAAGGTCGCATTAATTTGCCTTCCCGAAGCTCTTTTGCCCATAAAACAGTATCTCCGATGGCGATGCCTTCTCCCGCCATGACCGCGGTGAAGACGATGTTCATGTCGGAAAAACAGATCCCGCGATGGGCATTTTCCGGCGGTAGCCCCGAAAGCTGCATCCACTGCTCCCAATCGGTAAAGTCGCCCATATGCAACAATGTCGCCTCACGCAGAATTCCAAGGTCATTGAAGCTTTTGAACTGGCTCAGATAGGCAGGGCTGCAAAGCGGCGTGAATTCGACCGACATCAGTGGCTCGACCTGTAAATGGGCGCGGTTCTCGCAATCGAATGTAATGAACAGGTCGACATCGGGATCGGCCGTGGCGACCAGATTATGGGTCGTGACGACATTGAGAACGACATCGGGATGCTCGGCAATGAAGTCGCTCATATTGGTGCAAAGCCAGGCCGAGGCAAATCCGGGCGGGGCGCTGATCGTCAGGCGCCCCGTCAACCCGTTCTGGCTGCGCCGCGAGGTTGATGTCGCGATCATGCTTAGGGCCCGGCGCACGTCTTCCGCATATGCCATCGCGCGCGGTGTGATTTCGGTCTGGTTGCCGGTCCGGATCAGGATCTTGAACCCCAGATCGCGTTCAAGCAGGCGCAACTGGTGACTGATTGCGCTGCGGGTCAGGTTCAGCTCCGAGGCCGCTCGCCAGAGCGCGCCATTTCGTGCGACGCTCTCGATTGCCCGAAGCGCCTGCATCGAGGGAAAACGGTTCATAGATGTCTTTCGTCAATAACACTTATCTTCGGAAGCGTAACGCAACCGAGGGGAAGTGAGTAGGGCCAGGCGGGCTTACAAATGCGGCAATTGCGCCTTGAGGTAGGCAAAATGACGATCTGCCATGCCAGCATAAGGGCGCCAGCCATCCGCAGTATTCTGTGCGACCGCATCGGATAGAATCGCCAGGGGCGCCCCCGTAGACTTCGCCAAGATCAGCGTCTGGGCGGCTTTTTCAAAGAAATACAGGTCTTCGAACGCTGCCGCGACAGTCTGGCCGACGATGGTCACGCCATGGTTGCCCATAACCAGAACGGTTTTGTCGCCAAGGTTTTCAGCCAGCCGCTCGCCCTCTTCCTCGGCATCGGCAATACCCCCGAACGACAGATCATAGGCGGTGCGGCCGTAGAACCGCGCCGTGTTATTGTCGATGGGCACGACCGTGGGATCTTTCAGGCAGGCCAGCGCCGTTGCATAGGGTGAATGGCAATGCAGAATAACCCGCGCCTCGGGTTTGCGGCGGTGAAGCGTCCCATGCACGCACCATGCAGACGCATCCGGTGGGTCGGGACGGTCCAGAACCGACGGATCGTTGCTGTCCAGCTCCAGAAGATCGTCGGGGCGGATCGCGCCAAAATGCTGCCATTTCGGGTTCAGAAGGAACTGCGCCCCGTCCTCCGAAACCGCCGCACTGAAATGGTTGCCAACGGACTCGCTCCAGCCCAGCTGGTGGCAGATACGGAACGCCGCCGCCAGATCTATGCGCAGCGCGGTCGTATCCGGTTCAAGAGACGGATGCGCGTTCATGCCTTGAACCGCCCTTCGCTGACCAGCGCCCGATAGGTCGAGCGCATTTCGGCGCGGTCGGTGTAGCAGCCGCGAAGATAGCGGTCGCCGCTTGTCGCCGAATAGGCCGCGCGCCCGTGAACGATGCGGTGGTTGTCGAACACCATGCATTCGCCCGCTTTCATCAGGAAGGTCATCATGTATTTGTCTTCCTGCAGCATTTTCCCGAAGCGGCAGAATGCCGGATACCAGCGGTCGAGCAGCGCCTGATCAAGGTCGGAGATATCCAGCATGTGCTGCGAAATGGTTAGCCCCGAAACCTCGCCATGTTGGTCAAGTTCGATCACGGTCTGGCGCGAACGCATGTCATAGGTGTCGTGTTCGCAATAGAACGGCACCGGCGTCTCGCTCAGCAGCTTGAAGCCTTCGGGATCGCGTTGTCGGAAGTCATTGGCAACGGCCACACCATCAGCATAAAGGCTTTCGCCCCCTTGCACGCTATTGGCGCGGCAATGCAGGAACTGGACGCCCGGCGCATGTTCCTCGGCAGGGGTGTCGGTATGCAGTTCCAGCGCGGCAGAGGTATAGGCCGTGTTGGTGGGTTTGATATGCGTCTTCACATCGAAATAATCGCCGAAGAAGGTGGGCCGGACCTGTCCGATCATCTCGGCGGTTTCGGTCAACCCTTCGTTACTATCGGGCATATCGGTCAGGATGGTGAAACCCTGCACCAGCATTGCTTCGATCCATTTCGCCCTCAATGCCGGATTTGCCAGAAGCGCGGGCTGGCTGAAGCGTGGCACCTGCGGATAGTGATCGCCATACCACGCGCTGCGCGGCAGATCGGCGGGGTCATGGCGCGGGGTGCCTTTGGCGAAGGTTTCAAGCCATGCAAGAGGGAAACGGGTGACGTGATCCTCGTCGGCCCATTTGATGACCAGCGCGTTGCTGTCAACCTCGGCGCTTTCGGCGCGCGGCGCTGCCGCAAGGTGGAAGATGTCGAAGCTCCGCTCGCGCGTATCGGTGTTGAACGAGGTCGGGCAGTTGTCGCGCAGCCAGTAATAATTAAAGTAATGCGCCGCCCCGTCGGACAGAACGACCTCAAGCCCCTGAGACTTAAGTGTGGGGCGCGACAGCGTATCATCCATTATATTCATAGGTATTTCCCTGTTCTAATGCGTTTTCGCTGGTAGGTTTTCACAGCTTCCCTCTTGCGAACAGAGCGGTTAGTTTGAACATAAGTTAAGAACAGGGTTATGTTATGAGCCGCTTGCCACCCCTACGTCTTCTCACCACCTTCGAGGCGATCGCGCGCCATGGTTCGATGCATCTGGCGGCTGCGCGGTTGAATGTGACCCAGCCTGCGATCAGCCAGAGCCTTAAGGCGCTCGAGGATCATGTCGGCGCGCAGTTGCTGGATCGTTCGACACGGCCCGCCCGGCTGACGGAGGCCGGAGAGATCCTCGCGCGCGCGGTGCGCGAGGGTTTGGGGCGGATCTCGGTTGCAGTGGAGGATATCCGGGACATGGCCGGACTTGGCGGCCAGCAGGTTACGGTGTCCTGCACTATCGGGATGGCGACATATTGGCTGATGCCCCGCTTGCCCGACTTTTATGCCAAACATCCCGAAATCACCGTCAATGTGCAGGCGCCCGCTAGCGATTTGCCGCATCTTGCCCCTGGTATTGATATCGCGATCCGTTACGGAACGGGTAACTGGCATGAGGGGCGGACCTTCAAGCTATTCGAGGAGCGCATTTTTCCGGTTGCCGCGCCCGCGCTGCTGGAGCGGCTGCAGCGCGAGGGTATAGGCCTTGAGGCTGCGCCCCTGATCCATGTCCGCAGTCCGCGCAACCAGCATTGGGCAGGGTGGGAAGAGTATTTTTTGGCGCGCGGGATCATACGCGAAAGGCTAACGGGTCAGACATTCACCAATTATGTTCAGGCCGCTCAGGCGGTGCTGGATGGGCGCGGGGTCATGCTGGGGTGGCGTTCGATTGCGGCAGGCGCCGTGCGCGAAAAAACATTGTGCCCCTGGCCTGATGGCGAACTGGATCTCGGCACCTCCTACTTCGTCACGACGACCCAGCCCGTCTCGCAGAGTACGAATGAGTTTACTGCCTGGCTGAGCGAGAATGCCAAAAAGCCATGATTCAGCCTCCGCCAGGTGACCTGAACGACGAGCAGGTTTGCTGGCGTTCCGACGCGTGAATGGAGCGGTTCAAGCCGTCCTTACCGAAAAACCGTGGCAAGGCCCCTGCCGATGCGACAGTGAGGATCGAGCCACCATCGGCTCGAGACCGATCCGAACAGGGAATGCGGACCGGTCGAGACCCGATACGACCGGTGTCCGGACTTAGGTTTCGTCGGGAAGTGTGGGCTTTATGGTCACGATGTCGATGAGCATGAAAATGACGTTTTTTCCAATGTTCTGGCGCGGTTGCGCGAGCGTGCTCAAGGGAGGATTGGTGATCGCGGCATATCAAGTGTCATTGAAACCGCTCGGTCAGATGTCGTGCGAAGGCTCACCGTCGGTTTGCCTGCGCGTGTAAAAGCGCCGAACGCAACGTCACGGGGCGGAGCTTTTGGCGTGGGATTAGCGGACACGGTCCGGTCTGTTCCCGCGCGGGCGTGTCAGAGCCGTGTGAAGGCGGAGACAAGCATCCGTTCGGATTGGAGGAGATAACTCTCGAGAAGATCTGCGGCGGCCTCGGGGCGACCGGCTCTCAGGCACTCGATCAGGCGCGCGTTCATCTCGATGAAGGGTTCGTGCAGATATTGCGGATCTTCGACCAATCCGAAAACAAGCCGTAACTCGACCGTTAGAGTGGCATAGAACGCATTCAGGCGCGGGCTGTCGGCAAGCGACAGGAGGGCGTCGTGAAATTCCATATTGGCGCTGCCCACCGCCTGCCAATCGCCTTGCGCGGCATGCGCGCGGGCACGTTCTACAGCCTCCGCCATCCGTGTGATAGCGGGATGGCCGGCATAGCTCGTGCGCACGGCCTGCACCTCGATGATCCGGCGGATCCGGTAGATGTCGAGGATCGATTCCATCGACGGGCGCGCCACCGATATGCCGCGATTGGCCTCGTGTAGAAGAAGCCCGTCCTTGACGAGGATGCGGAAAGCCTCGCGTAGCGTGTTGCGAGAGACATCGAGCCGTTCGGCATAGGCCGCCTCGGACAGCCGCGCGCCGGGGCGCAGATCGCCCGACACGATCAGCGCCCTGATCCGTTCGGCGCTGCGTTGTGCCAGCGAAAGGGGCAGACCTGTCATCGTGTACCTCGTGAAATTTGTGCAAGGGCTCTCATATTTCCGCCACAGGTGCCAGCGATGGTGCAGATTTGGCCGCTATTTGCTACAATCGTGATGAAATAATATGCAGAAATTTAAAAATAGAACGGCAAGACTCGTCTTTTTGTATGATGATATAAAATTATTGTTGAACAATGTGCCGAGCGTAGGCCACGTTTCTCCTAAACGGGAGCAGAGCACGCCTCTCGCATCATCCAAAGGGGAGACCGCATTGTCCGATCAGATCCAACCTGCCCGCCTGACGCGCCATGCGCTTGTGGCCGCGATTTTCATGATGGCCACATCGGCCATCGGTCCGGGGTTCATTACCCAGACGGCCACATTCACAGGCAAGCTCGGCGCGACCTTCGCCTTTGCCATCCTCGTTTCGATCCTGATCGACTTCGTGGTGCAGATGAACATCTGGCGCATCATCACCCTTTCGCGCCGCCGCGCCGCCGAGATCGCCAATGCAGCCCTGCCCGGAACCGGTTATCTGCTGGCGGTCTTCATCCTGCTGGGCGGGTTCGTGTTCAATGTGGGCAATATCGCGGGGGCAGGGCTTGGCACGAATGCGCTTCTGGGCCTCGACCCCAAGACAGGCGGCGTGATCAGTGCGCTCATCGCGGTCGGCATCTTCCTGTCCAAACGGGCGGGGCTCGTGATGGACCGTGTGGTTGTGGTGCTGGGGCTTGTGATGCTCGCGCTGGTGGTCTTTGTCGCCTGCGTCTCGCATCCGCCGGTGGGAGAGGCTCTGCGTCAGACGATTTTCCCGGACAGTATCGATTTCGCGACCATCGTCACCATCGTGGGCGGCACGATCGGCGGCTATATCACCTATGCGGGTGCGCACCGGCTCCTTGATCAGGGCATGGTAGGCGAGGAGAACCTTCCCTTGGTCACCCGCGCGGCTCTGACCGGTATCGTGGTCACAGGCGTCATGCGCTTCGTGCTGTTTCTAGCCATTCTGGGTGTGGTTTCGGCAGGGCTCGTGATCGATACGTCAGGCCAGAGCGGCAATCCGGCGGCGCAGGCCTTCCGCGCGGCAGCGGGCGATCTTGGGCTGCGGGTGTTCGGCGCGATCCTGTGGGGTGCGGCCATTACCAGTGTGATCGGGGCGGCCTATACCTCGGTCTCCTTCCTGACTGTCTTCCTGCCGCGACTGAGCGAGCGCGGACGGGCGGTGGCCACTGTGGTGTTCATCGCGCTTTCGCTGGCTACATATATCGGGCTGGGCACGGCCCCTGCGGCACTTCTGGTCTTCGCGGGCGGCTTCAACGGGCTGATACTGCCTGTGGGGTTCAGCGTCTTCATGTATGTGGGCTGGGCGCGCCCCGATCTTCTGGGGGGGTATCGCTCGCCACGCTGGCTGCTGGTCTCGGGGACGCTTGTCTGTGTGCTGACCTGGTATATGGGCCTGAAATCGGTCGGCGCGATCTTTGCCTTCCTGGGCCAGTAATCGCGACACCGGAAAGAGAGCGAGGAGGAAAGAAAAGATGGATCTTAATAGCGATCTCGGCGAGAGCTTCGGCGCTTGGGCAATGGGCGATGATGCGGCCATGCTCGACATCGTCACCTCGGCCAATGTGGCCTGCGGTTTCCATGCCGGTGATCCGGCAGGCATCCTGCGCACCCTCGAACGCGCGGCCGAGCGCGGCGTGGCGGTGGGGGCGCATGTGGGCTACCGCGATCTGGCGGGGTTCGGCCGGCGCAATATGGATGTGTCCTCCGAGGATCTGACCGCCGAGGTGATTTACCAGATCGGGGCGCTCGATGCGCTGGCGCGGGTGGCGGGCACGCGGGTATCCTATGTAAAACCGCATGGCGCGCTCTATAACACCATCGCCCATGATGCCCGTCAGGGGCAGGCCGTGATCGCGGCGCTCAAGGCGCTTGGCGGGGATCTGGTGCTGATGGCGCTGGCAGGCAGCCCGCTTGTGGCGCGGGCGCGGGCACAGGGACTGAGCGTGGTGGGTGAGGCCTTCGCCGACCGCGCCTATACGCCCGAGGGCACGCTGGTCTCGCGCAAGGAGGCAGGGGCCGTTTTGCATGATCCCGCGCATGTGGCACAGCGCATGCGCCGCTTTGCCCGCGAGGGGGTGATCGAGGCGATTGACGGGAGCCTCGTCACGCTTGATGCGGGCTCGATCTGTGTTCATGGCGACAGCCCTGATGCGGTGGCCATGGCGCGATGCATCCGTGACCTTCTTGCCGCTGACGGCGTGGCGCTCGGGGCTTTCGCGAGGGCGGGCGCATGAGGGTCCTTCCGGTCGCCCTCGAGGCCGTTCTGGTCGAGCTGGACAGCCTCGAGGAGGTGTTGGCCCTTCACGAGAGCCTGCGCGAGGCCCCGCTTGCGGGCGTCACCGAAATGGTGCCTGCCGCCCGAACTCTCTTCATCGGGTTCGACCCGCTGGTTCAGGGCGGCGACCGGATCGCGGCAGAGGTCGCGCGGCGCGACCTGACCCCGCGCGCGCAAGGCCCCGCGCGCCTGCGCGAGCTGCCTACGCGCTATGAAGGCGAGGATCTCGCCGAAGTGGCGGCCCTTACGGGGCTGAGCGTGGCAGAGGTTATCGCGCGACATCAATCACAGCCATGGACCGTCGCCTTTTGCGGTTTTGCGCCGGGCTTTGGCTATATGACCGGAGGGGATCCCGCGCTCGATGTACCCCGCCGCCAGAGCCCGCGCACACGGATTCCGGCGGGAGCGGTGGCGCTTGCAGGCAAGTTTAGCGGCGTCTATCCCAAAGCGAGCCCCGGTGGCTGGCAGATCATCGGCACCACCGATGTGCCGATGTGGGACCTCTCCCGTGATCCGCCGGCTTTCCTGCAGCCCGGTGATCATGTGCAATTCACACAGGCCCGCGGCAAGAGCCACCCTGTCGTCCTGCCTATGCCCGAGACCCGCCCTGCGCCCGCGCAGGGCACGGGCTTCAGGGTCACCGCCTCCCCGTTTCCGGCGCTCTTTCAGGATCTGGGCCGTTTGGGGCAGGCGGGGCAGGGTGTATCGGCCTCGGGTGTGCTCGACCGGCACGCGTTTCGTGCGCTCAACCGGATGCTGGGCAATGCGCCGGGCACGCCTGCAATCGAGTTGACAGGCGGCGGGTTTGCCTTCCGTGCCGAGGAGACAGCAGTGATCGCGGTGACGGGGGCGCCCTGCGCGGTGAAAGTGAATGGCTGGAACCTCGGCTCCCATGCGCCGCTTGCGCTCGATGCGGGCGATCATGTGGAGATCGGCGCGCCGCTATCGGGGCTGCGCAGCCTTCTCGGCGTGCGTGGCGGGTTCGATGTCGAGCGGATCATGGGCTCTGCTACCCGTGATACCTTGGCCGAGGTCGGGCCCGAGCCGCTTGGTGCGGGGGCTGTTCTGGAGCTTGCACATGCGCGCGCGGGGGCTGTCGAGCCCGCCCTCTCCCCGCCCGAGTTGCCCAGACCCGGCGAAACCGTGGTGCTGGATGTGGTGATGGGTCCGCGCACCGACTGGTTTTCGCCCGAAACCGTGGCGGCGCTCTCGGGCCAGCTCTGGGAGGTCACGCCGCAGTCCTCGCGGGTGGGCATCCGGCTCTCGGGCGAGGCGCTGACCCGCGAGGATGCGCGCGAGCTGCCCTCCGAGGGCACAGCCACGGGCGCGCTGCAGGTGCCGCATTCGGGCCAGCCCGTGCTGTTTCTGGCCGACCACCCCCTGACGGGGGGCTATCCGGTGATCGGTTCGGTTGCCAGCTACCATCTCGATCTGGCGGGGCAGATCCCGCCCGGCGCGAAGATCCGGTTCAATCCGCTCGCGCCCTTTGCCGAAATTCTTTCTCGAGGATCCAAGTGATGAAGACTGTTCTGATTGCCAACCGTGGCGAAATTGCCCTGCGTGTGGTGCGGGCCTGCCGAGATTACGGGGTGGCCTCCATCGCCGTTTACGCGGATGCGGATTCAGATGCGCCTTTCGTGCGCGCGGCCGATCGTGCCTTTGCGCTGCCGGGGGCCAAGCCGTCGGAGACCTATCTCAATATCGACGCATTGCTCGAGATCGCGCACCGCGCGGGTGCGGATGCGGTGCATCCGGGCTACGGGTTTTTGTCGGAAAGCGCCGAATTCGCCCACGCCGTGCAGGCGGCGGGACTGGTCTGGATCGGGCCTGATCCGCAGGTGATCACCGAACTGGGGGACAAGGTGGCTGCGCGCCGGATTGCCATGAAGGTCGGCGCTCCTCTGGTGCCGGGCACCGAAGGGCCGGTGGCAGGGCCCGAGGAGGCTGTCGCATTTGCCCATGCCCATGGCCTGCCGATCGCCATCAAGGCCGCGCATGGCGGCGGCGGACGGGGTATGCGGGTCGCGCGCGAGATGGCAGAGATCACCGAGCTGTTCCATGCGGCACGGCGCGAGGCGGAGACGGCCTTTGGCAATGGCGCCTGCTATGTCGAGCGGTTCCTCGACCGCCCGCGCCATGTCGAGGCGCAGGTCATCGCCGACCGCCATGGCAATGTGGTGGTGCTGGGCACGCGCGACTGTTCACTCCAGCGTCGCAACCAGAAACTCGTCGAGGAAGCGCCCGCGCCCTTCCTCAGCGATGACCAGCGCGCCCGTATCCACGAAGCCGCCCGCGCGATCTGTGCGGAGGCGGGCTATAGCGGGGCGGGGACGGTCGAGTTCCTGCTGGGTCAGGACGGGATGATCTCCTTCCTCGAGGTGAATACCCGCTTGCAGGTCGAGCATCCGGTGACCGAGGAGACCGCCGGCATCGATCTGGTGATCGAGCAGCTGCGGGTGGCCGAAGGCCTGGCCTTGCGCCTGACCGAAACGCCCGCGCCGCGCGGTCATGCCATCGAGTTCCGCATCAATGCCGAGGATCCCGCGCGGGGCTTCCTGCCCACGCCCGGTCCGATCACCCGCTTTGACGCGCCCTCGGGGCCGGGGGTGCGCATCGATAGCGGTGTCGAGGCGGGTGGCGTTGTGCCGCAGAGCTTCGACAGTTTGATGGCCAAGCTGGTGGTCTGGGGGCCGGATCGGGCGAGCGCCATTGCCCGTGCGCGCCGCGCGCTTGCCGAGTTTCGCATCGAGGGGGTCGCCTCGGTGCTGCCCTTCCACCGTGCAGTGATCGAGGCGCCGGAATTTACCGACCCTGACGGGTTTGCGGTCCATACCCGCTGGATCGAGACCGATTTTGCCGCGCCGCTCGAAGCGGCGTTGCGGGTGAGCCCGCGCCCCGAGACGGTGCTGCGCGGGCCGGTGGAGATTGATGGCGAGATCCGCGAGATCGGGTTCAGTGCGGCATTGCTTGATCGGCTGGCGGCGCGCCTCGGCACGGTGACGGCCTCCGCCACGACCTTCGAGCAGACCGGCGCTGCCTCGGAGGCAGGCGCGGTAACGGCGCCGATCACCGGTCAGCTGCAGTCTTGGGCGGTCGAGGATGGGGCGCAGGTGCGCGAAGGCGACACTCTTGCGGTGATGGAAGCCATGAAGATGGAGACGCCCGTTCTGGCGCCCTCGGCGGGCTGCGTCACCCGCCGAGGGGTTGCGGGCGCTACGGTCGGTGCGGGTGAGGTGATCGCTGTTATCTCCTGAACCGCTTATCCGGTCAAAGTTACGGGCCGCGTTTGATACGCGGCCCGTAAACGCCAGTTATCCGTGAGTGGACAGGCGGTTAAGCGATCGTTTCGGCAGCTTGCAGCAAAAGCGCATCGCGGCCTCTGGGGGCAAAAAGCATCAGCATCGAATAAGCGGGAGACAGATCTCCGCTGGGCAGGCTGATGGCGCAGCCATCGACCAGATTGACGAGCGAGGTATTGCGCAGCATCGCGGCATTGAGCCTGTCGAATTCCGCCTCGGTCGCCTCGATACTGGGCGGCAGCATCGGCAGGGTCGGCGCGAGGGCCATATCGAAGCCCGCCATGAGCGCCTCGAAACGCGCGACCACCTCTCCGCGCGCGGCTTTTGCTTCGGCCAATGCGCCGTCGGGGAGGGTTTCGGCGAACCGGATCCGCGAGAGCACGCGCGGATCGCCGATCTCCTCGAGCCGCGCGAGATCGTCATGGTAGATCGCCAGTGCCTCGGCCGCGACGATGGTCTTGTTGAGCACCATTGCCGCCCCGATCGCCTCCATATCAACCTCGGTCAGGCTATGGCCCTGCGCGCGCAGCGCGGCAAGACGGGCCTCGAACCATCGGGCGACCTCGGGGGCGAGATCATTGGTGAACGCGCCTTGCGGCACGGCGATCTTCAGCGGACCGACGGGGTGGACCGGCAGCGGTTCTCCCGCCATCACCTCCAGCACACGGCGCAGGGTATCGGCATCGCGGGCCATCGGGCCTGCGGTATCGAAGCTGCCCGCCAGAGGGTAGATACCGGTGGCATCGACCAGATCCTGACTGGGTTTGATCCCCCAGATCCCGTTGGCCGCCGCCGGAATGCGCAGTGAGCCACCCGTATCGGTGCCGAGTGCCGCATCGCAGAGCCCGAGCCCCACGCTGACCGCGCCCCCCGAGGACGAACCGCCGGGGATGATCCCTTGGGCCAGCGCGCTTTCAGGGGTGCCGTGATGGGGATTGAGCCCCACACCCGAATAGGCGAATTCCGACATCGAGGTGCGCCCGAACATCAGCGCGCCGGCCGCCTTGAGCCGTGCGACCGCCTCGGCATCACGGCTGGCGGGTGGACGCTCCGCCAGCAGGCGCGAGCCTGCCGAGGTCACTTGCCCCGCCTCGTCATAGAGATCCTTGACCGAGACCAGCAGCCCGAAAAGCGGCATGTCCTCTCCCGCCAGATGGCGGCGGGTAAGTTCCGCGGCCTCGGTGCGGATGCGTTCGGGCGAGAACTCGGTAAAGATCGCGCGTCGGGTGGCCTCGGGCAGGGCGGCGACCTTTGCAAGGGCCGCCTCCACCACAAGCATCAGATCGATGCTCATGCGACATCCGCCAAAGAGACGCTGTCATATTCGTGGGTGATGGTGCGACCCAGAACCGGATCGCGCATCTCCATGCGGAAACGCGGGGCCGGACGCACGCCACCAATAGCGCCGAAGGTGCCGCAGAGCATACCCACGGCCCCGTTCTGCGCGAGATCGGCCAGACCCGAACCGTCGATCAGATCGGTCAGCGGGCGGATGCTCGCCAGCGTGCCCTCCTGATAGAGCACCCAGTCGCCGCCCTCGAAGATATAGGACCGCATCTCGATCTCTTCGAGATGGTCCTCGACCTCGGCCCAGGGCCAGAGGGCGGTGGCGCAGGGTTTGGCGCAGACCTGTTTCGACATCGCCACAGAATGCGCCTCGAGCGCGCGGTCGGTATGGTCCGAGGCCATGCCCAGATAGCGCTCGGCGCCCGTCTGCACGATGAGCGGTTCGACCTCGCCCGAACTGTCGGCGCCCACCACCTCTATCTCGGAGGCTTGGGTCAGCAGCGGCGCCGAGACGCGGTAGTATAGCGGCGTGGTCGAGGGCGGCGCCACCCCAAGGGCGGCCAGTTCCTCGATATGATGGGCGATGGCATCGGCATTGCGCCCCGTCCAGCCCGCGACGATCAGATTGGAAAATGCGATAGGCAGGGTGCGCCCGTTGACGGAAAACAGCATGATATATCCTGATCAGAGAAGGGAGGGGAGCCAGAGCGCCAGTTGCGGCACGGCGACCAGAAGGGCAATCATGACGAGCATCACGCAGACATAGGGGATCACGCCCATGATGACCTGATTGAGCGAACCGGATTTGCGTGCCGATTGCACGACAAAGAGGTTGAGGCCGACAGGCGGGGTGATCAGCGCCATCTCGATCAGCACGATCATCAGCACGCCGAACCAGACCTTGTCATAGCCGAGCCCCGCGATCACCGGCACGATGATCGGAATGGTGGCGACCATCAGCGAGAGCGTTTCGATGAAGAAGCCCAGAACCAGATAGAGCGCGATCACCAGAAGGAGCGTGCCGAAGGGTGAGAGGCCCGTATTCGACAGAAGATCGGTCAGCGCGCGCCCCAGACCTGCCGAGGTCATGGCAAAGTTGAGGAAATAGGCGCCGGTGATCACCAGCATGATCATCGCGGTGATGCGCACGGTGCCGGTCAGCGCCTCGGTGACCATCTTGGTGGTCAGGCCGGTGCCGAGTGTCATGGCGATCAGCGTGGCGATCACCACCCCGATGGCGGCGGATTCCGTGGGCGTGGCCCAGCCCGCATAGATCGAGCCGATCACCACCGTGAAGAGGATCGCGATCGGGATCAGCTCCAAGAGGCTCTTCCCCCGCTCGGCCCAGCTGAAGCTGCGCGACGGGCCGCCAAGCGAGGGTCTGATGGCGCAGATGATCGCGGTGACCACCACAAAGCCGAGCGCCATCAGCACACCGGGCACGAGACCGGCGGAGAAGAGCTGCGGGATTGAGGTCTCGGTCAGGAAGCCATAGACGATGAGGTTGATGGACGGCGGGATCAGGATGCCCAGCGTGCCGCCTGCGGCGATGGCGCCGGAGAAGAGCCGCGGGTCATAGTTCAGACGTTCGGCCTGCGGCATGGCCACGGTGGCCACGGTGGCGGCGGTGGCTACCGAGGAGCCGGAGGTGGCCGAGAACATGGTGGCGGTGGCGATATTGGCATGGACCAGCCCGCCCGGCAGCCATGACAGCCATTTGTCGAGCGCGCCATAGGTGCGGGCGGCGACGCCTCCGCGCACGAGGATCTCGCCCAGCAGAACGAAACAGGGAATGGCGATGAGGGTGGAGGAGGCCGAGGAGGACCAGACCACCTGACCCAGCCCGCGCAGGAGCGGGAAGGCAGAAAAGATCTCGCCCACGCCGATGCCAAGGATGAAGAGCACGATCCCTACGGGGATCGACAGGGCCATCAGCCCCAGAAGGGAAATTGCGACACTGCCGATCATAGGTCCGTCTCCGATCCAAGGCCTAAGGTGGCGTCAAAGCCCGCGCGGTTACGGTTCCACAGATAGGCGATGCCGATGAGCGAGAGCGCGGTCGTGGTCAGCGCGAACCACATCCAGCCCGCAAACCAGATGCCTTGCGGGATCCATAGGGGCGTCTCGAGGGGGGTATTGGCGCGCGAGCCGCGGCTGAGGGTCTTCTCGAGCACCGGCCAGCAATGGACCGCGATCAGCACAACCACACCATTGGTGACGATCTGCGCGAACAGGTCCATGGCGGCCTGTCCGCCACGGGCCAGTTTCTGGCGGATGAAATCGATGCGCACATGGGCGCGATCGACCAGAGCGCAGGCGAGACCCCAGCTGGACAGCGCTGCCATCACATAGCTCGAGATCTCGTCCGATCCGCCCAGCGAATGGCTCAGCTTGCGGGCGACCACATCGGCGAGGATGAATAGGACGGTGATCACCACAACCGCCCCCAAGACAAGCGCAACGATCCGGTTGGCGCGCCGGAGCGCGCCATCAATTTTGTCCAGCATGGGGAATGCTCCGATCAGCCGTCGATCTTGACGCCGAAGGTGGCGCCTACGCTGTCATTCCAGCGGGTGACCCATTCGCTGCCTGCGCGCGATGCCCAGTCGGGCAGCACGACATCGGTCAGGATCTTGAGCGCCTCGGCCTTATCCGCGTCGGAGGGCTCGACGAGGATCATATGCTGCGCCTCGCCCGATGTGCACTCGCCCTTGCCGGTCAGGCAGGCGATGTCGTTTTCCAGCCCCCCCTGTGCGGCCGCCCATGCCGGTGCTTCCAGACCTTCGGCCACAGCCGATTTCAGCGTGGTCTGCTGCTCGGCCGAGAGATCGTCGAACTTGTCTTTGTTCATGGCGATCACGACCGGATCCCAGCCACCGAGGGGCAGCGTCAGGAGGTGGTCGGAGACCTCGGCCCAGCCAGCCGAATAGCCCGAGCCCGCGCCGGTGACGGCGCAATCGATCACACCGCGCTCGAGCGAGCCCGGCACTTCGGAGAAGGCGATATTGATGCCTTCCGCACCAAGGGCCTCGAGGAATTTGGTGGTCATGCGGCCCGAGCCACGGACCTTCTTGCCCTTGAGATCGGCCAGCGAGTTGACCTCGCCCTTGCAGAAGACGACCTGCGGCGGATAGGGGGCGATGCCCAGCAGCTCGGCATCGAAACGCTGGTGCATGATATCGGCGACCATCGGGCGCGCGGCCTCGACCATCTTCTGCGCGTCGGCGGCATCGGTGGCCAGGAGCGGCACATCGAGCCCTTCGAGCTCGGGCGCATCCCCCACGGTATAATCGCCCACCGTCGCCCCGATATCGAAGACGCCATCGCCCAGCATGCGGAACACATCCGCGCCCTGGATGCCCATCTGATCGAAGCTCGTCAGCTGCGCATCGAACTCGCCCTTGGACAGCTCGGGCAGCTTGTCGGTCCAGAAGGGGGTCTCGAAATTCTTGTAGAGCGGCAGGTTGCTCCAGCTCCCGACGACATTGAGCGTTTCGGCAAATGTCGGGGAGGCCAGCAGGGTGGCCGCGATCAGGGTGGATGTTAGGGTTTTCATGGAGTGTCTCCTGTTGGGATATTCTTTATTTTGGTTGGTTGGTTGGTTGGTTGGTTGGTGGGGGGCTGTCAGGCCCCCGGGCGGGCATGGACCCCGCGCAGGCGGCGCTCGGCCTGCCCTGCGGGGATGTCGGTCACGAGCATGTAGCCCGGAGCATGGGTGATGGCGAAAGCGGGTTTTGCGGCAAGGATCGCGGCTTGCGGGGTCACGCCGCAGGCCCAGAAGACGGGGATGTCGCCCTCTTCGATCACCGGAGCATCGCCGTAATCGGGGGTCATGATATCGGAGATGCCGATCAGGGCCGGATCGCCAAGATGCACGGGTGCGCCATGGGCCAGCGGCAGGCTTGCGCAGATCTGCACCGCTTCGATGGCGGCAGCGGCGGGCATGGCGCGCATCGACACGACCACCGGGCCTTCGAAGGGGCCAGCGGGGCGCGTCGGGATATTGGTGCGGTACATCGGCACATTGCGACCCGCGCTCTGGTGGCGCACGGGCAGGCCCGCCTGCACCAGCGCGTCCTCGAAGCTGAACGAACAGCCGATGGCGAAGCTCACCAGATCGTCGCGCCACAGATCGGCGATGTCGGCAGGCTCCCCGACGAGCGCGCCATCATGCCAGACGCGGTAACGCGAGAGATCGTGGCGCAGGTCGATTCCGTTGCCGAGGCTGGGCAGGGAGGGGTCGCCCGGTGCGCCCACGGCCAGCAGCGGGATCGGTTGCGGATTGGCTTGGGCAAATCGCAGAAACGCAGCGGCCTCGGCCTCGGGCAGGATCACCAGATTGGCCTGTAGCGCATCCCCACCCACGCCGGAGGTGGGTCCGGTAAAACGTTGCGCACGGATTTCGGCGCGCAGAATGCGCGGATTTTGCAGATCGGTCATGATTTTTCCCTGTTGTTGACCCCAGTTTTGAACGCATAACTGATTTTATCAACGACGTTTATTTCTTCAGTTCCGATCTAATTATGAGATCAGTCTGCGGCCGCGACAGCCGCAAGCGTCACCTCTTTGCCAATTTTTCCGGCGCGTTCGGGCAGATGGCAGATCGCGAATTCGAGATCGGGGAGTTGGGCGTCTTCGGTGACACGAAGCTCACGGATGTCGGCATGCGGCCATGTCGCCACGATGTCATGGGGAAGCGTGCCGATGCCGAATCCCTGCCGCACAAGATGCAGGACTGTGGCCAGCGAGGCGGAGCCATGCACGGCGAGCGCCTCGTGCGCCCAAGGCGATAGAAGTTGAACGATGGCGCGATGGGGCAGCGTGGATTTCGGAAAGGAGACGATCGGCAAGCGCGCCAGATCGCGCAGGGTCGCGGGCTCGGGCAGGTCGAAATGTTGGCGCGAGACATACCAGCCGTGGCGGACCGGTGGCAGCGGAGTCAGGTCGGCCCCGCGCGGAGCCAGATCGCGCAAGAGGATGACGATATCAAGCTCGTCCGCCAGCAGCGCCTCGCTCATATGGTCTGATGTATCGATCGAGATCTCGAAGCGTAGAAGGGGGTGACGGCTGCGCAGCATGGTCAGCATGCGTGGCAGGATTGTGTGGGTCATCGTCTCGGCTACCCCAAGGCGCACCACCCCCGCCATGACACCCTGTGTCAGTTCGTTGAGGATGCGCTCCCGGCTTTCCAGAAGCGTCTCTGCCTCGTCGAGGAGCCTGCGCCCGACCGCGGTGAGCCGTACCCCACGTCCGGCTTTCTCGAAGATCGAGATCTTCAACCTGTCCTCGAGATGGTGGATGCGGCGCGAGATGGCCGATTGCGCGATCCCCGTCTGGTCGGATGCGGCACGGAACCCCCCATGGCGGGTGATCGCGCGGATCATTTCGATATCGCGAAACTCGAACATGGCAGGGCTCCGGTGGGTAGGGGGCAGTTGTCTGGATCCGCCCGAAACTAGAGCAGGCGCGGGCTCCGGTCCATCGGGATGATCGATTCTGCGCCACAGGGTCGCGCGGGGATGGCCGGCCGCTCCGGTTTGGCGGCTCCCGGATGTCTCTATGCCAAGCGTTTTAGTCAGGTTAAAATCCCTGACAGAATGTATCAACTATTTGTTTTTGTTGACTTATATCTTCTTTGGGGCTATCTTCCTCTCAATCACCGGCAAGAGGGCTATCCCGCCCGCCGATCTGTCGAGATCACACCCGAAAGGAAACAACATGACCAAGACCTGTTCCGACTGCGCCTTCTTCGAGGACCACAAGACCAACGCAGCGGCCGCCGCGGATGATGCGGGCCTGTGCCGCTTCAACCCGCCCGTTTCGCAGCCTGACGCTTCGGCCCATGGCTTGTGGCCGGTGGTGAAGACCGATGACTGGTGCGGCCATTTCGAGGCTGAATGAGCTTTTCGCTCTCGGATACCATGCAAAGAGGGCGCTCCACTGGAGCGCCCTCTTTTTTCTTGAAGACAATGATTAGGGGCCTCTTGCTTTTTCCGAGTATTTTTGTCAAGTTAATTTCCGAAGCAAGGAGATACCTATGTCCCAGACGCGAAACGCGCAGATCCAGCCTGACAGATCGGGCATCCTGACCACCGGCTTTCCCAAGAGCGCGCTTCTGCGCGTATTCCGGCTTCAGATGCAAAGCATTGATGTGCCAGCCAAACACGGCTGGATGCGCGCGCTTGCCTATGCGCAGCAGGTCTGGGGACGGCCGATAGGCGCACAGGTATTCTCTGAAATGGCTGTATTGATGGACCGCGTGATGACGGCCCGTCGCTCGCCCATGGGCTACGGTAACCCCGATTGCGAATGCTGCGCGAACCGGATCAACCCTCTGGAGGGTTATCTGCTCAATGTCATTGCGGCGCAGTGGGCGGGCAAACCCACACAGGCCGAAGGCTTCGCGCTCTTCCTCTCCGAGGCCAATGGCCCCGACCAACTCGTCAAAGCCGCCGCGCGGGTGGCGGGCCTTCTTCCCAAACCGCAGGCAAACTGAACCGAAGCCCCGAACGGGCCCCGACTGCGTTGTCACGGGCAACATGCAGCGATCCAAACGGTCGCGGGTGCCTTGCGAGGCGCGCAAGGCCTGCGTGGTCAGGTGGCTCTAGGCAGGCGGGGCGCATGGCCCCAAGATCACGGCGGGCCAATGGCGGGTGCCGTGGCAAAGGTCCGTGCGTATCGGTTCGATCGCGGCATTCTCAGGCCGGTTGGAGGTGTCAGCCGCCGAGAGCCGTGCGCAGAGGGGGTTCGTCGACATCTTTGCCCGAGAAGATGCGCCAGGCATCGACGCCTTGATAGAAGAAGAGCTCCCAGCCCGAAATCCGGACCAGTCCGAGAGCTTCCGCACTTTGCATGAACTCGGTCTCACGCGGAGTATAGACGGCATCGAAGGCCCACTGCGCGCCTTCCATCGCTGCGCGCGCCAAAGGCGTGCCGCCGCGACCCGACATGCCCAGCGGAGTGCAGTTGATCAGCCCCTCTGCGCCGCTTGCGGCAGAGGCTGCATCGTCCTCCACGCGGATCTCCGTGTCGGGGCGGGTGCTGCGCAGAACGCGGGCAAGCGCCTCGGCCTTGGCGCGGTCGCGATCAACCAGCCGGATCTCGGGCGCACCGAGCGCCAGCAATCCGAAGGCCACGGCCCGACCCACGCCGCCAGTGCCGACCATCAGCACAGGACCGGGTGCGGCCTCGCCGCGGATGGTGCGGTAGGCGCGGATGAAACCGGTATAATCGGTGTTGAAACCGCGCGGCCCGTCACTGTCGAAACGCACCGTGTTACAGGCGCCCATTGCCTGCACCAGCGGGTCCTCGATGGTCAGTTGTGGAACCACCAATTCCTTGTAGGGATAGGTGATATTGGTGCCGCGATAGCCCAGAGCGGGGAGGGATGCGAAAATCTCGTCCCAGCTCCGGCCCATCTCCTGTGGAACGAGCAGGTCATAGCGCACCTCGATCCCTGCCTGCGCGCCCGCGAACCTATGCAGCTTGGGCGAGGAGGAGGCCGCAATATGATCGCCAATCAGCCCCAGAAGTAGTGTGGTGCTCATGCTTTGCCTTTCTTCCGCAGCTTGGTCCAGATCGGCGTCTGGCTCAGGAATATGACGATAACGGCGACAAACAGCGTCAGCGAGAGCGGGCTTGTCAGAATGCCCATGAAGAACTGGCCCAGATCCTCGCGTTCCGAGATGATCGCGCGGCGCCAGTTGTCGTCCAGTAGACGCGACAGGATCACACCGAGGATCACCGGACCCAACGGATAACCGTAATGGCGCATGAAATAGCCCACGATCCCGAAGCCCAGCATCCAGTAGACATCGGTCACCGAGTTGTTCACCGCATAGGCCCCCACGATCGACAGCAGCAGGATCAGCGGTATCAGCACCGAGCGCGGCATCTCGACGATCTTGGTGAAGATCCTGATCCCCGTCAGGCCGAAGAGCAACATGAAGAAATTGGCCGTGACCAGAGCGCCAACGATGAACCAGAACATATCGGGCTGTTCGACCATCAGCATCGGGCCGGGATTGAGACCATGGATGAAGAGCGCCCCGATCATGATCGCGGTCACCGCATCGCCCGGAATGCCCAGCGTCATCATCGGGATGAAGGCCCCGCCCACGGCGGCGTTATTGGCGGTCTCGGGGGCGACAAGCCCCTCGATGGCGCCTTGGCCGAAGGGACGGGAGGGTTTCTTGGTGACGCGTTTGGCGTGGTCATAGGCCATGAGCGCCGCAATATCGCCGCCGGTGCCCGGAAGTGCGCCGATCAACACGCCGATGGTGGAGGTCTGCAGGCTGAGCGGCAGATGCTTGCGGATGGTGCCGAAGGAGGGCACGATGCGCGAGAGCGTCTGGCGCATGGCTTTGCTATCGACATGGTGGAGCTGCATCAGCGCCTCGGACACGCCGAACATCCCGATCATCACCGGAATGAAGGAGATCCCGTCGGTCAGCAGCGGAATGTCGAAGGTGAAGCGCTCGTCGAAGGTCAGCGGGTCCATGCCCACCGCGCCGATCGCGATGCCGAAGGCACCGGCAAAGATCCCCTTGATGAGCGAGCCTTGAGAGAGCGAGCCCACTAGCAGGATGCCCAGAACAGCCAGCAGCATATAGTCGCGCGGCTGGAAAGTCAGCGCGAATTTCGACACCGAGGGCGCCAGAAGGGCCAGCACGGCAATGCCCACGAAGCCGCCGAAGAAAGACATGACAGTGGTGATGCCGATGGCCTCGCCCGCCTCACCGCGCTGCGCCATCGGGTAGCCATCCATCGCGGTGGCAATGGCCGAGGGTGCACCGGGGATGTTGAGCAGGATCGCCGTGCGCGAGCCGCCATAGACCCCGCCCATATAGATGCCGATCATCAGCGAGATCGCGGGCAGCACGTCCCAGGAGAAGGTGAAGGAGATCAGGATCGACACCGCCATGGTGACCGATAGTCCGGGAATGGCGCCGATATAGACGCCTGCGAAAGTGCCGACCCCCACCAGCAAGAGCAGCTCGGGTTGGGTGAAAACCGTCAGGAATGCCATGAGCGTCTCCATCATTTGCCTCCACTAATAAGGGTGCGGACGGCCTGCAGGATCTCGGCCTCGGGCACGATGCCTGCGGGCATAAGCACGGTGAAGACGATGCGGAAGACCAGATAGATCACCGCGAGCGTGCCTAGCGACACCGCCAGCGTGAAGCCCCAGCCGCGACGGGAGAGGAGCTTGATGGCGGCGATCAGAAATAATGCCGATGTCGGCAGGAAGCCCAGAGGCTCAAGCACAATTCCGTAGAGCACCAGAAACACCGCCAGCACCAGCACCAAGGGCGGCAGGATATCGCCCGTAAGCGTTTCGGTCTCGGTTTTCGGCAGGCGGGCGGTTTTCCAGCCGATCACGAGGGCGCTCACCAGCATCACGGCCGCGGTGGCCATGGGCACCGCGCCCGCGCTCGAGAGGCTGTCGAAGCCCGCGATACCATAGGCGTTCCAAAGCAGGGCGCCGCTGAACAGGACCAGAATGGCGGTGAAGATGCGCTCGCCCGGTCGGCGATGGGTGGCATCGCCTCCCGGTGTCGCATCGGATGACCCGTCCAGTGACGCGTCATGCTGGTGGTGAAGATGATCTTTCATCTTTCCTCCGGAATGTTTGGCAAACGAGACGGGCGCGCCTGAACGCGGGCACTGCCCCCAAGGAAAAAGCCGGACCCGAAGGTCCGGCCCCGTGATCCGCGCGGGATTACTTGGACGGACGGCTTATGCCGAATTCTTCGGGCGAATTCTTGGCGATACCGGCATCCTGCAGCAGCCATGCGGTATTTTGCTGCCATTTGGTCAGGAACTCCTGCGCCTCGTCACCCGAGATGTTCATGAGCGTATAGCCGCGCTTGTCCATCAGGTCCTTGAAGCCCTGCTGCTCGGCGGCTTCATGATAGGCCGTCTGCAGCTTGGTGATGGCCTCTTCGGGCGTTCCGTTCTTCACGAAGATCCCGAAGAACGGACCCCACGGCAGATATTGCGCATAGGCGTCGTTGAACTGCGTCACGGGCGGCACATCGGGCAGGAAGGGGCTGGCTTGGGTATCGATGACGGCCAGCGGCTTCATATTGCCTGCCTTGATGGATTCGATCGAGGCACCGAGCACGGCGGGCATTACATCGATGGCCCCGCCCTGCAACGCGGTCAGCGCCGGACCGTCGCCATCATAGGGCACGGAGATGAAGTCGAGATCGCCTTCTGCCGCCTCGAGCATCGCGGATACCACCGAAGGCAGACCGCCAGGACCCGTCGATCCGATGCGCAGCTTGCCCGGGTTCTCTTTGATATAGGCGATCATGCCGGCGTAATCGCTGAAGGGCGCGTCGTTATTTGCCACAAGGATCGGCGTGCCGCGGGCCAGAATGCTGATCGGCGTGAAATCCGAATAATCCTTTTTGCCAAGGCCGAGAACTTTGTAAAGCAACGGGTTTTCTGCACCGATCAGCATGGTGTAGCCATCGGCTTTGGTTTTCTCGACCTTGTTGAGCGCGATCGCACCCACCCCGCCCGTGATGTTTTGCAGCACGACGCTGGCGCCCAGCACGTCTTCGGCATGTGGCGTGACCGCACGGATCACGGTATCGGTCGAGCCGCCCGCACCCCATTGGATGATGCCTTGGATCTCTTTCGCGGGATAGTCCTGCGCGAAGGCTGCGGATGCCATCAGGCTTAGCGCCGACACGGCACCGATCAGAATATGTTTCATGGTGTTCCTCCCAAAACTCCACTGGGCGCTCCTCAGGCCCGGATACAGGATATGATGCCTAGATGATCTCATAACGTCAAATGCAGAAACTTGCTGTCTATTAACATAATGTTATTTCATGACTCGCGACATAGTGGCATCTGTGCGGCCAGTGCCAGCTCTTTGCGGAACCGCGCGATAGTATATTCCGCAAAAGATGACAGCACCCTTCCCTGTTTGCGCACGGCATAGATATGGATCGAGTGCCGCGTCTCAAGCGGGCGCAAAACGATGCCGGGCAGCCAGTCATCGGCCACCGAGAACCGGTCGACCACCGCAACGCCCAAGCCCTGTCGCACGAGCCCGATCACCGTTTGCGAGAACCGTCCACGCAGGCTCTGGCGGATCTCGATCCCCGCCGCACGGAACGGACGCATGAGGATTTCACCATAAGGATCCGCGGGGTCGATGCCGATCAGGGGCTCGCGGGCGAGCGTCTCGATACTGATAACCTCCTGTGCCGCCAGCGGATGCTCGGCAGGCAGCGCACAGATCAGCGCCGCCTGACCCACCTCCTCGGTCTCGACGCCCGGATTGTCGACTCTGGAACTCATGATCACGAACTCGCCGCGTTCAAGCAGCAGGTAATCGACGGTTTCCTCGATCTTCAGGATGTTGAGATCGACATAGAGGTCGGGGAAGCGTTTGCGGACATCTCGGATCGCACGGGGCGCGACGAATTGGGCGACCGACGGGGCTGATCCGAAGGCCAGCGCGACATTCTCGCCCTTCTTGAGGCTGTCGAGCGCGAGTTGCAGATTGGCGACATCCTTGTAGACGGTGCGGATCTGGTCGAACACGGCCTGCGCCTCGACCGAAGGCACAAACAGCCCCGCGCGCCGTTCGAACAGCCGCAGCCCAAGCGTTTCCTCGGTATGTTTGATCAGGCGGCTGATGCCCGGGGCCGAGACGTTGAGATGCTCGGCGGCGCCCTGGATCGTGCCGCGCAGCATGACGGCGCGGATGACCTCGATCTGGCGCAGGGTGATGTCGCTCATAGCGTCTCTCGCATAACATGAGGTTAACAGGGTGAATGATAGGATACTTGACGTTAATCGTGCAAGGGTCGAATTTCCCGCCCGACAAGGTAGCGGACGCGGGAGGAAAAGCGCATGGCCGAGAGGGAGGAGACCGATCTGGTCGTGATCGGATCGGGGGCGGGCGGTCTGGCTGCGGCAGTCAGTGCCGCGGTTTCGGGATTGCGGGTTATCGTATTGGAAGCGACGGAGGTGATGGGCGGCACGAGCGCATGGTCGGGCGGGTGGATCTTCGCGCCGGGCAATCCGCTGGCCAGACGTGCGGGAATAACCGAACGCGACGGCGCCCCGCGCCGCTATCTGCAAGCCGTGGCGGGGAATTACTTCAAACCTGAAAAGGTCGATGCGTTTCTGGCGGCGGCGCCGGAGATGGTGGAGTTCTTCGAGAGCCGGACGGCGCTTTGCTTCGAGGCCGGGCTCAAGATTCCCGATACCTATGGCCATCTGCCCGATGCGGGGCAGGGCGGACGCTCGGTCATCGCCGCGCCCTTCGATGCGCGCGCGTTGGGGGCGGATCTGGCGCTTCTGCGCAAACCCATGCCTGAAACGACCTTCAAGGGGATGACCATCCAGTCCGGCCCTGACCTGCGGGCCTTTATGACCATGCTGCGCTCGCCGCGCGCGTTTGTGCATGTGACTAAGCGGGTGCTGCGCCATTTTCGCGATCTGGCACTGCACGGGCGCGGGATGGATCTGCGCAACGGAGCGGCACTGATGGGGCGGCTGCTCCTGTCGGCGCGGCAGGCGGGGGTGGATCTGCGCACCGGCCAGCAGGTGCAGGCGCTCGAGCACGATCAGGGACGGGTCAACGGGGTCATTCTGGCGGATGGCAGCCGGATCGCCGCACGGCGTGGTGTCGTTCTGGCGACGGGCGGGTTCGGACAGGACCCCCAGCTGCGGGCTGACCTGATGACGCGTCCGCAGGAGAACCTCGCCCTTGCGGTGCCCTCGGCAAAGGGGGCGGGGATGCGGCTCGGACAGGCCGCAGGCGGGGCACTCGATCTCGATCTGGCGAATGTGACAGCCTATTGTCCGGTTTCGCAGGTGCTCTGGCCTGACGGGCGGCGCGGGGTGTTTCCGCATATCATCGATCGCGGCAAACCGGGGGTGATCGGGGTGCTGGCGGACGGGCGGCGGTTCTGCAACGAAGGTCTGGGCTATCATGACTATGTCACGGCGCTGCTCGGAGCGGTCGCGGAGGACCAGCCCGCCGTCTCGTGGCTGGTCTGCGATCACCGGTTCCTGCGCCGCTTCGGGCTGGGGATCGTGCGTCCCGCGCCGGTGCCCTTCGGCTACTGGTTGAAATCGGGCTATCTACAGCGCGGGAAAACGCTGGAGGATCTGGCACAGGCCTGCGGGATCGATCCGGCAGGGCTGGCTGCGACGGTCGAGACCTATAACACGCAGGCGCGGCGCGGGGAGGACCCGCTCTTCGGGCGCGGCACCACGCCCTATATGCGTCTGCAGGGCGACCCCGAACAGAGCCCTAACCCCAATCTCGCTCCGATCGAGCGCGGCCCGTTCTATGCGGTGAAAGTCGTGCCGGGCAGTTTCGGGACCTTTGCGGGGCTACGCACGGATGGTCGGGCACGGGTGCTCGATGCGGAAGGCGCGGTGATCGGCGGGCTCTATGCGGCAGGAGGCGACAATGCCTCGGTCTTTGGCGGGTTCTATCCGGCAGGCGGTATCAATCTCGGCCCCGCCCTGACCTTCGGGTTTATTGCGGGGCGCCACGCGGCGCAGGAGGAACGCGCATGACACATAGACTTTCGGTGGCCCATCTGACGGCAATCGGGCTCGCGCCGCCCGAGTTCATTCATGCTGCGGCCCGCGCGGGATTTGACGGGGTGGGGCTGCGCCTGTTGCGGGTGACAGAGACCTCGCCCGGCTATCCGTTGCACGAGGATGCCCAGATGCTGCGCGCGACCCTTTCGGCTTTGGCCGAGACGGGGCTGGGGGTGGGGGATATCGAATTTCTCAAGCTGACCCCCGAGACCCGCCCAGAGGAGTATCTGCCGCTTCTGGAGGCGGGCGCGGCGCTTGGTGCGCGCCATCTGATCACTGCGCCCTATGATCCCGATCTCGATCGTCTGGCTGCGCGTCTGAACGCGCTGGGGGAGCTGGCCGCGCCCTTGGGGATCAAGGTCATGCTTGAATTTTTCCCGTGGACCTCTGTCCCCGATCTAGGTGTGGCGCAGCGCGTCGTCGAAGCGGCGGGCCCCGCGACAGGTCTGCTGGTCGATAGTCTGCATTTCGACCGTTCGGGGTCGGATCTGGCGGAGCTGCAACGGATCGATCCTGACCGTCTGCCTTTTATCCATCTCTGCGATGCGCCTGTTCGGCCGTATTACAGCACAGACGAGCTGCTGCGCACCGCCCGCGAGGACCGGAGCCCGCCCGGCGAGGGGGAGATCGATCTGGCGCGGTTCCTGCGCGCCTTGCCTGCAGCCATCCCGATTACGCTGGAGGTGCCGATGCAGGCGTTGGAAGAGGCGGAAGGTTCGCAGGCCGTGCTGACCCATGTGGCCGGCCAGACGCGGAGTTGGCTCGCGGCTCAGGATCTGTGAGCGGGGCGCCTGTCTGGTCCTCTTTCCCGCCAGCTCATTCAGGCCCCGGAGGTTGGCCGGTTCCGTCTTTTAGCCGTCCCTGAGGTATTGGGCGCACCGATGGCCATTCGGGCGCGAAGGGGCACCGGAGTCAAGGGGTGCCTCCGAGGACGGCAGTACCTGGACGCGGATGGCGCGTCCCGCACGGTAGTTGCAGGAATGGGCGGGCCTCAAGGGGATCATCGTAAGGGGCCATCCACCGGACAGTCTTGACCTGTGCAGGAACGGGTTCAGGTGCAGGGTGTTCACGCAAGGGCGCGTAATGTTCTGCCGCCAGTTGGGACCGCGGTAATTGCTGCGTTAGGGTATGAAGTTCGCGCATTCCAGCGGGGGAGGAAGTGGGGTCGAGGTGCGCGGCGCATTGAATGCAGGGACGGTGTGCGTGTCGGTGAAAAATGGCCTGATGTGCCGTGCCGCGTGTGGAAAAGGCACATATATCGGCTCCCGGCGACATATTGGCATGCCAAGGATTGGCGGGGCGCACGCCCTTATGATGGCGCGGGGGCGTTCCTGGGGGAGCGTCCGACGCACAGTTCGAACATAGCGCGCATCGTCGCGACGAACGCCGAGGGAGCGCGCCTTTTATACTTAAAGGCTTTGGAAGAAGCCCCGCAACTGCATCAGAAATCGCATGATTTTTCGCACCAGCAAGCCCCCCCACCCGACGCTTATGGAATTGCACTCCTCAAGGCCTCGATCTCGGGGTGGTGCTTGACCAATAGCTATGCTTGAGCCACCAGCGGAAAAACTGTCCGGAAAATGGATGCCCCTCGGTCTGACGGTCAGGGCTTCAGCGGGAACTCCGTCACGTTCCTTGGTAAAAGAGCCAGAAAACGATCCGGTGCAGCTTTCTGACAACGGAGGTGGAGCCGATACGGAGTAAGCTTTCCCGCAAGACCGGGCGATTTGGCGGTGCAGGGCCCGCGCCTTCATCAATTTTCAGGACGGTTGGTAGGTCGATGGCGAGGGGAAGCCGGACTGTCTGAACGGGTGTTGGTCAGCCGCCGGTGAACCACTTAACAAAGCGATTTCTGACGTGATCGATGTGGAGGATCATGGCTTCGCGCGCTGCAGAGGCATCGCGGTCGCGGATGGCGGTCAGGATCGCCATATGCTCTTCTGCCTGCGCGAGGAAATCGGGTTCGAGATGAACCATATGGCACATCCGCGACTTGTCGCGCATGTTGCGGATCAGGTCCGCAAGAACCTGCATGCCGCTGCCCTGCGCGATGCATTCATGCACCTTGTCATCGTAGAGCCAGAAGCTTTCCAGATCCACATCGGGAGCGGCGATGAGCGTGCGCGTCTCCGCAATCAGAGCGTCTGTGCTGCCCGTGGCAGATTTTAGTGCTGTGAGCGCGGCAGCCTCGCTCTCGAGTTGGCGGCGGATCACCATGATCTGCAACAACTCTTCGAGCGGCAACTGGCGGACCGCGACTGTGCCGTTCGCGGCGCGCTCGAGAAGGCCTTCGCTCGTAAGGCGCGTCAGCGCGGTGCGCAACGGGGTGCGCGAGGTGGAGAGATCCTCGGCCAGTTTGCGCTCGGTAAAGAAGCGACCCGGTTGCATATCGCCCGCGAGGATCTTGGCGCGGACGATTTGATAGGCCCGTTCGGTTACACTGAATTTCTCGTCCGTTCCGGTCAAGCTTGGGCCTCTCTCGGCAATCATGATGCGCGCCCGGGCGAGTGTGTCAAAAATAGCCTGGACACGCAAGCTGATAGCGGATTCCTTTTGGGATACCAATCTAAAACCAATCATGGTTTTATCAGGCAAAACCATGAGCCGGATTTGCCATTTTCGGTCCGGTCCATGGAGGTCTGCCGCAGAGAGGGAAGGACAGATATGAAGACGATTGCAATTACGGGCGGCTGTGGCTTTGTGGGGCTGGCCCTGGCAGAGAGCCTTCTTGCCCGGGGGCATGTGCCGCATCTGCTCGATCTGGCGCCCACGCCGCTGGCCGCGCATCCCTCCCTGTGCGGTGCCGTATATCATCGTTGCGATGTGACGTGCCCCGGGGAGATTGAGGCGGCCCTCGCGCATAACCGCCCCGATATTGTGGTCCATACGGCGGCGCTGACACCCAGCCCGCAGATGGAGCGGGAGCAGGCAGCGAGGGTGATCGAGGTGAATCTGACAGGCACGTCCAATATGCTTCAGGCCGTGCAGGCATCCGGCATCCGGCGTCTGATTTATCTTTCGTCGGCGGCGATCTATGGCAGCTCTCCCCGCGCGGGGGCAACTTTGCCCGAGGATGCCGAGTTGCGGCCGAATTCGCTTTACGGGGTCACGAAAGAAGCCAGCGAAAGGCTCGCGGCTATGATCGCGCAAGGCAATGATATAAAAGTATCTATCCTGCGTCTCGGGCCTGTGTTTGGGCCTTGGGAGATGCAGGGTTCGTCCCGGCCCGGGCTCTCGGCGCAGGGGCAGATGCTGGCATTGCATAAGGCGGGAAAGATGCCCCTTCTGCCATCCGAAATGGTCACGGACTGGGTCTATTCCCGCGATGTCGGAGCCGCAATCGCCGCATTGATAGAGGCACCCCCGCCGGAGGGGTCAGAGATCTTCAACCTCGGTGCAGGGCATGTTTCCAGCCCGCTCGACTGGGCTGCAGGCATGGGGTTTAAGGGCGAGGTCGTCTCGCCCGAGGCGGCGACCATTACGGCGCGCGTCTCCGACGGTCGCCCGCCGCTCGATATTTCCCGTCTGGCAGCGCGGATCGGATATGCGGGCGCGCGGGGCTTGGAGGCGGCCTGTCGCGATCATCAGCGCTGGCTCGCGGAGGTTGCGGCACTGTGACAGAATAGGGCGGCTCGGCTCTCAGGGGGTCTGCGCATAGGTTAAAAATGCGACTATGTCCATTATAACCGCACAAATCATAGGCAGTCATGGAGGGGGTGGGTAGAACTTCGGGAAAGCGGTTGCGCAGGATATACCTCGGCACCAATGGTCGGTGAACGTGGTATCCCACCAAGAAACCAAGAATCAATGCGCGCCGCGCCCAGCCCATTCCAACAGGAGCTATCCCATGCTACGCAGCCTGATTTCGGCCGCCCTTCTGGCCGCCTGCCTTCCGAGCCTCGCTTCCGCCGCCGATCTCGATGCCATCCGCGAACGTGGCAAGCTGATCGCCGTGACGACCGGCAACCTGCCGCCCAATACCTATGTGGACAAGAATAACGAACTGACGGGCTTCGACATCGATGTCGCCCATTACATCGAGAAGAAGATCGGTGTGCCGATCGAAATCAGCCGGCTCGACTGGAAGGGCATCCTGCCCGGCCTTCAGGCGGGCCGTTTCGATGCGGTGTTCTCGAATGTGAACATGACCCCCGAACGTCTGGGCATGTTCGAATACTCGATCCCCTATTCGCGCTCGGCCATCGTGGTTGTGCGCAGCACCAAAGCCGCGGATATCAACGGTTATGACAGTCTTGTCGGCAAGCGGGTCGGTGGTATCGCCGGCGGTAATGACGGCGAGATCCCGGCCCGCGCCATTGCCAAGGAATATGGCGATTTCAAGAAGTTCACCGGATATGCCGGCTATACCGAGATGTTCCGGGATCTTCAGGTGGGCCGTATCGACGCGGTGATCGCGCCTGAGCTGGCCTCGGCCAACTTCATCCGCGAGAATCCCGGTATCGCCGAGATCGTGGGCAAGCCCTATTCGGTGGTCTATGTCGGTGTGCCGATGCAGCCCGGTTCGGACAAGCTGAAGGCGGCTATCGATGGCGCGATCCGCGAGATGCGCGAGAACGGCACGCTCGACGCGCTGGCCAAGAAATACTTCGGCATCGAGCATTTCAGCGATCAGCTGATTGATGAAGTCCCCCACTGATCGCCTTACAAAGCCCGGCATGCAGCGCGCGCCGGGGCCCTTCCTGATTTGCGGAGCCTGCCATGCAGCTCGATTATTCCATCGTTCTCAGCTATATCCCCGCGCTGGCGCAAGCCACGCTGATGACCATCCTCATCGCCGTTCTCAGTCAGGCGATCGGGACGGTCTTCGGCTTCCTTCTGGCGCTGGCGCGGATGTCGAAATATGTGTGGCTCCAGCGGGCGGTGATCGCCTATGTCTGGATTTTCCGCGGCACGCCCGTGCTGCTGCATCTGTTCTTCATCTACTATGCCGCGCCCACCTTCGGTATCACGCTCGAGGCATTTCCGGCCGCGATCATCGCCTTCTCGGTCAGCTCCGCCGCCTATAACAGCGAGATCATCCGTGCTGGCCTGCAGGCCGTGCATCCCGGGCAGGTCGAGGCCGCACAGGCCGTTGGCATGCACTACCCGACAATGGTCCTGAAGATCGTTCTGCCGCAGGCGGTCCGCGTGATCCTGCCCGTCTATATGAGCAATTTCATCACACATACGAAGAACAGCTCGCTGGCCTCGGTCATTACCGTGCAGGAGCTGATGCTCACCTCGCAGATGATCTATTCCAGCACCTATCATGCCATCGAGATCCTCTCGGTTGCCGGTGTGATCTATCTGACCCTGACCAGCGGTCTGACCGGCCTGCAACTCTGGCTCGAGCGTGTGCTCCAGGTCGAGAAGCGCCCGATGTCCGCCCGCAAACGCGCCCGTCTGGGCATCACGACCCCGGAGGCGCCCCGCGCATGACCCAAGCCATGATTGATATCCGCGATCTGAAGAAAACCTTCGGTCAGGTGCAGGCGCTCAAGGGTCTCACCATGTCCGTGCCGCGCGGCGAGGTAGTTTGCCTGATCGGCCCGTCCGGCTCGGGCAAATCCACGCTCCTGCGCTGCGTCAACCATCTGGAGCAGCCCAGCTTCGGCGAGGTCCGTGTCGATGGTGCGCCGGTGGGCTTTGTCGAGGCGGGTGGGCGCAAGCGCGCTATGAACGGGCGCGAACTGGCGGCGCTGCGCGCGCGGATCGGGATGGTGTTCCAGCATTTCTATCTCTGGCCGCATCTGTCGGTGATCGAGAATATCATTGCCGGTCCGATCTCGGTTCTGGGTCAGTCGAAGGAGGAGGCCGTGGCCGAGGCGCACCGGCTCCTTGACAAGGTCGGGCTGGCCGCAAAAGCCGGTGCCTATCCCGATCATCTCTCGGGCGGCCAGCGCCAGCGTGTGGCAATTGCCCGTGCCATGGCGATGCGCCCCAAGGTCATGCTCTTTGACGAGCCGACTTCGGCGCTCGATCCCGAACTGGTGGGCGAGGTGCTGCATGCGATGGAGCAGATCGCGGCCGAGGGGATCACCATGATGGTCGCCACCCACGAGATGGGATTTGCGCGTCGCGTGGCCCAGAAGGTCGTCTTCATGGCCGATGGCAGGGATGTCGAGGCCGCCGATCCGCAAACGCTCTTTGACACGCCCAAAAGCGAACGTCTGCGCCATTTTCTGGGGCAGATCCTGTGACCGGTCGGCTTGCAGGGAAGCGCTGCGTCATCACCGGCGCGGCGAGCGGTCTGGGGGCGGCGACCGTCGCCCTGTTCGTGGCCGAGGGGGCGACGGTGCTGGCCGTGGACCGCGATCCGGTCGAGGCCCGTCCGGGCGTTGTGGCTCTGGCCGCGGATGTCACCGATATCGACGCCGCTCGAGATGCCGTGGCCGAATTCGGTCCGGTGGATGCGCTGGTGGCCTATGCGGCGGTTTCCTTCGGGGGCAAGCTGCACGAGACCACGCGGGATCGCTGGGCGCAGGTTCTCGATGTCAGCCTGATGGGCACTGTGACATGGATCGAGGCGGTGCTGCCGGGGATGCGTGCCTGCGGAGGCTCCATCGTGACGGTGGGCAGCCAGATCGCACTGGCGGGTGGAGCCGGAAACGCGGCCTATGTTGCGGCCAAGGGCGCGGTGATGGCGCTTACGCGCAACCTCGCGGTGGATTATGCCGAAGAGGGCGTGCGGGTGAACTGTATCGCACCGGGGGCGATCGAGACCCCGATGCTGCGCCGTTCCTTCGCGCGTGCGCCCGATCCGGTGACCAAGGAGGCCGCCTCGCGCGGACGCCATGCCATGAAACGGTTCGGAAGGCCCGAAGAGGTGGCCAAAGCCGCGCTGTTTCTTGCGTCGGACGAGGCATCTTTCACCACGGGCTCGGTGCTTGCGGTGGAAGGCGGCTGGCTGGCGCTATAGGCTGGCCAGTGGAGTGGCGTGCGGAGTGGCGTGCGTCTCTTCGCCCTATTTCGTGCCGAGGGTAGTGCGACGGATGGCGCGGGATCGGCCTTCAGACAGGCTTACGGAGTGTCCGGATGGCGGGCGCTCAGGGTCGAACAGGAAAGACAGCCCCATGAACAGCAGTTCCGAATTGAGATTGGCCATCGGCCAGCAGCTTTACCGGATCGAGTCGCCCTTCGGGGCGCTCCCTGCGGATACTGGCACCGTGTCCGATGTCGCGGGTGCGCCGGACGGGAGCATCTGTCTGCTGACGCGCCGTGATCCGCGGGTGAGCGCGCCCGCCGATTGCGTCCATGTGCTCGACCGCGACGGCGCGCTTCTGCGCAGCTGGGGCGCGGGGAGGATTACGGATGCGCATAAGATCGCCATCGATCCGCAATCGCGGGTCTGGGTCGTGGACCGCGATGCCCATGAGGTGGTGGTCTTCGACATGCAGGGGCAGGAGCTGATGGCCATCGGGCAGCGCCATGGGCCGGGCCAGCCGTTCAACCACCCGACCGATGTCGCCTTCCTGTCGGATGGCGGATTTGTCGTGACCGATGGCTATGCCGGCGCGCAGGTGCATGTCTTCGGGCCGGAGGGCGAGAGGATCCGTGCCTTTGGCAGCCTCGGACGGCCCCCCGGCCAGTTCATCGTGCCACATGGCGTGGCGGTGCTCTCGGGGGACCGGATCGTTGTGGCCGATCGCGAGAATGACCGTGTGCAGATCTTCTCGCGTGAGGGGGAGGTTCTCGGGGTCTTCGATGTCTTCTGCCGCCCGATGGATGTATTTGTGGATGCGCAGGATACGATTTTCGTGACCGATGCGATCCCGACCCTGACGCGGATCAACGATCGGGGCGAGGTGCTCGGGCGCGGGCGCGGCTCTCTCAATGGTCCACACGGGTTCAGCGAGGGCCGGAGCGGAGAGATCCTGCTGGCCGAGACCAATCCGAGCCGCCTGAGCCGCCTGATCCCCCTGCGGGCTTGAATCCTGCCGGCCTAATCCCGTTGGCCTCAACCCTAGGGCCTGACAGACATCCTCGGGACTATTTCGGCACATGCGCCCCGACCGGTCGGGGCGCATGGTTTGTATCCGGCCTCAGGCCAGCGGGTCGAAGCCCGCCGGATGGCGTGGCACCGCCGCCTTGGGGAAGGGCGCGCGGGGTTGGAACCGCCCCGTGCCGGGGGCGGCCAGCACTTCACCCGCCTCCCATGCGCGGATCCCGCGCAGCCAGACTGCGATCGGCGCGCCGGTGGTCTCCATCCCCTCATAGGGGGTGTAATCCACGCCATGCTGCTGCATCTCGTTGGTCAGGATGCGCTGTTTCTTGGGGTCCCACAGCACGATATCGGCATCACTGCCCACCACCAGCGTGCCCTTTTGCGGCCAGAGGCCAAAGAGCTTTGCCGGTGCGGTCGAGACCAGATCCACAAAACGCATCGGGTCGATCCGGCCCTTGGTGACGCCCTCGTTGAAGACGATCGGCAGACGTGCCGCCAGGCCGGGGATGCCATTCGGGACCTTGTTGAACGGCGCATTCTCGCCGGCGTGGAGCTTGCCTTTCTCGCCGCCAAAAGAGGTCGGCGAGTGATCCGAGGTGATGGTCTCGATCGTATGGTCGCGGATCCGCGCCCAGAGCGCCTCGCGCGCGTCCGGCCCGCGCGGGCAGGGCGAGAACAGGAATTTCGCGCCTTCCATGCCGGGGCGGTCGAAATCCTCCTCGGTGAAGACCAGATATTGCGTGCAGGTCTCCGACCATGCCCGCACACCGCGATGGCGGGCGGCGGCGATCTCGGCCGCTGTGGCCTCGCCCGAGACATGGAAGATCTGCAGCGGCGCATCCAGCGCCTCGGCCAGCGTCAGGATGCGGTGGGCAGCCTCGCGCTCGCCGATCTCGGGACGCGCGAGCGCCGTGGCGGCGGGGGCCGTGTTGCCCTGACGCAGCAGTGCCTCGGTGAGATAGGCGATCAGGTCGTGGTTCTCGGCATGGATACAGCAGAGCATGTCATTACTCTTGGCAGCGGCCAGCGTGCGCAGGCAGGCCGCATCATCCAGCCGGTTGCCGCCGGTCATGAAGATCTTGACGGAGCGGTGCCCTTCCTCGGCGAGCGGCCCGAGTTCGGCCAATGCCGCGTCCGAGGCATCGGTCACCTGGATATGGAAGGCGAAATCGCAGCGCGAGCGGGTGCCACGCGCCATCATCTCCTCCACCGCCCCGCGCAGGGCAGAGCCCTGTTTCTGGACCGCGAACCCGATCAGCGTGGTGGTGCCGCCCGCAAGCGCCGAGGCCGTGCCGGAGGCGAAATCATCAGCGATTTCCGCGCCCGACGAGAGCGGTTGGTCGACATGGACATGGCTGTCGACGCCGCCTGGCAGCACCCACAGGCCGGTGGCGTCGATGGTTTCACGGCCGGACGGAAGGTCTTTGCCGATGGCGGTGATGCGGCCGTCGGTGACGGCGATGTCGGCGGTTTGCATATCGGCCGAAGTGACGATGACTCCGTTCCGGATGACGAGATCAGATGCGGTCATGGATCTTTGGAATTCCGAATGATTTTCGTTTGTTGACATTCACATGGATGCTGATCCGCACTCTATCCAGTTTACGGCTGGGTTGCCAGTCGGGCTTGGCCCTGAAACGCCGACGTGAACGGGGGGGAGATATATTTCGTGGGGATCGCCCCGCGCACGGGAAGGCCCTGCGCGGGTCCGGGCCAGCAGGCACCTGCCGCTCTTTCTGCTCTGCGGGCGGCCGGAACCTGCCACCCCCATGCAGGGGAGACAGGGCGCTCAATGCGAGCGGTCGGCACCGCTCTGTCTGGCCGTGCGGCGAGCATAGATCTCGCCCTCGCGGCTGAGCACCTCCTCGACGGGTAGGGTCGAGCCCGCAATGGTCTGATGGACAAGCCCGTGTAATCGCAGATCGATATAGCGCATGCAGCAGACCCTCAGGAACGAGGTAAAATTGCCGATATCATGGCCCTCATCGAGGCTTTCATTATAGAGCTGATGCAGGAGCTGCGGCACATTCATGCTGTCGCGCTCGGCGATTTCCTCCAGCACCATCCAGAACGACTTCTCCAGCCGGACCGATGTCACCATGCCATCCATTCGGATCGAGCGCGTCTGGCTTTCCCACAGATCGGATCGGGCTCCGACAAAAAGTCTACACATATCATTTCCTCCTTTGGTGATAGGGGCGGGCCGGAAGGCCCGACCCGCGTCACAGGGTGCCGCGTTTCAGCTCGCCTGCCAGATGGTCGGCCTGACGCATGGCCAGCGCGACAATGGTAAGCGTGGGATTTGCCGCAGCCCCCGTTGTCATCTGCGACCCGTCCGAGACGAAGAGATTGGCGACCTCATGCGCGCGGCCATTGCGGTCCACCACGCCATCTCCGGGCCGTGCGCTCATGCGCAAGGTGCCCAAGTTATGGGTCGAGGGGTAGGGCGGCGTGCGATGCGTGCCGGTGGTCCCCACGGTCTCGTAGAGCTTCTCGGCATGGGCATAGGCATATTCGCGCATGGCGACATCATTGGCATGATCGTCGAAATGGACGTTGGCCACGGGCAGATCCCACTGGTCGCGCACCGTATCGGAAAGGGTCACGCGGTTGCTGGCCTGCGGCATGTCCTCGCCCACGATCCACATGCCCGCCGTATTGGCATAAGCCTCCATGATCGCGGCAAATTCCGGCCCCCAGGCCCCCGGCTCGACAAAGGCCGCAAGGAAGGATGGCCCGAGCGCGATGGTCTCCATATAGTAGCCACCCACAAAGCCGCGCGCGGGGTCAAAGCGGCTTTCATCGGCAATGATCCCCGCCATTGTCTCGCCGCGATACATCTTCACGGGCTTGTCGAAGCGCGCATAGACCGAGCCGGTGAGGTGGCGCATATAGTTGCGGCCCACCTGATCGGAGCCATTGGCCAGCCCCGTCGGAAAGCGCGGACTGTCCGACAGAAGCAACAACCGCGCGGATTCGATCGAGTTGCCCGCAACACAGACCACTCGCGCCGCCTGCCGCTGCAGATTGCCCTCGCCATCGATATAGATCACCGCATCGGCGCGCCCGTCCTTGCCATGGGTGATGCGGATGGCGGTGCTGTCGGGGCGCAGATCCAACAGCCCTGTCTTAAGCGCGCGAGGGATCTCGCGCACAAGGGTCGACCATTTGGAGCCGTTCTTGTCGCCCTGAAAGTTGAACCCGTCCTGCACCGAGGCCGGACGCCCGTCATAGGGTTCGGCATTGGTGGCATAGGGGCCGGTGGCATACATCTTGTAGCCCACGCGCTCGGCCCCATTGGCGAAGACCTTGTAATTGTTGTTGGCCGGCAGGGCAGGGCGCCCGTGCCGGTGCGTGCTGCCCATCGCCTTCTCGGCGCGGTCGTAATAGGGTTCCATCTCCTCAAGCGTGATCGGCCAGTCGAGAAGCGAGGCGCCCTCGACCGCGCCATAGGTCGAGGCGGCCTTGAACTCATGCGCCTTGAAACGCGGTGTGGCGCCCGACCAATGGGTGGTGGTGCCCCCCACGGCCTTCACGATCCATGCAGGCAGGTTGGGGAAATCGCGTGCCACCCGCCATGAGCCCGATGTGGTGCGCGGGTCGAGCCAAGCCATCTGGTTGAAGGCTTCCCATTCGTTATTGATCCAGTCCTCGGGCTTGAGATGCGGGCCGGCCTCGAGGACCACGCATGCGATCCCCTGACGGGTCAGCTCATAGGCCAGCGTGCCGCCGCCCGCGCCCGAGCCGATGATGACCACGGCCTCTTCATCCAATGCGATCTGTTTCATGCGCGGCTCTATCATGGCTGTGCTCCCTCTTGCCCGTCATATTCCTCGATCCGTGGTTCGGGCAGCCAGTCGAGATCATTGAAGCCGCGGTGGATATAGCCCCCCTGATCGAAGCTCGCGCCCTCATAGCCAAGCGCCTGCCAGACCTCCTCGTCGTCATAGAGCGTGACCACGGCCTTGGCACGGACGAGCTGGAAAAAGCCCGTTTTCTCGATCCCGCGCAGATAGGTCAGCGCCGCGTCATCGCCCAGATCGGCAAAACCCTCATCGGCCAGATTGTCGAGGGCTGCGGCAAAAGAGATCTTCTGGCCGGGTGTCTGGCGCGCATCGTCGATCAGCGCCTTGGCGCAGCGCTCGTAAGGGGCATCGCTGAAGGATGGGTGCGGGAACATCACCCGCAACATGCGCATCAGGATGATGCGGCTGGATTCATGCCGGCCCAGTCCCAGACCGACATTGGCCGGTGCGGCACTGCCGAACACCGCGGCGACAAGCGCCGTCGACGTGCTGCCCAGCAGCACGTTCTTGTTTCTCGTCTTCATTGGGGTCCTCCTCCCGAATTCCGGCGCCTCCTACGCCGGTCGTCGCGTCTTATTTGAAGCGGCCTCCTTTCCCGATCACCTCGATCTGATAGCCGTCAGGGTCCGCGACAAAGAAAAACCGCGCAACCCGCTCGCCCCCGTTCTTGAAATCGACAATCTTGCGCGGCGCAAAGCCTTCGGCCTCAAAACGTGCATGTTCGGCCTCGAGATCATCGACCACAAAGGCCGCATGGCCATAGCCATTGCCCAGCTCATAGGGTGCCTCGGTGCCCTTGTTGATGGTCAGCTCCAGCTCGAAATCATTCTCGTCATTGGACAGATAGACGAGGGTGAAATCCTCGAAGTCCAGCCGCTCTGCCACGGTCAGACCGAAGGCCTTGCCGTAGAACGCGACCGAGCGCGCCTCGTCTCTCACGCGGATCATGCTATGGACGAATTTCGCCATGTAACCTCCCTTGGGGTGTTCGGATGATATATCCAGAGCGCCAGCCTATCAGCCGATCTGCGGGAACGGGTATTACCTCCATGCTACCTGTGCCCGCAAAGGTTGATCTAAGGCGGATGGCGCCCGTCTCAACGGTTTGACCGCCGGCGCATCACGAGAACTGGATGCCGCCGTCGATCATCACCGATTGGCCGGTCATGTAATCGGAATCATCCGAGGCGAGATAGGAGACATATTTGGCCACATCCTCGGGCTCCGAGACGCGGCCCAGCATGATCGCGCCCGCATATTTGCGGATCGCCTCGCCCTTGGCCAGGCCCTCTTCGGCGCCCAGTTTCTCGTCGATCAGATCCCACATATTTGTGCCGACAATCCCCGGACAATAGGCATTCACGGTGATCCCGTGTTTGGCCCATTCCATAGCCGCCGCCTGCGTCAGCCCGCGCACCGCCCATTTGGACGCGGAATACGGCCCGAGAAGCGCGAAGGGCCGATAGGCCACGATAGAGGCTGCACCGATGATCTTGCCTCCGCCGCCTTGCGCGATCATCTGCCTCGCCGCCGCCTGATAGCACAGGAAGACCCCGCGCAGATTGACATCCATGACCCTGTCCCAATCCGCGACATCGAGATCCAGAAGCCCCTGGATATGGGCGATACCGGCATTGGCAATCATGACATCAAGGCGTCCGAGCGCGGCCACAGTATCGGCGACCATGCGGTGCACCTCCTCGGGCTCCGAGACGTCGGCGATGGCGGTGCCGGATGTGCGGCCGAGACCACGGATCTCTTGCGCCACGGCCTCTGCGGCCTCTTCATTGGCCGGAATATCGTTGATCACGACATCATGGCCATCCTCGGCGAGCCGCAGCGCGATGGCGCGGCCAATCCCGCGGGCGGCACCGGTGACGAGTATCGCGCGTGATGTTGTCTTGCGCATGTCTGGTCCTCCTCCTGATCTGTTCCGGCGGGGCGGGCCTTCGAGGCGTTGCGCCGACCGGACGGTCAGTCTGCGACGGCGCGAGGGGCAGCGGGTAACATGGGGATACTACCTCTCTTCACGATCCCGTGGGGCTGCGAGACGGCTCGGAGCCTGCCCTAACCCCCGCGGGATGGTCTGGGGAGAGGTGGTCCACGCGGGTGCTTTATTTTCTAGACCGAATCGTCTATAAAATATCCATGCACCAGACTGACACCCCGCATCTCCCCGCCCCTAAGCCCCGCCGCGGTCGTCCCCGAAATGCGCCGGAATTCTCGGTGGCCCGCCAGAACCTGATCCGTGCAGGGCTCGAGCATCTGACCGAAAGAGGCTATTCTGCAGTCGGGGTCGACGAGATCCTGCAGGCCGCAAAGGTGACGAAAGGCAGTTTCTACCACTATTTCGGTAGTAAGGCCGATTTCGGTCTAGCACTGATCGCGGCCTATGACGCCTATTTCGTCACGCTGCTGGAGCGCGCTTTTGCCTGTGCGAACAGCTCGCCGCTCGAACGGATCAGGGTATTTGCCGAGCTGGCCGAAGAGGGGATGGCCCGCCACGGATTTCGGCGCGGGTGCCTTGTGGGAAATCTCGGACAGGAGATGGGCGCATTGCCGGATATGTTCAGAGGCGCTCTCGTGGCGGTGCTGGAACGCTGGCAGGCGCGCACGGCGACACTTTTTGCCGAGGCGCAGAGTGCGGGTGAACTGGCCGACGGGCATGACCCGCAGGCTCTGGCCGAGATGTTCTGGATCGGTTGGGAAGGGGCGGTGCTGCGCGCCAAACTCGAATTGCGTCCTGATCCCCTACGCAATTTTACCGATACCTTCCTTCACATGCTTGGCGGCGCTCCGCCGTGTTTCACCAAAGGATAAAATAATGAAAGCCATAGTCATCGACAAATCCGGTGACGGTCAGTCCGTCTCGCTGACGCAGATCGCCGACGCGCAGCTTCCCGAAGGAGATGTGCTGGTCGAAGTCGCCTATACGACGCTGAACTATAAGGATGCCTTGGCGATTACCGGCACGGCACCGGTCGTGCGCCGCTTCCCGATGGTGCCCGGCATCGATTTTACAGGCACCGTCGTGCAAAGCGGACATGCCGGTTTCAAGCCGGGCGACCGCGTGATCCTGAATGGCTGGGGTGTGGGCGAGAAACACTGGGGCGGTCTGGCCGAACGCGCACAGGTCAGCGGGGACTGGCTGGTGCCCTTGCCCGAGGGGCTCGATCTGCGTCAGGCGGCGGCCATCGGCACGGCGGGCTACACGGCCATGCTTTGTGTGCAGGCGCTGGAACGTCATGGTCTGACGCCCGCGCAGGGCGAGGTAGTGGTCAGCGGGGCGGCCGGCGGGGTCGGTAGCGTGGCAACCGCGCTTCTGGCGGCGAAGGGGTTCGAGGTCGCGGCAGTGACGGGCCGTGCCTCGGAGGCCGGATATTTGCGCGGTCTCGGGGCAAGCAGGGTGATCGACCGTGCGGAGCTGACGGGCAAGCCGCGGCCTTTGGGACAGGAACGTTGGGCTGGGGGTATCGATGTTGCAGGCAGTACGGTGCTGGCCAATATGCTGTCGATGATCAACTACGGCGGGGTGGTGGCGGCTTGCGGGCTGGCGGCGGGCATGGATCTGCCGGCATCTGTCGCCCCCTTCATCCTGCGTGGTGTGACACTTGCGGGGGTCGATAGCGTGATGTGCCCCAAAGCCCGCCGTCTTGCGGCATGGGCGGGGTTGGCCCAGGATCTCGATCTGGGCAAGCTCGAGGAGATGACCACCGAGCTTCCTTTTGAGGAGGTGATTGCCACGGCCTCGAAGTTCCTCGATGGCGGGGTGCGCGGCCGGATCGTCATTCCGGTCCGGGCCTGAGGCGCGACCGCCGACCCTGACGGACGTATAACGGTGCCGTCAGGGTCTGGCCGGTGCGCGTCTTCGGACCATATGCCCGGTCGGGGCTGCGGGAAAAGATTGTTTCTGTCGCACGTTCTCTGGTGCTATGGCCTCTGGAACAGGCGATAGACATGCCCGCCCGATCTACTGGGAAACCCGACCCTCTGCCAAAGCGGAAGAGGCCGATTACTCCAGTTTGAGCAACTGGGTCAGCTTGCCATTGCGCTCGAGAGTCATCAGCTCCGAACAGCCGCCGATATGGATGCCGTTGATGAAGATCTGCGGCACGGTATGCGCACCGCCTGCGCGCGAGATCATCTTCTGCCGTTTGCTGCGGGAAACCGCATCAATCTCGGTATAGGCGACCTTCCTGCTCTTCAGGATTGACTTCGCCCGCGAGCAATAGCCGCAATAGGGAGTGGTGTAGATTTCGACTTTGGCCATCACGCAGCCCTCTTGCTGGATGTGGGGGCATTCGCCCCCACGCTGTCAGGCCGTCGCTTCGACGGTGATCTCGGGCGTAACGTCAATGGTGACACCCGCCTTCTTGGCCAGATTGCCGATCATGCAGACCTTGTCGGCACGGGCGATCGCGGCTTCCGCTGCGCTGCGGTCATCCTCGGTCGCATTGGCGCTCAGAACCAGCTTGGCAGTGTGATGGATCGCGAATTCCTCGCCCGATGCCTTGGCTTGCGTGTCAACCGCAAGGGTCTGGACGGGGATGTTCTGCTTGGCGGTGATTGCACGCAGGGTCAGGGTGAAACAGGCCTGCGTGGACGAGGTGAACAGCGTCTTGGGATCGGTGCCCGCGCCCGAACCGCCGTATTCGGTCGGGATGCCGATGCCCGCTTCGAGGTTCTTGCCGGTGATCTTACCTTCGCCGTCAAAGCCGCCTTGCCAGGTGGCGCTCAGGGTGATGTCGCTCATGGTCTATTTCCTTATCTATATGCGGGTTGGGTATTCAGGCCGCGTTCACGGCCTTGACATATTTTGCTTTGGGGTTCAGCCCGACAACCATATCGACGGGCTGACCGTCCTTCATGATCACGACGGTCGGCACCGAGCGGATGCCGAAGGTGCCTGCGATCTCGGGCGCTTTGTCGATATCGATCTCGGCGAAGCCGGCGCTGTCCTTCATCTCGGCGGCGACCTCGTTAAAGACCGGCTCGAGTGCGATACAGGGGCGGCACCATGTGGCCCAGAAGCGCAGGACTTTCACACGGCCGGGGGTGTCCATGAACTCGGCAAAATTAGCGATATTGAGGCTGGTTACATCCTTCGACATTTCTGTCTCCTTCTGATGTGTGACAAACGGGTGGGACGCCTTAATGGGACGCCGCATCGGATGGCGGTCCGCATGTGGCGCCGCCTGGCAGCCCTGCATGGGCCATATGGATCGATGCCCTCCCGGGCATCGACCCTGAGGTGGTAAGCTTTCGGTGCATTCCTAGTGTGCCCCTTTACTTGCATTCTCGGTTGTTTTCAGCATATATGCTTTTAATGCGGGAGTTTAATTTCTTATTCGGCATCATTATATATTCTAAATAGAAATAAATGGAGTATCGAATGGAAATCAAGGAACTGCGCTGTTTTCTGCGGGTGGCCGAGACGCTCAATTTCAACCGTGCCGCGGAGATGCTGAATATGAGCCAGCCGGTGGTCACGAAGACCGTGGCCCAGCTGGAGCACAGGCTGGGGGTGAAGCTCTTCGAGCGCACCACGCGGCGTGTGGCGCTGACGGCGGCGGGGGTTGTGCTCAGGCGTGAGGCGGACGGGCTCTTGGCCCATCTCGATCAGGTGCAGCGCTCGGTCCGCCATGCGATTGCCGAGGAAAGCGGACGCTTTGCCATCGGCGTGACGCCCCTGGCGATGCAGACGGTGTTTCCTGCGGTGATGCGCGGCTTCCGCGCGCGCCATCCCGAGATCGACCTCCAGATCCACGAGATGCCCAGCGATGCGCAGGTCAGACAGCTTCTGGCTGCCGAGATCGACGCGGCCTTCCTGCTGCTGCCCGCCGCTGATCCGGCGCTGGAGGTGCAGGAGATCCATACCGAGCAGATGCGTCTGGCTGTTCCCAAGAGCCATCCCCATCTGAAAACGCTTGGCAATGCGCCGCTGCCGCTTTCGGCCTTTGCGGGCGAGACCTTCATCATTCCGCCGCGCGCGCAGAACCCCGGAGTGCATGACGAGATCATCCGTGCCTGTTCGGTCGCGGGCTTCCGGCCCAAGGTCAAGGACTGCACCGAGGGCCGCAGCTGCCTGTGTCTGGTGGAAGCGGGCATGGGGGTCAGTTTTGTGACCAACCGCATCGATTGTGCGGCAAGCGATGATATGCGGATCGTCGATCTGGAAGATCCGGCTCCCTCGCTTTGCGTGGCTCTGGCATGGCGCAAGGATGACCCTTCGGCGCTGTTGCAGGTGATCCGCGATCTGGCACTGGAAGAGGCGGTCATCTGACCGCCTCCCGTTTTATTATTCGTCTTCGGGCATTCAGGCGGCTTCGGGGCACTCCCCGCCATTTCCTGCGCGCAGGCTGGCACAATGGCGGCGGTCGATCCCTGCGCTGACAACAGCCAGCGCGAGCCCTACCAGCACCACGATGCCCGCAACCGGCCCCGTCATGCCGAGCCCCAGATGGTCGACAACCCAGCCGCCGCCCCCCGCACCGAGGGCAATCCCGAGATTGAAGGCCGAGATATTCATGCTCGAGGTCGCATTGACCGCACGCGGCGCGATCATGCTGGCCTGATTGACGGCGTAGAGCTGCAGGATGGAGACCGACCCGAACGCCACGATCCCCCAGACCATCACCAGAGGCACCATTGTCCAGAGGCTGCCCGAGAACGGGATCAGAAGCAACAGCGCCACGGCCATCACGCCATAGATCCCCAGAAGAACCGGCATCGCGCCGGTCCTGTCGGCAAGGCGCGCACAGATCAGGTTACCGATCGCCACGGCCACCCCGTAGAAGAACAGGAGCGTGCCGATCCCATTGGGCGTCATGCCGGTAAATGTCTCGAGGATCGGCGAAAGATAGGTGAAGGCCACGAACGAGCCGCCATAACCCACCAGTGTGATCGCGAAGAGAAGCGCCAAGCGCGGCTTGAGCACCACCGACATCTGTTCAAGGAACGAGGCAGGTGCCGGACGCTCGATATTATTCGGCAAAAGGCGCGCCAGGGCGAGGATCGAGATGACCCCGATGGCGGTCACCGCGATGAAGGTCGCGCGCCAGCCGAAGAAATTGGCGATGAACGTGCCCAGCGGCACCCCCGAGATCAGCGCGAGCGTAATGCCGGTGAACATGGTGGCAATCGCCTGCCCGGCTTTTTCCTTGGGCACCAGCTGGGCGGCAACCACAGTGGCCACCGAATAGAACACCCCCTGTACGACACCCGAAAGGATGCGGCCCAGAAGGAGCATGTTAAAGCTCGGCGCAAGGGCCGAGAGCGTATTGGCGATGATGAACAGCCCCATAAGGCCAAGCACCAGCTTCTTGCGGTCGAACCGCCCCGTCAGGGCGGTCAGCAGCGGTGCTGCAACCGCCACGGCAAGGGCATAGATGCTGACGGTCAGACCTGCGGTGGCAAGGCTGACATCTGTATCGCGGGCGATCTGCGGCAGGATCCCGACAATGACGAATTCCGCCATCCCGATAGCCAGCGCCGCAGCCGTAAGAGCCCAGACTCCGATAGGCATGAGTAACTCCGAATAGATTGGAAGCCCGCGGCAAGGCGGGCGGATACCCGGAGAGATAGGGGAAGGAAGCGCGTTTGATAAATTCTACATCGGAAATAAAAATACATCGGAAGCGTAATTAATACAGCCGTGTATGATATCCGTTCTCTGCCATAGCTTTTCGCCCTCCCGTCCAGGCAGGTAGCCGCTCTTGGGGAGAGGGCGGGAAATCAGGTATGGATATGTTTCGGGTTCGCTCGCGGCAGAGGGGCCCCGCTCCGGAGCAAGGGTCGGGATCACGATAAGCGGCCTCACTTCAGGTTTGTGCAGGGGCCAGCATGTCATCCTTCTCTATCGGGCGCATAATCGGGCGGTGGATATGAAGTCAGCTCGTATGGGGATGCCGAGCATCGGACATACTGTCGCCACGGAGTGTGCAAGCCCTATGACTTGTACATAGGTGGGCGCCCCAAGGCCATTTAATCAAAATGGTATGTGGCGGAGACGAAGGGATTCGAACCCTCGATACCGTTCCCGGTATACTCCCTTAGCAGGGGAGCGCCTTCGACCACTCGGCCACGTCTCCGTCGACCCGTATAGCCGACCAACTAACGGACATACAAGAGCAAGTTTTAGAATTTGGACAAAAAAACAAAAGCGCCTGCAAGCTCCTGAAAAGAGCCGAAAACACATCAGGCCCGAACGTATCCTGACAGAAGATTGTCTGCGCTTCCCATCCGGGTTTCGATCTGTTCTGGTGCCAGAAGTTGATTTCGCTGTGGCGGAGCCGGCTGTGTGGTTGCCGTGATCGAGATGCAGTCTCGGTTCGGATGATATGTGCTGCTTTCCTTGCGGGACATCTCCATCGCTCGGGAGGTGAGGGCGGAAAGATCAGGGAAAGACGCATAAGGTGCAAAAGACCAAACGGGTGGGAGATGGATTTCTACACGGCCGCGCTATGTCTGACTCAGGTTCGATCTGAGGGCGCGCATATGCGGATGAAGAAAAAGACGGATCTGCCGAGCAAGATCTGCCCTGTCTGCCAGCGCCCCTTTGTCTGGCGGAAGAAATGGGAGCGTGACTGGGAGCATGTGCTCTATTGCTCGGAGCGCTGCCGGAGACAGTCCAAGGGCAAGCCGGCAACCGCTCAGGAGGCGGGGTGACGCCCATGTGCGGACGGATCATCGACCCCAATCTCCGTAATACGGAAGCCGATTTCACCCAGCTCAAGATCGACCCGATCCAGCGTCGCTACAACGTCAAGCCGACGCAGGACGTTGTGATTTTGGGGAAAGACCCGCTTGTGGCGATGCAGGCGCGGTGGTGGCTGGTGCCTTCGTGGCACAGGGGTGTCTTGGAGGACTGGAAAGCCACGACTTTCAATGCGCGGATCGAGGAGGCGCGGGACAAGCCGAGCTTCCGGCAGGTCTGGCGCCATGGCCGCTGTCTGATCCCCGTGGGCGGGTTCTACGAATGGAGCGGGCCCAAAGGGGCGCGACGGCCGACTGTTGTCCTGCCCTCCGGTAATGAGGAGAATTTCTACCTAGCGGGGCTCGCGAGCCGCTGGGGCGATCTTCTGACCTGCACCGTCATGACCCGCGCGGCCAATGCCGCAATGGCGCCCATCCATCACCGGATGCCGTTGATGCTTGATGCCAGAGAGCGCGAGCTCTGGCTTTCGGGCGCTGGTGATCCGGATCTTGGGGCGGCGCCCCGCTTCCGGTACCGTCCGGTCGCGCCCTTCGCGCTGGAGGCGGACGGGCCGGAGCTTCTCGAGCCCTTCAATTGACCGTAAGTTAAGCGGACCTATTTTCTGCCGGAAACTATCCGCAAGATCGGATCAGCGATTGTATCGTCCCCTGATCCCTGTAATTGTCCGACGGTGTAAAAGGAGCAGGTTCATCGCAATGTATCCAAGGGCACAATTTCTGCAACCTGACGATCCCATGTCGGATGTCATTGCTGCGTTCGACTGGACATCGACCCCTTTGGGACCGATACATCAATGGCAGCCCGAATTGCGCACCGCCGTATCCATGATGCTCGCATCGAATTTCCCCAAAGCGATCGTCTGGGGGCCGGAGAGGATAACCATTCACAATTCCGCTTTCACGCCGATCCTCGGCGAGAAGGGGCTGGGCATCGGGCGGGGGTTTCACGAGATATGGTCGGAAGCCTGGGCCGAGATCGGGCCGATCTGGGAACGCGCGATGGCGGGCGAGGCGACGTTCATCGAGGATTTCAAGCTGCGGATCGAACGCAACGGGTATCCCGAGGACGCGCATTTCACCTTCTGCTATAGCCCGATCCGCGCCGAGAACGGACAGGTGCTGGGTATGCTGGATACGGTTGTCGAGACCTCGAAATCCGTTGATGCGATGGCACAAGCCGAGGTCGCCAATGCCGAGCTTGGCCACCGCATGCGCAATATGATCACCATTATAAGTAGTATGGCCCGCCACAGCTTGCGCGGCAGCCCCGAGATCGAGGCGATGTCGCGCGCCTTCTGCGAGCGGCTGGCGGCGCTGAGCGAGGCGCAGAGTCTTTTGGCGCATGGGGCCAAAAATGCGACCACCGTCGAGGCGCTGGTGAAACGCATCTGCGACGGTCGTGTGGTGACTGCCGATGCTCTGGTCATGAGCGGCCCTCCGGTCGTCATCGGCAGCCGTCAGGCCACTGCGCTGTCGCTGGCGGTCAATGAGCTGATCACCAATGCCATGAAATATGGGGCACTCTCGGTCGAGAACGGAAAGGTTTCTGTCGATTGGGGCATCGAGGGCGAAGAGTTCGTGTTTGCATGGGGCGAGCGCGATGGTCCGCCCGTGGCGGCTCCAGAGCGATCAGGCTTCGGTTCGAAACTTCTCGAACGCATCGTTCCGGCGAGTTTCATCGGCAAGGCAAGCGTAACCTACGCGCCCGAAGGCACCCGCTACGTTTTGCGCTCGAGCCGGCAGACCCTCGAGTAATCGCGTCCCGGAATAAAGCCGGCCCATGACGGACCACATCCTGCGGGTAGGGCAGGCCGCCTTTGGTCACAGCCCCCCGAGAACTTGGGCGGCGCTGTGATCTGCTGCGGGCCACGACGTCACGAGTTTCGGGCTTGAGCCTCTTTCCGTTGCATCCTGACATGTTTTCCCCGAGCGGGCGCCGCGGGTGGAACTTCGTTTTATGGGCATCGTTGCATTGGCATGTAACAGAACAGGTGCTCTCTTGACCCAAAGATATACTCTCCCGCATCGCATCGGTATGGGCGGTGTGCCCATTGGAAACGAGTTCCGCGTCACGACCGACCGGCAGGCGGCAGACACGCTGAGCACGGCGTGGGAAGCCGGTATCCGCTATTTCGATGTCGCGCCGCATTACGGTCTGGGTGTCGCGGAACGACGCTATGGTCAGTTCCTGCATCATCAGCCGCGCGACAGTTTTGTGCTTAGTTCCAAGGTGGGACGGCTGTTGAAGGCGGGTCCGGCATATCGCAACCAGACTCTGATGCCCTACTCGCCGTCGCCCAATATCGAGATCTACGACTACAGCCGTGACGGGACGCTGCGTTCGATCGAGGATACGCTCCAGCGCACGGGGCTTGACTGTATCGATGTGGTTTTCGTGCATGATCTCTCTCCCGACAACGAGTCCGCCCTGCCTAAACCGTGGCTCGAGCTTTGGCCCGAAGCGGTGGAGGGATGTTTCGCCACACTATGTGACCTGCGTGATCAGGGCGTGATCAAGGCCTGGGGCATGGGGGTCAACAGCCCCGAACCGATCCTGAAAGCAATGGAGGATAGCGACCCCGATCTGCATCTGATGGCGAGCCAGTATTCCTTGATCGAGCATGACTATCCGGTCGAGACGGTGTTTCCCAAGGCGCGCGAGCGAGGCAATAGCTTCGTTATCGGCTCGGCACTGAATGCGGGCTTCTTGGCGGGGGTCCATCGCTATCATTATGGCCCCGAAAGCGGCGTGATCGCGAAGGAGCGGCTCGACAAGCGCCGCCGTCTCGCCGAAATTGGCTATGATCACGGGATCGATCTTCTGGCGGCAGCTCTCCAGTTTGCCCATGCGCCCGATGTGGCGCAGGCCGTGGTCGTCGGGATGGCGCGTCCCGATGAGGCGATCAACGATCTGGTGGCTATGGATACGCCGATTCCGCCAGCCTTCTGGAGCGATTTGCGGTCCGCGGGGCTCATCCATCCGGACGCCCCGACACCTGCATAAGCGGCAGGGACGACAGCTGTCTCGGCGGGTTGATACGGGCCGTCCGGACAGGGCGAGCCGTCGAGGAGCCTGATCTTTTGTCACGGAATGGCGACGCCTGTTCCGTGGCGGGCTTCCCCGTAACGTGAGTTCCAGATTCATCGGGCATCACAGCGCCGATCTGGCATGCGCGGCCCCGTCTTGACCTTCGGGCTCTATGCCGTGCGGTGTATTCTGAAATACTTGCGCAGGCTTTCTCGAACGCTTGGCATTGGCCTACTGCTTTCAATCCGGCCCGTCTTGTGTTCGGACCGGCCTCGGACCTTGTATGGATGGCCCCTTGGCTAGAGCTTTGTGGCAGTCTGGTCGGTCGCGGCCAGGTATACGGCGTCAATCTGCTGCATTGTGGCTGCCCGTCTTGATGAAGTCAGCCGGCGGACGGCTCCCGATCAATGGTACGCGTTCAAAAACGTCTCGGTCCGAACTGGGGTGAGGTGGGGATACGCCATGTGTTCGAGCATGCCGCCGAACGGAGGCGTATCACCTTCCCTGTGCCATCACCTCACATTGCGCCTCACCGTCTCTGAGCCTGCCGACCTGACGCCGACGACGGTTCTCTGTTTTATGCCTGCGCGGCCGGATAGTTCTCGCCGTTTCGGATCAGCGCCCGGATCGTCCGGGCCATGCGGTTGGCCAGCGCGGATCGCGACCACCTTTACCGGTTTGCGCTCAAGCATTTTGTCCAGCCAGTCAGGTCCTGCATCAGAGGCTTTCGCTCCCGAATGCGCTCATGTCGGGCGTCGTTGCGGCAAATGCACCGGACGAGATAGGGCTTGGCCCAGGTAGCGTCGCCAACCGCCGCGCCAGCGCGTCACCGGAACGAAGCGCATGGTCGGACGCGTCACCGCTTCGCATATTGCTTCGGCATCGACCGCATCCGTCTTTCCTTTCTTCGCGTAGGGCTTCACGTAAGCCGGTGGTATGAGCCGGACCTCATGTCCTTGGGTCAGCAATTTCCCGCCCCCAGATGATGCGCCCTACCACAGGCTTCCATCCCGACGAGACACGGCTCCAAGCGCGAGAAGCAAAGCGGCAATTATGTGCGCCGCAGTTGGCGGCGACAGAGAACCTTGCCCTTCGCATCGAGGCCGCGGACCTGAAAGACATTCCTGGCCAGATCGATGCCGATCATAATAGGCCGTCCCATGGATGGCGCCTCCCGGATGGCTGTAACCAGACCCACCTTGGCACAATGCGATGCTGTTGTGGGGCCTGCCTTATCATCAATGGCGGCTCGATCCGCACCATCGCACACCATCGTGGTTGAGGAAGATTGTGCCGCTAGGGCGCGTCGATCAGCGGTGCGGGCCTTTCGGCGGTTCTTCGGAAAGAACGGCTCGAGCCGCTCCATTCGCGCGGCGCAACGCCAGTAAGGCATGTTTCATCGTTCAGGTCTTGTTGCCGCGCCCGCTTGTCGCCTCCCCCGAAGAGAAGGACATTCTAGCCGCTGCTGCCTCAGGCACTGCGGTGCGCCGTTGGCGGGGCGCCCGAAGGCGGTCTGCCACCGATCTTCAGGCTTGTGCACGAGGTCGTCACCTGTGCGTCGTCGTAGCGGCACGCATTTGAAGCGGAGTAATGCTTTTCATGTGAATAAAACCGTGGCAGAGGGGGACATGACCGTTCGTATGCCGACATTCGCCGCGCTGATCCTTGGCCTGTGCCTTGCATGGGCGAGCGTTCTTTCGGCGGCAATGATGGCGCCCACGCAAGACAGTCTCGCGCGGGAGGCCCATGCGCTTCTCCACGATCCGCTCGCGGGCGGCATCTGCGGCGAGACCCCGCATGGGGCGGGATATCACTGCCCGTTCTGCCACAGTTTGCCCGATGCTCCGCGCCCCGAATTCGTAACGGTCGAAGGCCGGTTCGTGGCGCAGGACAGGTGGCGGGCGGGTGAGGGACTGCGCGGGACCGGTTCGGCACAGAGGTCCGCCCATGGCATCAGGGCACCCCCTGGGAGCGTCTGACTGATCAGATGTCTCTCCCCCGCGCGGCCCGTGCGGGGTGCCCTTTTGCATGTCCGCAGAACAGGACTGCCCGGTCGTGGCGTCCGGCGGACTCTATGGATATTCCAGATGACCGAACTCTCTTCGCGTGCGGGTAGCTCCGCACTCTATCGCGCCGTGTGGCGCTGGCATTTCGTCGCGGGGCTCGTCGTCCTGCCCTTCGTGCTGATCCTCGCGGTGACGGGCGGGATCTATCTCTTCAAGGACGAGATCAACAACGCGGCCTATCACAAGCTGCGCTTTGTGGCACCGGCCGAAGATGCACTGTCGCCCTCGCGGATCGTGGCGGCGGCGCTCGATGCCCATCCGGGCACGCTCAAGGCCTATGCGCCTGCCCCTGCCGCCGACCGTAGCGCCGAGGTGGATATAATGGGCGCGGACGGGCTGCGCGACACGATCTATGTCAACCCCCATGACGGGGCCGTGCTGGGCACGCTCTGGGACGGGGGCGCCTCCGGCAGCCCCGTAATGTCGCTCGTGCGCAGGCTGCATTCGCTCGACTATGTCGGCTGGTTCGGGAACCGGCTGATCGAGGCGGCGGCAGGCTGGATGATCCTGCTGGTGGGGTCGGGCGTCTATCTCTGGCTGCCGCGCGGGCGCAAACATGTGGGGACCGTGCGGATCAGGGCCCGCCGTGGCCGTCCGTGGTGGCGGGATCTGCACGCGGTGACGGGGATCTATACCGGTATCTTCATTGTGTTTCTGGCACTGACCGGCCTGCCCTGGTCGGGCGTCTGGGGCGGCAAGTTCTACACGTTCGCCTATGCCCTCGGGCTGGGCATGCCTGATGGCTATTGGTCCGATCTGCCCCGCTCGAGCGTCCCTACCGGAGAGGCTGTCGAGCGCGCGCCCTGGATCATGGAGCGCCAGCCGATCCCGCAATCACCGCTGCCCGAGGCAACGGGTGCCCATGCGGGCCACCATACCGGAGTGGCGGCGCAGGGACCCAGTGGCGTGCCGATGCGCCTTGATCAGGTGGTGGCCGAGGTCGAGGCGCTCGGGCTCGTGCCGGGCTATTCGCTCTCGATGCCGGAAGGACCGACAGGTGTCTTTTCGGCCTCGGTCTATCCCGATACCATCCAGGACGAGCGGGTGATCCATCTCGACCAGTATTCGGGCGCTGTGCTCTATGATGCCGGTTTCGCGGATCTCGGGGGGCTGGGGCGTTGGGCCGAATGGGGGATCAGCGTGCATATGGGGCAGGAATGGGGGCTGGCCAACCAGATCGTGCTGGCGCTCGCCTGTCTTGCGATGATCGGGCTGTGTCTTTCGGGCGCAGTCATGTGGTGGAAACGCCGTCCGGTCGGTGGGCTCGGTGTGCCCGCTTTGCCGGATGACGGGCGCATCCCGCGCGTGCTGCTGGTGATGGCGCTTGCTGCTGGGATCTTCTTTCCGCTGGTGGGGCTGTCGATGCTGGTGCTCGTGGCGGTCGAACTCGTGGCCTATGTCGCGCGCAGACGGATCGTGCCGAGCTGACGTGAAAACCCGCGATGCGACCGATGGAGGGCTGGCCCTTCATCGGGCTCCCGGTGGTGCCTCTTCCGGCAGCGCGTCCGGGTTGGCCGGATGACGGCTCGGGCGGTCATGACAGGCCGCAACGCTTGATTTGCCTCAAGTCAGCTTATCGATAGCGCGCCATACATCGTTCGTGAGAGCGGTGTGCGTCTTTCGGTATAAGCCGAAAGCCCGAGTGATAAGCGGAGAGGCAGCAGCGGCCTTTTGGAGGGAGCGGACCGGTTGGCGCTGCCGGTCGGCGAGATATGGGCAGAGCAGCAAACCGCCTGCGGGGGGGCAAGCCTTCCGGCCCTGCCGGACGGATCAGAGCGCCAGAGGCTCGGTTGGGCCGCTCTCCTCGAATTCCCACGAGGCAGACCACGTCTTCTCCCGCCCCTCCAGCCGAAGATAGTTCCGCTGTGCGACATAGCGGCGCGCCTGTCCGGGCGGTGGCGTTATGCGGATCGGGTGGCCCTCCAGCGGGGCCTCGCCCAGCCATGCGAGCGCACCCAGCAGGTTGGCCCAGGCGCGGGGCGGGGCGCGATGGGCGATCCCCGAGGCCACCAATTGTTGCAGTGATCTCCCCGCCGCGAAATCGATGCGGCCTCTCGTGGCCAGATGGATCTCGCCTGAAAGCACCGTCAGGCGATGCCCGTCCTCGAGCACCATCGACCGCGCGAGCCGGAGCATCCGCTGCCACTCGGCGCGATGGGCGCGGCTCTGCCACTGGTCGCGCAGATCATCCTCGTATTTCTGCATGCTGGGCGTCAGAACCATCAGCGCCTCGAGGACCGAAAGCCTCGGCCCCAGAAGCGGGACGCTCGACATCAGGAACGTGTGCCCGCGCATCTTGCGGGCGGCTTCCTCCTCCATCATGGCCCAGCCGCCTTGCCCCATGATCGCGCGGCGGCTGCGCTCGGAGCGCAAATCCGGTGCGATGATGCGTAGTCCTTTGGTCTCGACGCGCCAGCCGAGATGCTGCCCGAGGGGGTCGCTAAAGCGGCGCGGCAGATCGCCGTCCGCGGCAGCCTGCTGGAAGATCAGGAAGCTCTCGCGGGCGGCCGAGAACAGTGTCTGGCCAATTGCCGAATGTGTTTTGGCCGCAGGAAGCGAGCCCCAGCCGTCGCAGATATCGTGGTCATCCCATTGCATGAGAGAGGGCACGCGGGCCGCGATCCAGGCGAATTCCGGCGCGGCATAGAGCGTGGAATAGCGTTCGAAGAACGCCTCTTTAAGATGGTCCCGCAGGCCCGCCAGCTCGGGTTCTGACGGATCTTCGGGCACCTCCTCCGGCCAGCGCTCGGTCAGGGCATGGCCATCGGTAACCTCGTCCGCGTAGACCTGATCGCCGCCATGCAGCAAAAGCACGAAGGGGCGTGCACGATGATCCTCCCGCAGACGGGCCCACATGGCATTGCGTTCGGAGCCTTCCCGCAGCAGATCGCCGATCTCTTCGCCATTGCAGGACACATAACCGATGCGGGGCGCATCCGAATACTCGCATGAGACGGGATATCGGGTGCCGTTCCACTCATAGCCGGTTCGGCTTCCCAAAGGCAGGCCGAACCGCGCCCGCCAGACCACCGCCTTGGCGAAATGCGCCAAGGGCGTCGCCTTTATGGCGGTGTCTCCGACATAGATATCGGGGACGGTAACGCCCTCGGGCGCGATGAAGAGGGCCGCGATCTTGCACGAGGTCTCGGTGATCTCGTCCAGAAAGAGAATGGGGCCAGTGATCGGAGTTATGCTCATTGTGGTTATATAAGCACTGATGCGCGCCACTCCAGAGAGGGCCCCGCGAAATCCACCGGCCTAACCGGATGCGCGGCGGATGCGGGCCGGCGGTGGCGGGCCGGCGCTAGCCGCCGTGTGGCTGCGGGCTCAGCGCTTCTTGCGACGCTGCACATTGCCGCCGCGCTGGCCGGGGCGACCGGCGGTCGAACGGCCACGGGCATTGGTGGCGGCATCGGAGGCTTCCTCCACCGCCGATTGCCGTGCCATCGGATCATCCGAGACGGCAAGCTCCACAGCCTCCAGCCGCTTGACCTCGTCGCGCAGGCGGGCAGCTTCCTCGAATTCGAGGTTCTCGGCGGCCTTGCGCATCTCGATGCGCAGACTGTCGAGATGCGCCTGCAGGTTGGCACCCGGCTTGACCTTGTCGACCTTGGCGGTAACGCGCGACATGTCGGTATCGCCCTGATAGAGCCCCGCCAGCACATCCTCGACATTCTTGCGCACGGTCTGCGGCGTGATGCCATGCGCCTCGTTATAGGCGATCTGTTTGGCACGGCGGCGCTCGGTCTCGTCCATAGCGGCCTGCATGGAGCCGGTGATCTTGTCGGCATACATGATAACGCGGCCATCGGAGTTTCGCGCGGCGCGCCCGATGGTCTGGATCAGCGAGGTGGTCGAACGCAGGAAGCCTTCCTTGTCGGCATCGAGGATCGCGACCAACCCGCATTCGGGGATATCGAGTCCCTCGCGCAGGAGGTTGATGCCGATCAGCACGTCGAACGCCCCGAGCCGCAGATCGCGCAGGATCTCGATCCGCTCGATCGTGTCGATATCGCTATGCATATAGCGCACCCGCACGCCCTGTTCATGAAGATATTCGGTCAGATCCTCGGCCATGCGTTTGGTCAGCGTGGTGACCAGCGTGCGCAACCCCTTGGCCGAAACCTTGCGGATCTCGTCAAGCACATCATCGACCTGGGTGTCGACGGGCCGGATCTCGATCACCGGATCCAGAAGGCCGGTGGGGCGGATCACCTGTTCGGCAAAGATCCCGCCGGTCTGCTCCATCTCCCATTTCGAGGGCGTGGCCGAGACGAAGATCGACTGCGGACGCATCGCGTCCCATTCCTCGAATTTGAGGGGGCGGTTATCCATGCAGGATGGCAGGCGGAACCCGTGTTCGGCCAGTGTAAACTTGCGCCGGTAGTCGCCGCGATACATGCCGCCGATCTGCGGCACAGTGACGTGGGATTCATCGGCAAACACGATGGCATTATCGGGGATGAACTCGAACAGCGTGGGCGGCGGCTCGCCCGGTGCACGGCCCGTGAGATAGCGCGAATAGTTCTCGATCCCGTTGCACACGCCTGTGGCCTCGAGCATCTCGAGGTCGAAATTGGTGCGCTGCTCCAGCCGTTGGGCCTCGAGGAGCTTGCCCTCGTCATTGAGCTGCTTGAGCCGGAGCCCCAGCTCCTTGCGGATGCCTTTGGTGGCCTGATTGAGGGTGGGCCGGGGCGTCACATAGTGGCTGTTGGCATAGATCCTGATCTGCTCGAAACTGTCGGCTTTGGCACCGGTCAGCGGATCGAATTCGGTAATCGCTTCCAGCTCCTCGCCAAAGAAGGAGAACCGCCATGCACGGTCTTCCAAGTGGGCCGGCCAGAGATCCACCGTATCCCCCTTCACGCGGAACGATCCGCGCACGAAGGCCGCGTCGAGACGCTTGTATTGCTGTGCTACCAGATCGGCCAGAAACTTGCGCTGCTCGTAAAGCTCGCCCACCTTCAGATCCTGGGTCATGGCCGAATAGGTCTCGACCGAACCGATACCGTAGATGCACGAGACCGAGGCCACGATGATCACATCGTCCCGCTCCAGAAGGGCGCGGGTGGCCGAGTGGCGCATCCGGTCGATCTGTTCGTTGATCTGGGATTCCTTCTCGATATAGGTGTCCGAGCGGGCGACATAGGCCTCGGGCTGGTAGTAATCGTAATAGGATACGAAATACTCGACGGCATTCTCTGGGAAGAAGCCCTTGAACTCGCCGTAAAGCTGGGCGGCCAGCGTCTTGTTGGGCGCAAGGATGATCGCGGGGCGCTGCGTCTCCTCGATGATCTTGGCCATGGTGAAGGTCTTGCCGGTCCCCGTTGCCCCCAGAAGCACCTGATCGCGCTCGTCGTCGCGCACGCCCTGGCTCAGCTCGGCAATTGCCGTTGGCTGGTCGCCTGCGGGCGAGAATTCCGAATGCATCACGAAACGCCGCCCGCCTTCCAGCTTGGGCTTGGTCAGCACATCGGGGCGTTCGGTGGGAAGATTGGTGTTGTTATGGGGCATGAACCTCTACCTATCGGGGCTGCGCCTTAGATGTGGCCCGAGGGGGGCGGCTTTCAAGAGGTGCTGCTTGCCGTCTGGGCGGATGTTCACGATATTTTCTCGCGCGGGTCAATGCCAAAAGGTCCGGATCGCGCGAACCGGACCTTTCTTGCGCATAGGAGCAGCCGTTACAGGGCCAGAACCTCTTCCAGCGTGTCCAGAAGCCAGTCGGCATCGGCTTGCGAGAAGACCAGTGGCGGGCGGATCTTGAGCACATTGGCCGCGGGGCCGGTGGCCGAGATCAGCACGCGGCGTTTGCGCATCTCGTTGACGATGGTCGCCGCTTTCGTCGCATCGGGGGTCTTTGCCGCGCGGTCGCTGACCATCTCCACCCCGATATAGAGGCCTGCGCCGCGCACATCCCCGATGCTGTCATGGGTCTTGGCCATAGCCGCGATCCCCTCGCGCAGCACCGCGCCGATCTTGCGCGCATTCTCTTGCAGCCCCTCGCCAATCAGCACCTCGCGGGTGGCATTGGCCGCAGCCATGGCCACGCCATTGCCGCCGAACGTATTGAAATAGCGCATATCACGGCCAAACTCGGCCACCACCTCGGGGGCCACCGCAATGGCCGCCACGGGGAAGCCGTTGCCCATCGGTTTGCCCATCGAGATGATATCGGGGTCGATCCCGTGGCGCTGGAAGCCCCAGAACGCCTCGCCCGAGCGGCCAAAGCCCGATTGCACCTCATCCGCAATGAACAGCCCGCCCGCGGCATGGACCGCCTCGATCACCGGCTTGAGCACCTCGGGGGTGGCATAGACGCCGTCGGAGGAAAACAGGCTATCGGCGACAAAGGCCGCCAGCCCGTCGCCATGGCGTTTGAGAAGATGCGCCTCGCGGGTGATCGCCTCGGCCATCATCCGGCCCAGTGTGGCGGGGTCGTGGCGGTAGCTGTCGGGGGCGGGGATGCGGCGCACCCATGTGCCCAAGGGTGCATTCTCGCCCAGCGAGGGCGAGAAGCCCGCCGTCAATTCCGAATTGCCGTGATAGGCCTCTTCGGTGACGATGATCCCCCGCCGCCCCGTATGGTGTTTGGCGATGCGCAGCGCCAGATCATTGGCCTCTGATCCCGTGCAGGCGAACATCATATGCCCTTCCGCCCCGATCCGCCCGCCGAAACTGGGCAGCATCGCCTCGGCATAGGTCAGGATGCCTTCCTGTATGTAGCGGGTATGTGTGCAAAGCGTGGACATCTGGCGATGCACCGCCTCCACCACATGCGGATGGCAATGGCCGACCGAGACCACGTTGTTATAGGCGTCGAGATATTCGCGCCCCTGACTGTCCCAGAGCCGCGTGCCCTGACCACGGCAGACCTCGACCGGCTCCTGATAGAAGAGCCGGTAGGCGGGGCCGAGCAGCCGCGAGCGCCGCTTGATCGCGTGGCGGAGCGCGGGGTCGAGATGGTCGAGACTGTTTGGATCGAAAGCGTTGACCATTTTGCCGCCCGTCTGTGCGGGCATCTGTGGGGGCTGGGGGGAGACGACATTCATGGGAAGGTCCTTGGAGTGGCTTTACAGAAGGCGAGTGGAGAGCTTGGCGGGGTCCTGACACAGATACCAGTCGAGCTGGGCCCAGCCCTGATTGGTATTGCGCAGGATATAGGTGCGGTTCTCGGGGAATTTCTTGGCCCGCCAGAGGGTCAGCAGCGCGCGGGTGACCACGCGGGCAAAGACCAGATGCGGCAGCAGCTGGCGCTCGGTGGGGCCGAGGGGCGCATGGGCGATATGGCCCTCGAAGAGCCGCGTGGCGCCGGTGAACATCTCCTCATGGCCCAGTTCTGTCTCGTCGCGCGGCAGCTGGTTGAGCATCGCGGTCGAGAGGTCAATGGCCACGGCTGTTTCCACCACATCGCCGAAATCGATGATGCCGGTCAGCGATTGCGCCCGGGTGCGGTCCACAAGGAGATTGGAGCGGCTGAAATCATTATGCAGGATCTGGCGGGGCAGGGCGTTGATCCGGTCTGCCATCGCGGTGATCTGGTCGAAGGCCATGGTGAGCGGTTTGCGCTGGCACGGGTCGTCCACATGGTCCAGGAGCCCCGCAAGCGCCGGCAGGTGGCGCACATCCCATGCGATCTGGCGGGCGGCAAAGGGGTGGCGGAAATCGGCCATGGCCAACCGCAGCCGCGCGTTGATCTCGCCGATCCGGTATTGCTCTGCGGCCACGGGGGGGAGGGTATCGAGCACATCGCCCTCGAGATAGCTCATCATCCGTGCAAGCCGTGGCCCATCGGGGCCGGGCAGTGCCACCAAGGCACGGCCATCACGCGCGGGCAGCACCTGCGGCACCGGCAGATCGGGGGCACGGGCCTTCAGATGCAGTAGCGTTTTCACCTGAAGATCCAGCTCCTGCGCACTTTCCGCAGGATTGGCGATCTTGAAGATCAGCTTGGTGCCCGAGGAGATAAGCGCGAAAGTGTCATCCTTCTCGGTATCGAGCCGCGTCAGCTGGCCCTCGATCCCCCAGATCTCCTGCGCCAGTTTGGCGGCCTTCGAAGCTTCGATCCGCGTGCAGGCGGCGGAAAGCGCGCCGAGGTCGATCTGCGGTTGCTCGGTGATGCGGGAGTCGGTGGCGGGGGGCAAACGGGCCTCCGTTCTGGGTTAGGGATGGGAGGGGTGCAAAGCGAGTGCCTCGCGCACGCTTCGGGTGGTGCGCGGGATCGCGCGGTTGAGATCCGCCAGATAAGGCCCGCGCGCATCGGGGCTTTGCGGGCGGTCGGCGTGGTCCTGCAGTGCCGCATCGACGATCTCCCGATAGGCGCGGGCGGTGCGCTGGGTGATGACGTTACGCGTGGCGCTATCGGCGTTCTGTGCCAGAGCCAGCTCGGCCCTCGCCTTGTGGATCATACCGTTGAACTGGGCGCGCAAGGCGCTGGCATGGGAGATGTAATCGGGCTCGATCAGGCGTTGCAGACGCTCGATATCCCACCATTGATCGGGATCGGTGATCTCCTCGGGTTGGGTCCAGTCATGCGGCAGGTCGCAATCAAGCCAGAGCGGAATGAAGCCCGACAGACAAGGCGAGGCAAGGCTTGCCCAGATCTCGCGCGGGGCATCAGGTTGCGCAGGCAGCGCCACGATCATCGAGGCGGCGGTCTCCGAGCCGAGATCAGCTCTTACCCCGTGCATGCAGACACAGGCCTGACCATCGCCGCCCGGAGACCAGTCAGCGGCATCGCCATGATCGCGCAAAACCTCGATCATCTCGCCCAGACCGATCTCGCCTTTGGGCAGGCCCTCCACTTTCGCGCGTGACATGGCCAGCCGCGCGCGGCAGCTGGGCAGATTGGCGCGGGTGGTATCGGTATAGGCGCGCGCCCAGTCAAAGGGCGTGCCAGCCTCGTGCCAGCCTTGCGCTGTGGCAAAGGCTTCGGCCCGATCCGAGATCCGATCATAATCGGACCCTATGGAATAGACATTGGAGATGGTGGCCCACCCCGTCACCCGCTTGGCAACCCAGTGGCGGCCTGCGCTTTCCACGACCCAGCCGGTGCGGCCATCGGCCAGAAGGAAGGCATTGTGATAGACCATCTCGCGGGTCAGCGCGGCAGCCCCGCCCTGACCATGCGCCTCGATCAGGCCGGTCAGCACCTCCAGCCCCTCATCGGCATCACAGGCGCGTTCGAGCGTCAGGCGTAACAGATCCATCCCCAGCAGGTTCGGGCCGGCACCGGCAGGCAGGCGCGACCAGACCGCCTCGTTGCCGATAGTCAGTCCGTGCTCGTTCACTCCATGCTCGAAGCCCCAGATCCACCACGGGCGCGAGCCGAGGCAGGCATGGGTGCGGCCCACCTGCGGCAGGTCGATATAGGTCGCGCGCACTCGGGCATCTGGTGCATGGGTCGCGGCCTCGACCCTCGTCAGATATTGCGCCTCGTTCGGCTCGCGGTCCGAGTTCTTGGCAAAATAGCTGCGCCCGTCTCGGGTCAGGGAGCCCAGCACCAGCATCGTATCACACATGGCAGGGCCTTATCCGAGCTTGGTCACATGGACCTTGGGCAGATGCCCTTGGTTCCATTTGCCGTCGATGGCGCGCTCGACCTGTGCCGCCAGTTGCAGCAGCAGCCCGTCATTGCCGATGGCGGCATGGATCTGCATCCCCAGTGGCAGGCCATTGGCATGGGCGGCCAGCGGCAGCGACATGCCCGGCGTGCCGCAAAGATTGTTGAGCGGCGTATAGGCGAAGAAGCCCCAGAGGTTCTGGAACCAGTCGAGCGCCGAGGGGGTCTCGGTGATCGTCAGATATTCGGTGGTGCCGATCGCGGGGGTCTCGCGTGCGGTGGTGGGCGTCAGCAGGATGTCCCAGTCCTGATAGACCGCGCCAAAGGCACGGGCGGTGGTGTTGAAATCGAGCTGCATATCGGCGCGGGTGGTGTAGCTGATATCCTTGCCCTGTTCCCAGATGCGGATATTCATCGGCTCGAAGAGATCCTCGGGCGGCGTCTCCAAGCCCTTCATCCGCAACAGGTTATTCACCACTTGCGCGAAATTCGAGATATAGCAGGTGGTCTGCGCGGCATAGGCTTTCTCGAAATTGACCTCTGGCGTGACGAATTCCACATGATGGCCGAGGCTCTCGAAAAATTCCGCCACGCGGGTCAGCTCGGCGGCAATATGGGGCGTGGCCGCATAGGGACCCCATTCATGCGAGACGGCGATCTTCAGCGGTTTCGGGTCGGCCTTGATCTGCTCGAGGAAGGGCTTTTCGGGATGCCAGAAGGGTATGAATTCGCCCGGCGCACCGCCGCGGCAATTATCGACAAAGGCCGCCGTGTCGCGCACCGTGCGCGAGATACAGCCCTGGGTCGACACGACAGAGGTGAAATCGGAATTGACCGGCGCGATGGAGAAGGTCCCGCGCGAGGATTTTAGCCCGATCGCCCCGCAGCAGCCCGCAGGGATACGGATCGAGCCGCCGCCATCGGTGCCATGCGCAAGCGGCAGCACGCCCGCGCCCACCATCACCGACGAGCCCGCCGAGGAGCCGCAGCTCGTAAAGCCCGTATCCCACGGGTTGCGGGTGACATACATCGCGGGGTTCTCGGCCGAGCTGCAGCAGCCGAATTCGGGCGTTGTGGTGCGTCCGATGATGTTGAGACCGGCCTCCTTGATCCTTGTGGTCAGGAAGGCATCACTCTGCGGGCGGTTGCCTTGCAGATAGAACGAGCCCTGTTCTTGCAGGCGGCCCGCCACGGTGGGGCCAAGGTCCTTCATCAGGAAGGGCAGGCCCGCGAAGGCGCCCTGTGGATTGGCCCCGTTGACGGTGCTGTCGGCGACCGCATCCTCGAAGACCTCGATCACCCCCGAGATCTCGGAATTGACACCATTTATGGCACGGGCGGCTTGCGATGCGACCTCCTCGGCGGTGATCTCGCCCGCCTTGATGCGCGCGGCAAGGCCCAGCCCGTCATGGGCGAACCATTCATCCCAGCTCATTACCTGCGGCTTATCCAGAGTGTCGGTCATGCGGTGTCTCCTGTTCGGCGCGCCGGTCCCGCCTGTCCGGTCGGGAGAGGATGCGCCAGTGGCGTGGGATACAGGAGGATCCCGCCGGAACATCTGGGCGGGCTTTGATCACGCAGGCGGATGACGCCGTGAAAACTCCTGCTTTCGGGTCAACGCTACTGGATTGTCGACAATTATCAATGCTGAATTTTTTTGACGTTTACGAGAAGGAATACGTTCCGTCCTGCAGAATGGGCCAAGCGCCGGTGCTTGCGCCAAGCCACTGATTTTAGAGATCAATAGCTGCCCGTTATAGACGGAATTTTCTGCACGAATGACGAAATCCATATAAATTTCAGACGATTAAAAAATCATCATTAGGATAGTAAGCCTCTTATATCATTCCGGAATTTTTCCGTCAAAAGTCTGCAACCAGCGCGTGATCGGGGCAAATTACGGGCTTTGCGGAACACAAGCTTGCCTGCGCGGAAGATCTGCCCTTAGGCTGGATGAGTGATTGTCGACAATCCCCAACAATCCAAAGCACGACGTCCAACAGGAGATCATCATGTTTCTTCCGAAGTCCTCTTCGGGGCTGCTCAAAGGTGCGCTGCTCTCAGCCCTTCTTGGCGCCAGCTCCCTGACCGCGGCCCATGCCGAAACCACGATTACCGCCGTCATGAACGCGCCGCTCAGGGCGCTCGATCCGGCGATCAGCACGGCCTATATCCTGCGCAATTACGGCTATATGATCTATGATACGCTGCTGGCGCGTGACGAGGCGGGCAAGGTCCAGCCGCAGATGGCCAGCTGGAAAGTCTCCGATGACGGGTTGACCTACACCTTCACGCTGCGCGACGGGTTGAAATGGCATGATGGCACGCCGGTGACGGCGGCGGATTGCGTGGCCTCGATTGCGCGTTGGGATCAGGTCGACAAGACCGGTCAGGTGATGGCCAAGCTGATGAAATCCATGGACGTTGTGGATGATAAATCCTTCACCCTGACCTTTGGCGAGCCGACCGGTATCGCGCTTCTGGCGCTGTCGAAACCGTCCGGCATCGCGCCCTTCATGATGCAGAAGGCCGTGGCCGAAACGCCGATTTCCACGCCGATCACCTCGACCATCGGCTCTGGCCCGTTCAAGTTCGACGCGGATGCCTATCAGCCGGGCGTGAAGGCCGTCTTCCTGAAAAACACCGATTACGTTCCGCGTGACGAGCCCTCCAGCGGCATGGCCGGTGGCAAGGTCGTTAATGTGGACAAGGTCGTCTGGACCACGATGCCCGACCCGATGACGGCCATGAGCGCGATGATGTCGGGCGAGGTCGATTTTATCGAGCAGGTGCAGCAGGATCTTCTGCCGCTGGTCGATGGCAATCCCGATTTCTACACGCAGGCCTTTGCCAAACAGGGCAGCCAGAACCTCGTGCGCCTCAACTGGACCCAGCCGCCCTTCGACAACCTGAAATACCGTCAGGCGGCGATGGAAGCCCTTGGTCAGAAGCCGATGCTGAACGCGCAGGTGGGCACGGGCGAGGACAGCTCGAGCACCTGTGCCGCCGTGTTCGGCTGCTCCGGCCCCTATGCCACCGATTACAAGGCCGATGAGGTCATCGACGCCCATCCCGAGAAGTCGAAGGAACTGCTGAAAGAGGCAGGCTATGACGGCTCGCCCATCATGCTGATGCAGGCCACCGATCTGGCTTCGCTTGCGCCGCAGGGCCCGGTGATCGCCCAGCAGCTGCGCGATGGCGGCTTCAAGGTTGATGTGGTCGCGATGGACTGGGCCAGCGTCGTGGCACGCCGCTCGTCTAAGGCACCGGTGGCCGAGGGCGGCTGGAACATCTTCTCCACCACCAATGTGCTGCCCGATGTGGGCGATCCGGTGGGCTTCATCGGCACGGCTGCAGGCGGCGATAGCGCCTGGTTCGGCTGGCCGGATGTGCCCGAGATCGAGAAGCTGCGCTCGGCCTTTGCCGAGGCGCCCGATACCGCCTCCCAGGTCAAGATCGCCAAGGAAATCGACCAGCTGGCCATCGATAATGTCGTGATGATCCCGATGGGGGAATTCGCCAATATCAACGTGGTCTCCTCCAAGCTGAAGGGCATGCCCGAGGCTGAAGCCCCCGTCTTCTGGAACGTGACCAAGTCGGAGTGATCCTGACATGCTGCTTTTCATCACCAAACGAATCCTGTCGGCCATCCCTGTGCTGTTTATGGTCGCGATCATCGTGTTTCTTGTTTTGCGCATGTCGCCGGGGGATCCGGCGGTGATGATTGCGGGGCCCAATGCGACCCCCGAGCAGCTTGAGCAACTACGCGAGAGCATGGGGCTGACAAAGCCCCTGCTCGAGCAACTCGTGATCTGGCTGGGCAATATGGCCCATGGCGATATGGGCACCTCGCTGATTTCCGGCCAGCCCGCGACCGCGCTCATCATGGACCGGTTCGGGCCCACGCTGGCGCTGAGCCTGTGCACCGTGGTGCTGGCGATTGCCGTCTCGATCCCGCTGGGCGTGATCGCGGCGTGGCAACAGGGCAAATGGCTTGACCGGCTTGTGATGGCGGGCTCGGTTCTGGGCTTCTCGGTGCCGGTCTTCATCATCGGCTATGTGCTGATCCTTGTCTTCGCCCGCATCCTCCACTGGTTTCCGGTGCAGGGCTACCAACCGCTGGCCAATGGCTTCGGCGGGTTTATCGAGCGGCTCGTGCTGCCCTCCGTCGCGCTCAGTTTCCCTTATATCGCGCTCATTGCCCGCATCGTGCGCACCAATGTCATCGAGGTGATGAACGAGGATTACATCCGCACCGCCCGCGCCAAGGGCCTGCGCGAAAGGTCGGTCCTGATGGGCCATGCGCTTGGCAATGCGGCCGTGCCGATCATCACCATCATCGGTGTCTCGATCGCCATGCTGATCGGCGGTGTGGTGGTGACGGAATCGGTCTTCAACATCCCCGGTCTCGGGCGGCTCGTCCTCGATTCCGTTCTGGCGCGGGATTACACCGTCATCCAAGCCGTGATCCTCCTGTTTTCGGCCATATATGTGGTGATCAATCTCTGCGTCGACCTGCTCTATGGCGTGTTCGATCCGCGCATCCGTCACTGACCCAAGCTCAGGAGATCTTTCATGAAATCCGATACGTCCGCCCTTGATGATGCGTCTGTCACCCTGCCGGAGATGGAGGGAAACCGCTCGAGTTCCGGTCTTTTCGCGCTGATCGGCGGCATCTTCTCCAGCTGGCCTGCGCGGATCTCCGGCGCGGTGCTGCTGATCATCGTATTGATGTCGGTCTTTGCGCCTCTGATCACCGCGCATGACCCGATCCAGCTAGACCCCTCGGTGCGGCTCCAGCCGCCCTCGGGTGATCATATCCTTGGCACCGACAGCTATGGCCGCGATATGTTCTCGCGCATCGTCTACGGCTCGCGGATCTCGCTTCTGGTGGGAGCGGGCACGGTGGTGATCTCGATCCTCTTCGGGATGCTCATCGGGGTGCTGACCGGCTATTTCAAATGGGTCGATGCGATCCTTAGCCGCGTGATGGACGGGCTGATGGCCATTCCGGGTGTGCTTCTGGCGGTGGCGCTGGTCGCCATTTCGGGCGGCACATTGACCACGGTGCTGATCGCGATTTCCATCCCCGAGATCCCGCGCGTGGCGCGGATGGTACGGGGCGTCATCATGGGTGTGCGTAACGAGCCTTATGTCGAAGCGGCCTCTGTTCTGGGCACCTCCATGGGCAAGATGGTCTGGCGGCATATGCTGCCCAATACGGTCGCTCCATTACTGGTGCAGGGCACCTATATCTTCGCCGCCGCCATCATGACAGAGTCGATCCTGTCCTTTCTCGGCGCGGGTGTGCCGCCCGAAATTCCCTCATGGGGCAATATGATGGCCGATGGGCGCAAGTTCTTCCTGCTCAAGCCCGAACTGATCTTCTTCCCCGGTGTCATGGTGTCGCTGACGGTGCTGAGCGTGAACATGCTGGGTGATGTGCTGCGCGACCAGCTGGACCCGCGCATGGCGAAACGCCTCTGAAAGGAACATGCTATGAAAGATGATGCAGAGGTCGTGCTCTCGGTCGAGGATGTCAGCATCGACACCCGTCCCAAGGGCGCCCGCCCCATCACCCGCAATATCAGCTTTACCGTGAAGGCCGGAGAGACGGTCTGTGTGGTGGGCGAGAGCGGCTCGGGCAAGTCGATCACCTCGATGGCGGTGATGGGTCTGTTGCCGAAAGACGCGCTGCAGGTCACCACGGGGCGTATCCTTCTGGATGGCGAGGATGTGCTGCAAGCTTCGCCCGCACGGATGCGCGCTCTCAGGGCTTCCAAGGTGTCGATGGTGTTCCAAGAGCCGATGACCGCACTCAATCCGGTGAAGACGGTGGGGGAGCAGATCGACGAGGTTCTGCGCATCCATACGAAGCTCTCCAAACCTGCGCGCCGCAAATCGGTCTTGCAGATGATGGAGCGGGTGCATCTGCCCGATGTGGAACGCATCTATGCCAGCTATCCGCACCAGCTGTCGGGAGGGCAGCGCCAGCGGATCGTGATCGCCATGGCGCTGATCCTGCGTCCGCGTCTCCTGCTGGCCGACGAACCCACCACCGCGCTCGATGTGACCACGCAGAAGCAGATCCTAAATCTGATCAAGGAGTTGCAGGAAGAGGAAGGCACAGCGGTGGTGTTCGTCACCCATGATTTCGGGGTGGTCTCGGATATTGCCGACCGGATCGTGGTGATGAACCGCGGCGATCTGGTGGAAACCGGCACACGCGATGAAATCCTCGCCCGCCCGAAACAGGACTATACGCGGATGCTGATTTCCTCGGTGCCCTCGATGCTGCCGCGTTTTGCGCCGCTGCCTGCCGAGCCCAAGGTGCTCGATGTGATCGGCCTCGCCAAGACCTATGGCAAAGGCAGGAACGAGGTCAAAGCCGCGCGAGACATCACCTTCACCGTCCGCAAGGGCGAGATCACGGGGATCATCGGTGAAAGCGGCTCGGGTAAATCCACCGTGGCGCGCTGTGTGATGCGGCTGACCGACCCGAGTGACGGTGCGGTGCGTCTGCAGGGCAAAGATATCGTGCCGATGCGCGACCTGCGCGAGATGCGCAAACAGGTGCAATATATCTTCCAGGACCCCTACCGCTCGCTCAATCCGCGCCGGACCATCGCGCAATCGCTGATGGAGGGGCTTTTGAATTATGGCATGCCGGAGGCGCAGGCCCGCCGGAAAGCTGCCGAGACGCTGGAGCTGGTGAACCTTCCGGCCTCGGTGATGGACCGCTATCCGCACCAGTTTTCCGGCGGGCAGCGCCAGCGGATCGCCATCGCGCGGGCGATCGTGATGGAGCCGGATCTGCTGATCGCCGACGAGGCGGTCTCGGCGCTCGATGTGTCGGTGCAGTCGCAGGTGCTCGATCTCTTGGAGGATATCCGCGACCGCACCGGTGTGTCGGTGCTGTTTATCACCCATGACCTGCGGGTGGCCGCGCAGATCTGCAACGCGCTCGTTGTGATGCAGAAGGGGCAGATCGTCGAACAGGGTGCCACGCGTGATGTGCTGATGAACCCCTCGCATCCCTATACCCGCGCGCTGATCGATGCCGCCCCCGCGCCCGAGTGGGATTTCCAAAACTTCCGCCCGCTCTTGCGGGCCGTGTGAGAGGAGAAGACATGCGTGTGCTGCTTGCCGGTTTCCAACATGAGACCAATACATTCGCCAAGGATCGCGCCGATATGGCGGCGTTCGAACATGGCGGCGGCTTCCCCGCGCTGTGTCGTGGGGCCGCGATTGCCGAGGTAATGACGCCCACGGTCAACCTCCCCGCGGCGGGCTTCCTGCGTGCGGCTAAAGCGGCGGGGGTAGAGGTGGACCCTCTCCTCTGGGCGATGGCAGTGCCCTCGGGGCCGGTGAGCGAAGCTTGCTACGAGAGCATCGCGGGCGAGATCTGTGATCTCGTCAGGGCGGGGCTGCCGGCCGATGCGGTCTATCTGGACCTGCATGGTGCGATGTGTGCCGAGCATCTCCCTGATGGCGAGGGCGAGTTGATCGAGCGGATCCGCCAGATCATCGGGCCGGATCTGCCGCTGGTGGTGAGCCTCGATCTGCATGCCAATGTGACCCGCCGGATGGTGGATCTGACCGATGCGCTGGTGGCCTACCGGACCTATCCGCATGTCGATAGCGCCGAGACGGGGGCGGCGGCCTTCGATCTCTTGCAAAAGCGGCTGGCCTTGGGGCGGCCTTTTGCACGGGCAATGGCGCGGGTCAATTACATGATCCCGATCTGCTGGCAATCCACGATGAACGCGCCCGCCGACGGGCTTTATGCCGCCTTGCCGCAGATTGAGGCCCAGACCGGCGCGATCAGCCTCTCCTATGCGATGGGCTTTCCGGCTGCCGATTTCGACGAATGCGGCCAGCTCATCTGGGCCTATGGCGAGGCCACACCCGAGGCCGAGGCTGCCGTGACAGCGCTCCTATCGAAGATCAATGACGCCGAGAGCGCCTTCCGGGGCAAGCTCTACACTCCCGATGAGGCCGTGGCCCATGCACTTGCGCGCAATGCGGAAGGCTGCGCGCCTGTCGTGATCGCCGATGCGCAGGACAATCCCGGTGCGGGCGGCAGTTCGGATACCACCGGCCTGATCAAGGCGCTGGTGGCCGCCAATGTTCCCGAGGCGGCGGTCGGTGTGCTGTGGGATCCGCAGGCCGTGGCGCTGGCCCATCGGGCGGGCGAGGGGGCGCAGCTCCCTCTCTCGCTTGGTGGCCATAGTGATGTGGAGGGCGACAGCCCCCTTGAGGCGGTCTTTACAGTCGAGCGGCTCTCGGACGGGCATCTGCGCACGCTTGGTCCCTATTATGGCACGCGCGATATGCACCTTGGCCCCGCCGCCTGCCTGCGTCTTGGCGGTGTGCGTATTGTCGTGGCAAGCCAGAAGGCGCAGATGGCCGATCGTGAGATGTTCCGCTTTGCCGGCGTCATCCCCGAGACGACCCCGATCCTCGTCGCTAAAAGCGCCATCCATTTCCGTGCCGATTTTGCCCCGATTGCGGGTGAGATCATCACCGCCACCGCTCCCGGAGCGATGATGATGCGCGCCACCGACTGGGTCTGGGCGCATCTGCGCGATGATCTGCGGCTGATGCCCGACGGCCCGACGCAGGCCGAACACCATGCCGCCACCCATGAGGAAGCCTGATCCATGAAAGATAATACAAGCACCGCGCTGTGGCAGATGTCGGCGGCGCAGACCGCAAGCGCCATCCGGCTGGGGCGCGTTTCGGCGCGGGAGGTGGCGCAGGCGCATCTGGACCGGATCGGGGCGGTGAATCCCGCGCTCAATGCCGTAGTCGATCACCGGCCCGACGATGTGCTGGCCCAAGCGGACCGGATCGATCAGCTGCGCGGGCGTGGCGCAGATCTGCCGCCGCTGGCTGGTGTGCCGGTGACCATCAAGATCAATCTCGACCAGAAGGGTTACGCTACCTCGAACGGCTTGCGCTCCAAGAAGGACCTGATTGCCACCGAGAATAACCCGGTGGTCGATGGGTTCCTCAAGGCCGGTGCGGTGCTGCTGGGGCGGACCAATACGCCTGCCTTCTCGGCGCGTTATTTCACCGATAACCAGCTGTTCGGCGCGACCCGCAACCCGCGCAACCCCGCGCTCACGCCGGGAGGGTCCTCGGGCGGGGCGGCCGCTGCGGTGACGGCGGGGATTGGTGCGATTGCGCATGGCAATGATATCGGCGGTTCGGTGCGCTATCCGGCCTATGCCTGCGGGGTCCACGGGCTGCGCCCCGGTCTGGGGCGGGTGGCGACCTATAATGCCAGCGGGCCCGACCGGAGCATCGGCTTCCAGCTGATGTCGGTGCAGGGGCCTCTGGCACGCACGGTCCATGATGTGCGTCTGGGCTTCGGGGCGATGGCGGGGCGGGATCTGCGCGATCCGTGGTGGTTCGGGGGCGAGGCCCCGCAGCCCAACCCCAAACGCGCGGCCTTCTGCGCCCATCCCGAGGGGATCGGGACCGACCCCGAGGTAGAAACCGCGCTGCGCGATGCCGCAGACCGTCTGCGCGATGCGGGCTGGGATGTGACCGAGCTGGACGCGATCCCGCCGCTCAAGGAGGCGAGCCGCATCATGCATATGCTCTGGGTGGCGGATGCGCCCGAGCGTATCCTGCAGGCGGCCATCGACGAGGGCGATCCGGGCGGGATCTTTGCCATGCAGGGTGCCATAGACTGGGTCGGTCCCGTCGGCCTGACCGAGTTTGCCGATGCGCTGACCCGCCGTGCGGCGCTTGTGCGTGAGTGGCTGGCCTTTCTCGAGCAGTGGTCGGTGCTGTTACTGCCGCCCTCGTCGCGGCTGCCTTTCCCCGTGGACGAAGACCTGAAAGGTGGCTTCAAGTCACTGACCGAGAACCAGTATTTCATGGCGGGCCTGCCCGCTATCGGGATGCCCGCGCTGATGGTCTCGACCGGTGTCGTGGGGGACAATATCCCCGTTGGTGTGCAGATCCTCTCGACCCGGGGGAGCGAGGAAACCTGCCTGCAGGCGGGCGAGGCGATCGAGGCGCGTGGGGTGCCCGCCGCGCCGATCACCCCTGATTTTATGTAACCTGTTTTCCGATACGGACCTGAAATGACCCTGACCGATATCCGCTCGACCCATGTGTCGCGCAACCTATCCCTGACCAAACCTGCAGCCCGCAGCCCGCGTGGCATCGTGACCGCCCAGAACCGCCATGCCGCCCAGATCGGCGCGGATATTCTGGCCCAAGGCGGCTCGGCTGTGGATGCCGCGGTGGCGACCTCCTTCGCGCTGGGGGTTCTCGAGCCATGGATGAGCGGGATCGGCGGGGTGGGGGCGATCCTTGTGCGCCCCGAAGGAGGCGAGGTTACGGCGATCGATGCGGGGGCGGTCTCGCCCGCCGCATTGGACCCGGATGATTTTCCGGTGGTCGAGGGCAAGGATGGCGATCTCTTCGGCTGGCCCAATGTGCTTGAGGACCGCAATGTGATCGGTGCGAAATCGGTCTGTATTCCGGGGCTTTTGCGGGGGCTCGAGGCCGCACATGCCCGCTTTGGCCGCCTGCCTTGGGCCGATCTGGTGGCGCCTGCCGTGGCGCTTGCCCGCGAGGGGCTGATGGTGGATGCCCATGTCACCGCTTGGGCGGCGCAGGAGATGGGGCGGATCCGCCGCAACGAGGCGATGGCCGCGTGGTTTCTGCCCGATGGTCTGCCGCCCGTGGCGCCTGCCGCCGTGGCGGGCAAGGTCGCGCGGCTGGCAAATCCTGCCTTGGCCGAAACGCTTGCGGTGATTGCCCGCGATGGGGCCGATGCGCTCTATCACGGCGCGATTGCCGAGGGGCTTGCCCACGACATTCAGGCTCTGGGCGGCTATCTGAGCAGCCATGATCTGGCAGGGTTCAAAGCCGAGGTCACGCCCGCCGCCTCCGAACCCTATCGTGACCGCGCTTTGCACTTTGTTCCTGTGCTCAATGGCGGCGTGACAGTGGCCCTGGCGCTGCGCCATCTCAATAAAACGCCCGCAGCCGATTGCCTGACCAGCGCCCGCGCTCTGGCCAAGGCGTGGGAGCATCGCTTTACTCGGATGGGCGACGGGGCCGAGCGGTCCTTGCCCAGCTGCACCACCCATTTCTCGGTGGTCGATGCCGAGGGCATGTGCGTGTCGATGACCCAGACGCTTCTGTCACTGTTTGGCTCGGCAGTGGTGTCGCCCTCGACGGGGATCCTCCTCAATAACGGGGTGAACTGGTTCGACCCGCGACAGGGACGGATCAACTGCATCGCGCCCGCCACCAAGGCGCTGGCCAATTACGCGCCGATGATGATGACCGGCGCTGGCGAGACGGTGGCCATTGGCGGTTCGGGCGGTCGCAAGATCCTGCCCGCAATCTATCAGGCGCTGATCCATCTGGTAGATCGCGGCATGTCGCTCGAGGAGGCGATTGCCGCGCCGCGCTATGATCTGTCGGCACCGCCCGTTCTGGTGGCGGATGCGCGGCTGGGGCAGGAGGTGATCACCACGCTGTCCGGGGAGTTTGACGTGGTGATGACCGACCGCGAGATCCAGCCCAACAGTTTCACCACTCTGGGGGCCGTGCGGCGGGTGGAAAACCCCATGAAGGAGGGCCCCGTCAACGAGGGCATGGTGGAGCCGTGGCACCTCTGGGCCGATGCGGTGGTCGAAGGTGAGGCGCTGATGCCGATGCAAGGAGATCTGACATGAAGGATACCCAAACGCCGGATGCCCTCTGGGCATGGCCCGCGACCCGTCTGGCCGCGGCAATCAAGTCGGGCGATCTGAGCGCACGCGAGGTGGCTTTGGCCCATATCGCACGGGTGGAGGCCACGAACCCCGCGATCAATGCCATTGTCGATTTCCAGCCCGAAAAGACCTTGGCCGCCGCCGATGCGGTGGATGCCAGACGTGCGCGCGGCGCGGCGGTGGGGGCTCTGGCCGGTGTGCCGGTCACGATCAAGGTCAATGTCGACCAGACGGGCTATGCCACGACCAATGGCCTGAAGGCACAGAAAGACCTGATCGCCCGAAGTAATAATCCGGTGGTCGAGAGCTTTCTGGCAGCTGATGCCGTGCCTTTGGGGCGCACCAATACGCCTGCCTTCAGCTATCGCTGGTTCACCAATAACCTGTTGCATGGGGCCACGCACAATCCGCGCAAGAAAGGGCTGACGCCGGGCGGATCCTCGGGCGGTGCGGGAGCGGCTGTGGCCGCCGGTCTGGGCGCGATCGGCCATGGCACCGATATCGCGGGCTCGGTGCGCTATCCGGCCTATGCCTGCGGGGTGCACGGGCTGCGTCCTTCGGTCGGGCGGGTGGCGGCGTGGAACGCCTCCGGCCCCGACCGCACGATTGGCGGGCAGATCATGGCGGTCTCCGGCCCTCTGGCGCGGACGGTAGGGGATTTGCGGCTGGCGTTTCAGGCGATGCTGCGACCCGATGCCTGTGACCCCTGGGCGGTGCCTGCGCCGTTCCACGGGGCGGATCTGCCCAAACGCGCGGCGCTGTGCACCCATCCCGACGGGTCCGAGACCGCGCCCGAGCTGGTGGCCGCGCTTCATGCGGCAGCCGAACGGCTGCGCGAGGCGGGCTGGCAGGTGGATGAGGTTGAACTTCCTGCATTGGCAAGCGCCGTGCCGTTGCAGCTTACGCTGTGGATGGGGGATGGCTATGAGGCGCTTCTGGCCAGCGCCGAGGCCGAGGGCGATCCGGGTGCATTGGCCGCGCTGCGCGGGCAGGCGGAGTTTGTAAAAGGTCTGGGTCCCGATGCGATTGCCAAAGCCCTGACCGAACGGATGGCGATTGCGCGCGATTGGGGGCTGTTCATGGCGCGCTATCCGGTGGTGCTGCTGCCGCCCTCGGCAGAGCTGCCCTTTGCCGACAATCTTGATCTGGCCGATGAGGCCTCGTATAGGCGGGTCTGGACGGCCCAGATGTCGATGATCGGCCTGCCTGTTACGGGGCTTCCGGCGCTGACGCTGAATACCGGACTTCTGGAGGATGGCACGCCGGTGGGGGTGCAGATCGTGGCGCCGAAATTCCGCGAGGATGTGGCGCTTGGCTGCGCCGAGGCCATCGAGGCGCGCGGCCCGCAGGTGAGGGTGGCGCTTCCTTAAGAGAGGTCGGTCTATAAGGGCGCAGACCGTGTTTGGAGAGAGACGGTATGACACTGAAGAACCTGCGCCCCGTTACGCGGCAATCGACCGAAGCGATCGTGATCGACAATCTGCGCTCTTTCATTCTGTCGGGCGAGATCGGCCCGGGCGACCGGCTGACCGAGGCGGCCATGTCCGAACAGCTGGGCGTGTCGCGCGCCACATTGCGGATGGCGCTGCACCGGTTGGCGGGGGAAGGGTTGATCGAGCAGATCCCCTATACCGGCTGGCAGGTGGCGCGGCTGTCGACAAAGGATATCTGGGAAATCTGGACCTTGCGCGGGGCGCTGGAAAGCCTTGCCTCGCGGTTGGCGGTCAGCCGTGGGGATGAGGCGGTGTTTGCCGCGATCGAAGAAGCCTATGCCGAGCTGGAGGCGGCCTGTGCGCGGGGAAACATGCGTGCCATCAGCGCCGCCGATTTCGCGCTGCATCAGGTGATCATCGACGGGGCCGATAATGCGCGGCTGGCGGCGCAATACCGTGTGGTCGAGCAGCAGGTGCGGGTGTTCATCGCAACCAGCAACCTGCATGTCGCGACCGGCCCCGAGGATATTATCGCCCAGCATGAACCGCTCATTGTGGCCTTCCGTGCCCGCGACGCCAAGGCCGCTGCCGATGCCGCATGGGCGCATGACCAGTCCGAGGGCGAACGGCTGATTGCCTGGCTGATGGCCAATGAAACCCCGCCCGCCAATACTCACAAGGGTTAGCTCCTATGAAAGCATTAATTATTCTCGCGGCATTTTAGATATTTGCCGACCCGGGTGCGCATGGAATCGGTTGAAAGCGGCGGTTTTTGTTCGCATATTGTTCCTCGCAAGCAGCATTCGTTGCCGGCCGGCGCACCACCCCACACCCTTGCCCCCAGTCGGCCGGCAACATCTCTGCCTGTTTCTTTCTGACCATGTTCGCCATAAAAATGCACCCGCCCGAAGGCAGGTGCGCACGCTCGTCCGGGAACCGGGGCGGGCCTTACAGGGTGCCGGCGCGGATCTTCTCCTCGAAGGCCTCGAGCGATAGGCCGCGTGTCTCGGGTACCCAGCGATGCACGAAGAGGAACGATCCCACCGCGATGATCGCGAAGATGAAGAAGGCCGGAGCGATGCCGAAGGCCGCCACGAAAGGCGGGAAGACGAAGGTCAGTATCGCGTTGGCGATCCATAGGCAGAATACGCATATGCCCATCGCGAAACTGCGGATGCGCAGCGGGAACATCTCGGCCAGAAGCAGCCAGACCAGCGGTCCGATCGTGCCCTGCATGAAGAAGACGAAGGCGGCGACGAGCACCATGATTGCATAGGGTTTGAACGCGGTTTCGGGCATCCACAGGGCGGCTAGCCCCACCAGAAGATGGAAGACGGCGATCAGCCCGAAGCCCCCCAGAAGCATGGTCCGGCGGTCGATCTTGTTCATGATGATCAGGCCTACGATGATCCCTGCAAGGCTCATGAGCCCGTTGAGGATATTGGCGATGATCGCGGCCTGTGCCGAGAAGCCCGAATCCTGAAGCAATTGCGTGCCGTAATACATGATCGCGTTGATGCCGGTGAATTGCTGGCATACCCCCAGCACGACCCCGATCACGATCAGCCGGCGGACCCAGGGCTCGCGCCACATGCTGGTGACATCGGCTTCGTCATTTCCCAGCTCCTTCAACTCGCGCACTTCGGCGCGGGCCTGATGCTCGGGGCGGATCTGGCGCAGCACATCGAGCGCCTCGTCATGGCGGTCCTGCGACGACAGCCAGCGCGGGCTGGAGGGCATGCGCAGCATTCCGATCATCAGTGCGAAGGCCGGAAGCACTGCGATGATCAGCATATAGCGCCAGACAGAGGCATGATGACCCCAGAAATTGTAGATGATCGCGTTGATCACGAAGGCCGCGACCTGACCGATGATAATCATCAGCTCGTTGCGGGTCACGAGGCTGCCGCGCTGGTCATGCGGCGCCACTTCGGCGATGTAGATCGGGACGATGGCCGATGCGCCCCCCACGGCGGTGCCCAGCACAAAGCGGAAAAGCGCAAGCATCTCCCAGTTGGGCGCAGTCGCCGCTCCGATCGTGCCAATGATGAACAGGGCCGACAGCGCCAGAATACAGCTGCGGCGGCCAAAACGGTCGGCCAGATTGCCGCCGATCATCGCGCCGATCGCCGCGCCGAAGACCAGAATCGACACGACGAACCCTTCGCGCGCCGCCGACAGGCCGAGATCATGACGGAGCGGCTCGAGCGCGCCGTTGATGACGCCCGTGTCATATCCGAAGAGCAGCCCGCCCAAGGTCGAGACGATGATGATCGACCCCAGGCGCTTGGTATGTGATCCGGCAGCGTCTGACGCGCCTGCATCACCATCATTGTTGGTTTGAATATGCGACAAAGATAATCCCCTCCAGATTAAATTAAGTCATCCCCTCCCGGGCAGGCATATCCTAGCGCAGGGTTTGATCTGATATCATCATGTTTTTTCTGGAAGAAATGATTGTTAAACTTGCCATGATACGGGCCAGGGGGATGCTTTCTTGCCAGAGCGCGTTCCCGACGGCTGTGCTAACCATCTGATTTGACGTATCAAAGCAACCATCTCTCTTGAGTGCCAAAAATATTGGTAAATGAGAGATATTATGGGAAATGTTTCATCCCAGATAGCCATATTTTCTCATTATGAGATATTCCGGCAAGGTTATGAGCCTGCTTTTGGTTAGATTGTCTCTGCAATCCGGATATCGATGCGGATGTCGAGCGTATCGAGGAGGCGCGCCTCCGGATAGAGCGTGGCTTCTTCCATCTGCCGGACAACCTTTTCGGCGATTTCGTAAATCGAGTGGCTGATAATAGCATCGACACGGCCCGACCGGAGTTCGGCATCGCCCGCATCGCAATGTTCGGTGCCGACCAGAGGCACGCGCGGCCCCGCAAAATTGGCGAGCGCATCGGCCGCGCCGCGCAGCCCGCCCCCCAGAACCGCGAGCCCCGCCAGATCGGGTTCGGTTGCCAGCAGCTTCGAGACGATCTCGTAGGCGATCTGGTCGGATTCCCGCGTCTCCATATAGGGCAGGACGGTCAGCATCTCGCTCTCGGCCAGATAGTCGCGCAGGCCCACATCATAGGCGCGGTGGATGTCATAGTCGATCGAGCCCAGCAGAATCGCCACCACGCCTTGCTTGCGGCATAGTTGCCGCATCAGCCAGCCGGTGCCACGGCCCATCTTCTCTCCATTAGCGCCGATGAACCCCGCGATCTCGGGACAACGAAGCGGGCTGAGGAGTGCAAAGACCGGCACATTCGCCTCGGCAATGGCCTGTCGCGTTGCCGGGCCGTCAATCGCCACGATCGCAATGGCGCTGCAGGTCCGGCTCAGGGCGCGCAACGCCTCCGCCGTCTCGCGATCGTCGGGCTTGTCGAGATGGATGATCTCGTGTGTGATGTCGAGCTGTGTGGAGCCGTCGCAGCGTATCTGCAGGATATGCGCAAGTTCCGCATAGAATTCCCGCGACCGCGAGTTGAGAATGAAGCCGAACTTCGCTTCCGGCGCACCTTCGGTCAACCGGCCCAGAATGGTCGGCACCCCGTGATAGCCGATACGTTCCGCAGCGCGCAGCACATGGGCCACCGTGGCCGCGCTCACGGTGCCACGGCGGTTGAGGATGCGGTCCACGGTCGAAAGGCTGACGCCTGCCGCCTCGGCCACATCCTTCATCTTGGGTCGCTTCTTCATCGTCATGGGCTGGCCTGCACGGATGTCTGTAACGCCCTATCGGGCAAGCCCCAGTGTATATCGCAAATCGGGTATATGCACCTGTCTTTGCAGTCCCACGACGTTCCAGCGCGACCTGTCACCCGTTTAACGCAGGAAGTTATCGGCCAGGAGATCGACGACCTCCTTGCTGCGCCCCTTCGCCACCGCCTTGGCACCGAAAAGCGCGGTGGAGGCGACCTGCGAGGCCGCGATTTTGGGGGGCATGACCAATTCCATCCGGCTCGTGCGCACATCGAGCACTGCAGGGCCGGGCTGGGCCAGCCAGTCGGCCACCGCCGCCTGCAGGTCGCTTGCGGTCTCGACTCTGCGCCCCCAGAGGCCCATCGCGCGGGCAACCTCGCCGAAATCGGGGTTCTTCAGGCCAGTGAAGGCGTCAAGCAGCCCCTCGACACGCTGTTCCATCTCCACAAAGCCCAGAGTCTCGTTGTTATAGATGACGATCTTTACAGGGATGTCTTCCTGCTTCAGCGTCAGTAGATCCCCCATCAGCATCGACAGCCCGCCATCGCCGCAAAGCGCGATCACCTGACGGTCGGGATAGGCCTTGGCGATCCCCATCGCCTGCGGATAGGCATTGGCCATCGTGCCATGCAGGAGCGAGGTCAGGAAGCGGCGCTGGCCCTTCGCGCGGATATGGCGCAGCATCCATACCATGGGAGAGCCGCCATCCGCGGTGAAGACCGCATCATCCATTGCATGGTGGTTGATCGCCATGGTCAGTGCCTGCGGATGGATCAGGCTCGGGTCGGGCTCGCGCGCCTCGCGGCCATAGCCTTCGAGATCCCTGTGATATTGCTCCACGGCCTTTTTCAGCCAGCGGGTATCGGAATGCGGTGCGAGCTGGGGCAGGAGCGCCTGAACGGTGGCCGTCACATCGCCGATTAGCCCCAGATCCACAGGGGAACGCCTGCCGATCGCCATCGGGTCGATATCCACCTGCACGATTTTGGCTTTCTCGGGATAGAACTGCGTATAGGCGAAATCGGTGCCGAGACAGAGCATGAGGTCGCAATTCGCCACGGCCTCCATGCCCGCGCGATTGCCCAGAATGCCGGTCATGCCGACCTGCCACGGATTGTCGGGCTCGATGAACTCCTTCGCGCGGGTCGAGTGCACGATAGGCGCGCGGATCTTCTCGGCCAGCGCGATCAATTCTGGGCGGGCATCGCGGGCACCGATCCCTGCATAGATCACGGGGCGCTGCGCCTGATCCACCATCTGCGCCAGTCGCGCCAGTTCGGTAGGTGCGGGGGTCACAACGGGCGCAGGCCGGTGCACCGACCATGCCAGCGCGTCATCGGTTTTCTCGGTGAACATGTCGCCATTGACGATGATGACCGCGAGCCCCTTCTTGGTCAGCGCGGCCTGTGCGGCAAGGGTGGTGATCCGGCGCGCCTGATCGGGATGGGAAATCCGCTCGCAAAACACCGATGCCTGTTCGTAGATCGCTTTCTGGTCGACCTCTTGCGGAAAGCCCAGACCTTCCTCGTTACGCGCCACATTTGAGGCAATCAGCACGACCGGCGCGCCGTTGCGGTGGCTCTCGAACAGGCCATTCACGAAATGCAGCGATCCCGGCCCGCAGGTGCCCGCACATAGCGTCAGCTCGCCTGTCATATACGCCTCGCCGCCGGCAGCAAATCCGCCCGCCTCCTCGTGGCGTACATGCACCCAGTCGATCTCGGATTTGCGCAATGCGTCGGTGAAATGGTTGATTGTATCGCCGACCACACCGTAACAGCGCTTGGCCCCTGCGGCCTGAAGGGTCTCGGTAATGATTTTTGCAACGGATTTGGACATATCGCAGCCTTTCGGAGTTGAAATCTGAGTTTTTACGTCTGTCCCTGCAACGTTTTGGCGGGCAGCTCGGATCCTGTCGCGCGCGCACAAGAGTGTGAGGGCGGGGCATGACGCGACGAGAGAGAGCCCGAAAGCAGAAATTGATCTCATATCAAGGAACAGCGCCTCCGCCGCTGCGTTACCGCGTAGACTTCATGGAAATGGCGGGCCCGCCCATGTGCGGGTTTTGAGGAGGCTATAATGGCAGGGCGGCTGATCGTTGTTTCAAACAGGATCCCCACGGGCGATCCTTCCGGAGGGCTGGTTGTGGCGCTGCATGACGCGCTTCTGGCGCGCGGCGGCACATGGATCGGCGCCGATCCCGACCCGTCCGAGGAAGGGCGCGACAGGCTTCACGATCTGGGCAATGTGCCCTACCAGAAGCGCGCCTTCCGTCTGAGTGCCGCCGAGCGCGCCAATTATTACAGCGGCTACGCCAATTCGGTGCTCTGGCCTGTCTGCCATCGCCGCACCGATCTGGTCGAAATCCGCTCCGAATACCGCGCCGATTATCTGGCGGTGAACCTGCGTCTGGCGCGGCTTATCGCCAAGGAGCTTGGCCCGCAGGATGTGATCTGGGTGCATGATTACCATTTTCTGCCGCTGGCCACGATGCTGCGCTCGCTCGGGGTGACCAACCGGATCGGTTTCTTCCTGCATATTCCTTTCCCCAACATCACCGATCTCGATGTGTTGCCGCGCCCCGAGGATTTCGCGCGCTGGCTTTCGGGCTATAATCTCGTCGGGCTGCAGACGCGCCGCGATGTAGCGCGTGCGTTCGAGATGTTCCGCGCCGATCCGCGGGCCGAGTTCCTGCGCGACGGGACGGTGAAATTCGAGGAGAATATCGTCTCTGTGGCGTCGTTCCCGATCGGGATCGACAGCGAGCAGATCGAGGGAATTGCCGCGCGCGCCGACACGGGACCTTTCGGGGCGGCCGACCCGCGCGAGCTGATCATCGGTGCCGACCGGCTGGATTACAGCAAAGGCCTGCCGCAGAAATTCGAGGCCTTCGGGCGTCTCCTGCAGGGGCGCATCGATCCGCAGGCGCGGCCCACGCTCTTGCAGATCGCCTCGCCCAGTCGCGCCGATGTTGCGGCTTATCAGCAGATCACCAGCGAATTGCAGGCGATTTCGGGCCGTATCAACGGACGGTATTCCGAGCTGGATTGGCAGCCCTTGCGCTTCGTGCATCGCTCGGTCGAGCGCGAGCGGCTGATCGGGCTCATGCGCCGTGCCGAGGTGGGACTGGTCACGCCTCTTGCCGACGGGATGAACCTTGTGGCCAAGGAATTCGTCGCGGCTCAGGCCCCCGAAGATCCGGGAGTATTGGTGCTGTCGCGCTTTGCGGGGGCGGCGGAGGATATGAAAGGTGCGCTCCTGATCAATCCGCATGATCTGGACGAGACGGCGGGCGCGGTAGAGCTGGCCTTAGCGATGCCGCTGGCCGAGCGCAAATGCCGTTTCGAGGATTGCCTGCAGGTGGTGCGCGACAGCCGGATCTCGGTCTGGACGGATCGCTATCTTGCGCGGCTGGCAAGCTGCGTGCCGACCCTGTCACTGGCGCCCAGAGCCAGCGCCTGATGACTGCCAGCCTGCGGCGAGGCCGAGGCTTCTGGTGAACTCTGCCTGCCGCGCCTCGGCTAGCGCGCGGTCGGGCAGGCGCAGAAGGTAGGCGGGGTGATAGGTGATCAGGCAGGGCGTGCCATCGGGCAGGGTCTCGACCTGTCCCGCGCGCTGGACCAGCCCCTTGCCCGTGCCGGTCAATGACGCGGCAGCGGTGGCCCCCATCGCCACTACCAGATCGGGACGGACCAGCTTGCGTTCGAGATTTAGCCACCAGCGGCAGGCCTGCACCTCTCCCGCATTCGGGGCCTGATGCAGCCGCTGCTTGCCGCGTGGCGCGAATTTGAAATGTTTCACCGCGTTGGTCAGCCAGATCTTTTCACGCTTAAGCCCTGCTGCCTGCGCGCAGCGGTCAAATAGTTGGCCGGCTGGCCCTACAAAGGGGCGGCCCTTCAGGTCTTCCTGCTCCCCCGGCTGTTCACCCACCACCATCACGCGGGCCGCGGTTGCACCTTCGCCCGCCACCCCTTGGGTCGCGCAGGGGCCGATGGCGCAGCGGCGGCAGGCATCGAGCGCTGGTTTCATCGTTGCAAGCGTCACATCCTCGGGCAGGTCTTTCGGCGCGGGCCGCAGCTTCTCGGCGATGGCGGCGGCGGGCAGGGGCATGGCCTCCTGCATGGCGCGGGCGCGTTCGGGCGCTTGCCGGATCATCTCGGGGATCAGCCGTGCCTCCGGCAGGTTCTTCCAGTATTTGCGCGGCATCTCGGAGGTCATCGCCTTCACCATCAGCCGCGCGGGGTTGAAAATATGGGTGAAATAGGTCCGCCACAGCTCTTCGGTGGCATCCTCGGGGGGTGGAGTGCGATCTTCGGTTTCGGTGTAACTCAACCGGCCGCCCTCGAACCGCGCGGTCAGCGAGGGTGTGGCGATCACCCAATCCATATCGCCGAAACGTTTGGCAAAGAACGGGGTCGCAGGCTCGACGATAGGGTGGTCCGGCTCGAACCACGCAGCAAAGGCGCGGCGGTTGGCGCCTTGGGCGGTGATCTCGCGGAAGCGGACAAAAGCATGCATCTTGTGGATATCGCGCCGCACATGCTTGGCCTGTGCGAGGAGCTTGTGTAGCGCCGGATCACTGCGGTCGCCCCAGCGTAGGGCCCCGCGCGACAGGCGCAGCACGAGGCCATAGGCGCGGGCAAAGCGCTCGGGGTCGGAATGGTGGAGCGCGCATTCGATCTCCGAAAGGGCTGCGCGGGGAAGGGTCAGGGTGACGGGGGCACCCTTGGGCGCGGCACTGCCGCCGAACAGATCGGGGGCCGCCTCTCCCACCCGCCAGAGGACGGCCTCGGCAGGCACACCGCGCGCGGCCAGCCCTCGCGCCGTCTCGCGCCATGCGGCCACCGTGCCGATGCGGGGCAGGGCGATCTCTTCCATCAGAAGAGGCTCAGCTGTTCGGGGGGCGGGGCAAAGCGGGCCCGCAAATCCTGCGCATCGAGGCTGCGCGCCGTCCAGCCCGGTAAGGTGATAAAGGGGCGGGCATGTTTCATCACGCAGCCGATCTTCACCAGCGTCTCATAGCGCAGCGCGCCATGTTTGCGCGCCGCCAGAATGCGTTCGACCGAGCGGGTGCCGAAGCCAGGCACCCGCAGGAGCAGCTCCCTGGGCGCGCGGTTCACATCCACCGGAAATTGCTCGCGATGGGCCAGCGCCCATGCCATTTTGGGATCCACCTCAAGGTCCAGCATCCCCGAGGGTGGCGCGATCTCGCCCGCCTCGAATCCGTAAAACCGCATCAGCCAGTCGGCCTGATAGAGCCGGTGCTCGCGCATCAGGGGCGGGCGTTTGAGGGGCAGCAGCTTCGAGGCATCGGGGATCGGCGAGAAGGCCGAATAATAGACCCGCGACAGGTGATAGCCCGAATAAAGCCGCGAGGCCGAATGCAGGATATCGCCGTCATGCGCCGCATCCGCCCCCACGATCATCTGCGTGGACTGCCCCGCAGGCGCAAAGCGGCCCGCACGGCGGCCTTTATGGCTGCGCTCCTTTGCGGCCTCGCGGCGGTTGCGGACCTCGGCCATCGCGGTGCGGATCTGCTGGGCGCTTTTCTCGGGGGCGTAATCCGAGAGCCCCTTATCGGTGGGCAGCTCGACATTGATCGATAGGCGGTCCGCCCATTTGCCCGCCTCGTCGATCAGCTCGGGGGCGGCATCGGGGATGGTCTTGAGATGGATATAGCCGCGGAAGTTCTCCTGTTGCCGCAGCGTGCGTGCGATGCGCACCATATCGGCCATCGTATCATCGGGGCTGCGGATGATGCCCGACGAAAGGAACAGCCCCTCGATATAGTTGCGGCGGTAGAACTCGACCGTCAGGCTGACCACTTCCTCGACGCTGAAACGAGCGCGTTCGACATGGCTGGAGGCACGGTTGATGCAGTAGGCGCAGTCATAGATGCAGAAATTGGTCATCAGGATCTTCAGGAGGCTGATGCAACGCCCGTCCGGCGCATAAGCATGGCAGATGCCCGACCCGCCCGAGGAGCCAAGGCCCTTGCCGTCTTTCGACGACCGTTTCTGCCCGCCCGAAGAGGCGCAGGAGGCATCATATTTGGCGGCATCGGCGAGGATTGCCAGCTTGTCTGATATTGTGCGTTTGACCATGGTGTTCATCATATGTTCACGCATGTTAACGGGCAAGGGATTTTTCACGGCCCGCCCATCACAGTTTGGCGGCATGAAAAAAGGGCCGCCTTGCGGCAGCCCTTCGAGTGGTCTCCTCGGGCGTTCTTATGCGCCCTATGGATCGGTTGTCGCTCAGAGTTTCTTGTCCCATGCGCTGCGGTCGATATCGAGATCCGCATACATATCGGGGTCGAGCACCGGACGCTCCACGCCCGCCTTCAACTGGGCGCGGAAATCGCGCAAGAGGCGCATCGCCACGGGGAACAGCATTATGATCGCCAACAGGTTCACCAGCGCCAGGACGCCCATCAGCGGGTCCGAGAAGAAGAACACCGCCGTTGCCCCGGGTGCGAGCGCACCGATGAAGACAATAGCGACGATCGCGATGCGCAGGATCAGGATCGCTACGGGGCTCTCGCTAAAGACCGAAAGCGCGTTCTCGCCCAGATAGTAGTTGTAGATGATGGACGAGAAGGCAAAGAGCAGCACCGCGATGGACAGGTAGTATTGCGCCCAGTTGCCCAGCTCGCTGGTGACCGATTGCTGGGTCAGGACTACACCGTCGATCCCTTCGGCACCGGGGACATAGACATCGCTCAAGAGGATCACGAAAGCCGTGCACGAGCAGATGACGATGGTGTCGATGAAGACCGAGAAGGACTGCGTGATGCCCTGGCTGATCGGGTGGCGCACCTCTGCGGTGGCGGCCACGTTGGGCGCGGAGCCCAGACCCGCCTCGTTCGAGAAGAGACCGCGACGCATGCCCTGCATGATGGCCGCGCCCATACCGCCGCCGACGGCCTGTTCGATGCCGAAAGCGTTCTTGACGATCATCGAGAAGACCTGCGGCACTTCGGTGATGTTGAGCGCAATGACCACCAGCGCCATCAGCAGATACCCCACAGCCATGATCGGCACGATCACGTCAGAGGCTTTCGCGATGCGGTGGATACCGCCAAAGATGATGATGGCGGAAATGATCGACAGGCCGATTGCCGTCCAGAGACGGTCGATATGGAAGCTGTCCTGCATCGCGCCGGCCACGGTATTGCCCTGGAACGCATTGAAGCCGAAGCCGAAGGCCGCAATGAGGCAGACCGCGTAGAGCCCTGCAAGCCATTTGTATTCGGGGCCCAGACCATGGATGATCGCATAGGCGGGACCACCACGGAAACTGTGTTCGCCCGTGCGGCGCTTGAACAGCTGTGCGATCGAGCATTCGACAAGGCTGGTGGCCATGCCAACAAGCGCCACGGCCCACATCCAGAATACGGCCCCCGGACCGCCCAGCGTGATCGCCACGGCAACGCCTGCGATATTGCCGCCGCCTACGCGTCCGCCGACCGAGACCAGAAGCGCCTCGCGCGCCGAGATCTTGTCATTGTCGGCCGCGTTGTTCGATTTGCGCAGAACGCGGAACATCCGTCCGAAAAAGCGGAACTGCACAAAGCCGGTTGCCAGAGTGATGAACACGCCGAAGACGACGAGAATCGGGATCAGCGACCAACCCCAAGTCAGATCGCCGATCTTGCTAAAGATCAGCTCCAGAAAATCCATGATATCCCCCATTATTGTCGCGTTTGGTTTTGTTGTCGCGAATTCGGTGCAAACTAGGGATGCAGTTACGGAATACCATGGTCTATCTTGCATCAGGCAGACGCGACCGGATACATAAGTAGCGTCAACTAGCATCAAGAGGTGGGCGGGTGTCCCAGGATCTGCCACGAAATCTACGACTACTATGTAGTTATCATAGCTCGATCGTATCAGTCTGCCAGCAGTTGGGGGTGAATCGTTCGCAGTTCAATCGCTACCTGACGGGGGAGACCTTTCCCTCGCTGCGCTCCATGCGGCGGATCTGCGACTTCTTCGGGGTGGAAGAGGCCGAGCTGCTGCTGTCGCATGCGCAATTCGCCGAGATCGTCCGGCTGCGCCCGCAAAGCACCGGATTGCGCACCGAGCTCGATACGGTGGCCCGCACAGCCACCGATTTGCGGGCGGGTTCGGCCAAGGCGTTGATGCCTTATCTGGGTCACTACCTCACATGGTATAATTCCATGTCCCATCCGGGGCAGGTGCTTTGCGCGCTGACCAGGCTCTACGAGACCCCTTTCGGGGTGAATGTCAAAAGTGTCGAGAGCGTGGGCCGTGTGGGGGCGCGCAAGTTTACCTGCAAATACGAGGGCGCCTGTTTCCTGCTGGGCGATCGTCTGTTCATGACGGTGATGGAGACGCTGACCCGTAACGAGGTGATGCAGATCATCCTCTATCCCAGTTATAACAATCGCATCCGCTATCTGAGCGGGGTGGTTTCGGGGGTGGCGGCCCGTGCGCCGCGTCCGCCTTCGGCCACGCAGATGGTCATGGAATATCTGGGCAAATCGGTCGATCTGCGGGCGATGATGCGGCGCTCGGGGCTTTATGCGCCAGATGACAGCCTGATCCCCGAAGAGGTGCGGCTGATGCTCTCGAACGGGTTGCGACCGGGAAGCCATCTGGTCGAGGCGCCCCTGCCATAACCCATTGGCGAATCCGTATGTTCTTGATATGTTCCTGACATGGTCGCCGATTTCCACACATCTATCGCGTTGCGCCGCGGGCGGGTGCATGAGGTCCATGGCGCCGGAGCCATGGCCTTTGCCCTGATCACGACACGTAGTGCTGCTGTATTATGGATCCGCGAGGCATGGCGGGCCGAGGGGCTGGACCCGCAGGGATTGATCCGCTTCCGCCCGCCCGAGGGGCTTTTGCTGGCGCGTCCGTCCGACCAGACCGATGCGCTGGCCGTGGCCGAGGAGGCGCTGAAGGATGGTGCGCTGCCTTTTGTGGTGCTGGAGGTCACGCGCCCGCTGAACCTGCGCGAAGGCCGTCGTTTGCAGCTGGCGGCCAAGGCCGGAAACAGTCTGGGGCTGTGCATCATTCCCGAAGGTATGGGTTCAAACGCCGCCGAGACCCGCTGGCGGGCGGAGCCGGTCTTCGACCCGTTGGGGCAGGGCATGGTGGTGGAGTGGCATCTGAGCAAGAACAAATCCGGCCCGCTTGGCACATGGCGTCTGGCATGGGAGGCGCAGGCGGGCCGGATGCGGGTTCTGGCGCAGGCGTCTGCCTAAAAATTGACCCGTCATCTTTCTGCGTCTCTCGCGCGGGCGATTGCGCTTGTCCGCGCGGTCATGATCTTTAGCAATAGGGCGAACCGACAGATATCGCGTAAAGGTGGCCCGATGAATTTGACCGATTTCAAGATCCTGACGTTTGACGTCTATGGCACGCTGATCGACTGGGAGAGCGGCATGTTCGAGGGGCTCAAGCCACTGACCTCGCAGCTGAAAACCCCGTTGAGCCGCGATCAGGTCCTCGAGGCGCATGCCTATCACGAAAGCACCCAGCAGGCCTGGACGCCGGCCATGCCCTATACCCGGCTTCTGGCCACCGTCTATCGCCGTCTGGCAGAGGAATGGCAGATCCCCGTGACATGGGAAGAATGCGAGACCTATGGCCGGTCGGTCGAACATTGGCCCGCCTTCCCCGATAGCGCCGAGGCGCTGCGTTACCTACAGCAGCATTACAAACTCTGCGTGCTCTCCAATGTGGATGCGGCTTCGTTCAAACATTCCAATGCGAAGCTGGGCGTGACCTTCGATCATGTCTACACCGCCGAGGATATCGGCAGCTACAAGCCCTCGGACCGGAATTTCGACTATATGATCGGGCATCTGGCGCGGGTCGGGATAGCCAAGGACCAGATCCTGCATACGGCCGAGAGCATGTTCCATGACCACCAGCCCGCAAACCGTCACGGGCTGGCCAATGCGTGGATCTATCGCCGCCACGACAAGGAAGGCTTTGGTGCCACGATGAATCCGGGCGAGATGCCGAGCTATGATTTCCGCTTCAACTCGATGGCGGAACTGGCGCAGGCGCATAAAGAGGCGGTTGCCGCAATGGCCTGAGGCGGGGCGGGAAGTCCCTGACCAAAGTCAGGGACCGACGCAGACAGGGGCCTGCACCGTGGGCACCTGCCCAGCCTCGGCCATGAAGGCGCGGAACCCCAGCCCGTCGAGGAAGATCACGCGGTAATGGGCGTGGCCCTTGGTCCACCACGGATCGGGGCGATCGATCTCGGTGATGAAGCGATGCGCGCAGGCCTGACCCGCGCTGTAGGCGATGCCTTCGGGCGAGGTGCCCGTGAGCGGCATATGGATATGGCCGAAGACGATATGGCGAATGCCCTGCGGATGGGCGGCCAACCGCGCCATCACGCGGCCCTCGTCATGCAGGCTGATATTGGTAAAATGGCCGATCCCGTCATCCATCGGCGGGTGGTGGATGAAGATCGTGGGCGGCAGCGGGCCTGCGCCTTGCAGGGCCTTGTCCAGAAATTCCATCCGGTCGGGCCCGAAAATGCCGCCGATCACGCCCGCCTCATGGGTATCAAGAAAGATCAGCCGTCCGAAATCTGTGTCCTGAACCCCCTGCACATAGCCATTGGCGTCGAGCGGATGCTCGGGGAAGGCGGCGATAAAATTGGGCCGGTCGTCATGATTGCCCAGCATCAGCCGCACGGGGAAGGGCACAGGCGCCAGGATCTCGCGAAGAAGGTCATAGGCCTCGGGGTCGCCGTGGTTGCACAGATCGCCGGTGATCACCATCAGATCGGCGTCTCTATGGCGGTTCAGGATATCGTCGATGGCCGCGCGCATCTGCGCCTCGGGGTCCACCGTGTTGGCCAGTTGGCCCGCGGGCATCAGATGGGTGTCGGTCAGCTGGATGATCTTCATGGCTCTGCTTTCAAAGGTCATGCGGGAGGCCAGAGCCCCCCGCATGGTTTGGGTCATTCCATCAGGGCGTTGGTCTGTTCCACGATCTGCTTCAGCCCGTCCTCGGGCGAGACCTCGCCGCGCATGACCGTGCCGATGATGTCACGCTGGGTGCGCCAGATACGGACCGAGTCGCCACCCGGATAACCCGCCCAAGGCAGCGATTTGTCGGCCTGCAGCGAGGCGGTTTTTACGTTGGGATGCTCGGCGTAATAAGGCGCCAGATAGGCCTCGCCGGTGGCGTTCTTGTTGGTGGGCAGATAGCCCGTGATGCGCACGATCACGTTCTGCGCCTCGGGGCCGGTGATCCATTTGAGATAGTTCCACGCGGCCTGTTGCTTGGCCTTGTCCTGCGTGAGGATGACGGCCGAGTTGCCACCCGTGGGCACGCCGCCATTGGTCTTGTCATCCAGCGGGAAGGTCGCGGTGGCCAGATCGAACCGGTCGCCCACAAGGCCCTCGATCGTCTGCACATGGGCAGGCGTCGAGACCATGAAGCCCGTCTTGCCTGCGCCAAACTGCTGGCGCGCCTGATCCCAGTCGAAGGTCGGCGCACCGGCCTCGGCGGCCATCTGGCGGATCATCTTCAGCGCGTTCAGCCCGATCTCGTTATCGAAAGCCACCTTGCCGGTGGTCTCATCGACCAGCTTGCCGCCCTGCTCGAAGATCAGCGCCTGCCAGAGCCAGTCATCCGGCCAGCCCGCGATATCATAGGCCATGCCCGCCATATCGGGGTGCATCTGGTGGATCTTGGCGCCAAGCGCGATCAGCTCGGGCATGGTGTCGGGCATATGCGCCGGATCGGCGCCCGCCTCTTTCACCAGCTCGGAATTGATATAGAGGATCGGCGAAGACGCATTGACCGGCAGGCCATATTGCTTGCCATCGATCTGGCCAAGCGCCGCCATATTGGGCGAGTAGTTCTTGTTGAGGAAGGACTGACCGCCCTCGGCTTCGATGAAGGGCCCCAGGTCGGTGATCTGGCCGCGCGGCTCCAGCGTATGGACCAGCTCGGCGGTCAGGTTATAGCCCGAGAAATAGACATCCGGCAGATCGCCCGTCACCGCCGAGCGCAGCACCTGCGCCTGACCGTCGGTATAATTGGCGGCGGGTGCTAGGAAGTTGATCTTCACACCCGGATTGTTCTTCTCGAATTCCTCGGCCAGCGGCTGATGGAATTTCGTAAAGCCCGGCATGTTGTAGAGCACATTCAGCGTGACCTCTTGCGCCATGGCGGGAAGCGCCATCAGCAAAGCGGCAGAGGTGGTAAGCCCCGTCAGAACGGTGCGGCGGGTGGGATACATGGGAAAACTCCGGTTCGGTTGGGAGGAAGGCGGACGGGTCATTTGACGCCCGTCATGGTGATGCCCGCGATGAACTGGCGGCGGGCAAGGAGGAAACAGGCGACCATGGGGGCGGTGATCAGGCAGGCCCCCGCCATGAGCGCGCCGTAATTGGTGCCGGTCTCGGCATCGGCAAAGAACAGCATGCCAAGCGGCGGCGGTGCCAGTTCGGTGCGGTTGACGACGATCATCGGCCAATAGAGGTCGTTCCAATGGGCGACCACGGAAAATACCGCGAAGGCCGCAAGCGAGGGCAGCGAGGCGCGCAGGACCAGCCGCCAGCAGATCTCCATTTCCGAAAACCCGTCCAGACGCGCGGCCTCGATGATCTCGTCGGGATAGGAGCGGAAGGACTGGTGGAAGAGGAAGATCGCGAAGACCGACAGGAAGAAGGGCGCCATCATCGCGAAATAGGTGTTGAGCATCTGCGCCTTCGCAAGCCCCACGAACAAAGGCAGCGCCAGCGCCTGCATCGGCACGCAAAGCGCGGCCACAATCACCGATAGCAATATCTTGCGGCCACGGAACCGCAGCTTGGCCAGCGCATAGGCACAGGGCACCGCCGTCAGGACCTGCACGATCAGGATGCCCGCGCAGACGATCACCCCGTTGAGCATGAACCGCGCCATCGGCACCGAGGTCGCCGCCTGATGGAAATTCTCACCGCCCGCGAAGTCTTTCGGGATCGGCCAGAGCGAGATGTCGAAAATTTCGGAAGGCGAGCGGATCGCGGTCAGCACCATCCAGTAGAAGGGCAAAAGCATCACCACAGCGCCAAGGCCCAGCACGAGATGGGGGAGGTATTTCGAGGCGCGCATCAGTAATGGACCTTCTTTTCGAGATGGAGCGTCTGGCCGATCGAGAGCACCAGAACGAGGCCGAGGAAGATCAGCGTCAGCGCCGCCGCATAGCCCGTGTTCGAGTAATCGAAGCCCTCGAGATAGAGCGCGTAGAGCAGTGTCTCGGAGCCTGCGCGGCCCTTGGTCAGCACAGCCACGGTCTCGAACACCTTGAAGGCGGAGATCGAGGTGGTCACCGTGACAAACATCGTCGTCGGCCCCAGCATCGGCCATGTCACGGTCAGGAAACGGTCAATCGGGGATTTCGCGCCGTCCAGCTGTGCGGCCTCGTGCAGGTCCTGCGGGATGGCAGTCAGCCCTGCAAGAAACAGCACCATATTGAACCCCACGACCTGCCAGACGCCGATCAGCGCCATGGTCGGGATCAGAAGCCACGGTGTGCCCAAGAACTGCACCGCATCAAAGCCCGCCCAAGTGATCACGGCATTCACCGGCCCGAGGGTGGGGTGCAGCAGGAACTGCCAGACGGTCGCCATGGCGACCAGCGTGGCGGTGACGGGCAGGAAATAGGCCACTTCCCACAGGCCCCGCGTGCGGCTCCGCCCATGCACCAGAAGTGCCACGCCGAGCGCCAGAAAGATGCCGCAGGGGATGACGATGGCGGCATAGAGCACCGTGTTCCAGAAGGCGCGCAGGAAGACCGCGTCATGGAACGCCTTGGTGAAATTCTGGAGCCCCACGAAGTTCCAGCGGATCGCCCCAAGCTGGTAGTCGGTCAGCGAGAACCCCGCCAGCGTGAGGAGTGGCAGGATATAAATCGCCAGCAGCAGCACCACGGCGGGGGCGGCAAAAAGCATACCCTTGCTGATTTTGGCACCTGTGCGGGCGCGCGCGCGGGCGGGGGCATGGGGCAAATCGAGCGCGCTCATGCCACCACCTTTTGCAGGAGGCGCGCGGTCAGGCGCTGCCCATCGGGGCCGAACACATGCAGCGCGTCCTGTGCAAAGCCCAGATGGATGATCCCGGCTGGGGCGGGGCCCGAGGCGCTCTGGCGCAGGGTAAGCGAGAGCGTCTCATCGGCCAGAAGCGCACAGCTCACATAGCGGTCGGCGCCATGGGTCTCGATACGGGTGACCCGCGCAGGAAGCCCTGTTGCCGCCAGATGCAGATCCTCGGCGCGCAGACCGAGCGTCAGCGGCCCCGCTTGCCGCACCCGCAGATCCAGCACCTCGCCCATCAGGCGCAGCCGGCCATCGGCCATGCTTTCGGCGGGCAGAAGGTTGATCGTGGGCGCGCCGATAAACCGTGCCACCGTCAGGTTGGCGGGGCGGCGATAGAGCTCTTCGGGTGTTCCCAGCTGTTCGATCCGGCCCTCCGACATCAGCGCGATCCGGTCGGACATGGTCATCGCCTCGACCTGATCATGGGTGACATAGATGAAGGTCGCGCCAAGGCGTTTGTGCAGGGCGGCCAGCTCGTCGCGCATATGGGCGCGCAGTTTGGCGTCGAGATTGGAGAGCGGCTCGTCCATCAGGAAGGCTGCCGGATTGCGCACCAAGGCCCGCGCGAGCGCCACCCGCTGGCGCTGTCCGCCCGAGAGCTGCGCCGGTTTGCGGTCCAGAAGCGCCGAGATCTGCAGCAGCTCGGCGGCATGTTCGACGGCGATCTCGATCTCGCGCAGGGTATCGCGCGGCGCGGTCAGCCGCCCCAGCAGCGGCAGCCGGTCGATCAGCCGCAGACGGCGCATGCGCAGAGGCGTCGCGATATTCTGGCGCACGCTCATATGCGGATAGAGCGCATAGGACTGGAAGACCATCGCCAGATTGCGGTCTGTCGGATCGGTGCCGGTAACATCCTCGCCATCGATCCGCACGGAGCCGGTATCGGCAGTCTCGAGCCCTGCGATGATCCGCAACAGCGTCGATTTCCCGCAGCCCGACATCCCTACCAGCGACAGGAATTCGCCCGCACGGATCTCGAGATCGATCCCCTTGAGCACGGTCGTCGTGCCGAACCCCTTGCCGATACCGGCAAGTGTCACGGATTGGGAGGTCATGTCAGTTTCCTTCGCATCTGTTCGGGCTCCAGATGCAGCGGCAAGGTAACAATCAGGCTTAGCTTTTATGAAAGATTTCCGACAGCGCCCTGACCGCCGCAAGGCATGCAGCGCGATGGGGCGGTTTCGCCGGATGCCCGTCCTTCAGGCAGGGCTGCCGGTTTCGGGGGAGATCGCCAAACTTGACAGATCATGACAGTGGCGCCGGTGCGATTGTCATATGCGGTCAAGTCTTGGCGGGGCAGGATGCGCTATCCTTGCTGCAGACATCTATCGGAGGCCCCATGCCCAGCTATCGCCATATGATCGGTTCCGAAATCTTCCGTTTCGACAGCCTGACCGCATTGCTGGCGGCGGCGAGCCCGCAGCGCTCGGGAGACGAGCTGGCAGGCGTTGCCGCCGAGAGCGAGATCGCAAGAGTGGCCGCCCAGATGGCGCTGGCCGATCTGCCGCTCACCGAATTTCTGGCAGAACAGCTTGTGCCCTATGAGGACGACGAGGTCACACGCCTGATCTGTGATAGCCATGATCGCGCGGCCTTCGCGCCCGTGGCGCATATGACGGTGGGCCAGTTCCGCGACTGGCTATTGTCGAACGAGGCCAACGCGTCCTCGCTCAAGGCGTTGGCGCCGGGGCTGACGCCCGAGATGGTCGCCGCCGTCTCCAAGCTGATGCGCAACCGCGACCTGATCGCGGTGGCCCGCAAAATCGAGATCATCACCGCCTTCCGCACCACTATGGGCCTGTCGGGCACCGTCTCGAGCCGGCTCCAGCCCAACCATCCGACCGATGATCCGGCAGGCGTGGCCGCGAGCATCATCGACGGGCTCCTTTACGGCATTGGCGATGCGATGATCGGCATCAACCCCGCCACCGATAACGTGCCGCAGGCAATGGCCCTGATCCATCTGCTGGATGAACTCCGCGAGCGTCACGCGATCCCCACGCAAAGCTGCGTGCTGACCCATGTGACCAATTCTATCGAGATCATCAATCGCGGTGCGCCGCTCGATCTGGTGTTCCAGTCGATTGCGGGCACCGAGAAGGCCAATCGGGGCTTCGGGGTGGATCTGGCGATTCTGGCCGAGGCGCAGGACGCGGCGCTGTCGCTCAAGCGCGGCACCGTGGGCCAGAATGTGATGTATTTCGAGACAGGGCAGGGCGCGGCTCTGTCAGCCGATGCGCATTTCGGGATGGACCAGCAGACCGTCGAGACCCGCGCCTATGCGGTGGCGCGCGCTTTTGACCCGCTTCTGGTGAACACGGTCGTGGGCTTTATCGGGCCGGAATATCTGTTTGATGGCAAGCAGATCACCCGCGCGGGCCTCGAGGACCATTTCTGCGCCAAGCTGATGGGCGTGCCGATGGGCTGTGATGTGTGCTACACTAACCACTCCCATGCTGATCAGGATGATATGGACGGTCTGCTGACGCTTCTGTCGGATGCGGGCTGCCGGTATTTCATCGGCGTGCCGGGCGCGGATGACATCATGCTCAATTATCAGTCGCTCTCCTATCACGACATTCTCTATCTGCGCGAAAGCTTCGGGCTGCGGGCCGCGCCCGAATTCGAGAGCTGGCTTTCGGCACAGGGGATTGTGGATGAGGGCGGGCGTATCGCGCCTGCGCCGGACCGGCTGCTGGCGGCGATGACCCGCCCGGCCCTGAGCGCGTGAGGGGATACCATGAGCGATGATCTGACCCGCGACCCCTTCGCCCGCCTTCGCCAAGCCACCCGCGCCCGTATTGGGCTCGGGCGTTCGGGCGCGGGGCTGCCCACGCCGGCGCTCGCGTCCTTCCGGCTCGATGCCGCGCGGGCGCGCGATGCGGTCCATGCGCCGCTGGATGTGGCGGCCTTGCAGGCCGAGCTTTCCGAGTTCGAGACGCTGGCGCTCCGTTCGGCTGCGGCCGACCGCTCCATCTATCTCCGCCGCCCCGATCTGGGGCGCAAACTGGCCGAAGAGGATCGCGCGGGGCTGGCAAAGGGCGACTATGATCTGGCCTTTGTCATCTGTGACGGGCTGTCCTCGGCGGCTGTTGCGGCACATGCGGGCGCGACCCTGCGCGCGGCCCATGAGGCGCTTCCGGATCTGTCCATCGCGCCGGTGGCGATTGTCACCCAGGGGCGCGTGGCTGTGGGCGACGAGGTCGGGCAGGGCTTGGGGGCCCGCATGGTGGCCGTGCTGATCGGCGAGCGTCCGGGCCTGACCGTGGCCGACAGCCTTGGCATCTATCTCACCTATAACCCGCGTCCCGGTTGCCCCGATAGCGACCGGAACTGCCTGTCCAATATTCACCTCAGTGGTGGTCAGACGCCCGCTCAGGCGGCAAGCAAACTGGCATGGCTGGTGCGCGAGGCGCGCAGGCTGGGTCTGACCGGCACCAAGCTGAAAGAAGAGGCTCCCACGCTGGCGGCCTCGGAAACAACCGCAATTCCAAAGGAATAGGCCCTAAGGGGCATCGAAAAACAAAACGGGGAAAACATCATGTCAACTGGCAAAGCGGGGCTGTCAAAAAGCCTCAACGCCTTCCATCTCTGGGGTCTCGCAGTCGGCCTCGTGATCTCGGGTGAATATTTCGGTTGGAGCTATGGCTGGGAAAGCGCGGGCACGCTGGGCTTCCTGATCACCACGATCATCGTGGCGGCCATGTATACCGCCTTTATCTTCAGCTTCACCGAACTGACCACCGCCATTCCGCGCGCAGGCGGGCCGTTTGCCTATGCCAGCCGCGCCTTCGGCCCGACGGGCGGCGCCATCGCGGGCTTTGCCACGCTGATCGAGTTCCTGTTTGCCCCGCCCGCCATCGCGCTGGCGATCGGCTCCTATCTCAACGTCCAGTTCCCCGGGCTTGACCCGAAACTGGCGGCGGTAGGCGCCTATATCATCTTCATCGCACTCAATATCGCGGGTGTGAAAATCGCGGCGACCTTCGAATTGCTGGTGACGCTGCTTGCGGTCTTCGAGCTCTTGGTCTTCATGGGTGTTGTCGCCCCTGCCTTCTCGGTGACCAATTTCGCGGCCAATGGCTGGGCTGGCGCCAGCGAGTTCTCGCCCGTGGCCATCGGCGGTATCTTTGCCGCGATCCCCTTTGCCATCTGGTTCTTCCTCGCCATCGAGGGCGTCGCTATGGCGGCAGAAGAGGCCAAGGACCCGCGCCGCACCATTCCGAAAGCCTATATCGCCGGTATTCTGACGCTCGTGTTCCTCGCCTTCGGGGTGATGATCATGGCAGGTGGCTCGGGCGACTGGACGCAGCTGTCGAACCTCAATGACCCGCTGCCGCAGGCGATGATCCGTGTGGTGGGTGAAGGCAGCGGCTGGACCCATATGCTTGTCTGGCTCGGTCTCTTCGGTCTGGTGGCGTCGTTCCACGGCATCATCATGGGCTATGCCCGCCAGATGTTCGCCCTGTCGCGCGCAGGTCTTCTACCGGAGGTCTTCTCGAAGGTGCATCCGCGCTTCCACACGCCGCATGTGGCCACCATCGCGGGTGGTGTCGTAGGCATCATCGCGATCTATTCGGATAGCCTGATCTCGGTCGCCGGCATGTCGCTGACCGCCACTATCGTGACGATGGCCGTGTTCGGCGCGCTGGTGATGTATATCATGTCGATGGCCTCGCTCTTCCGTCTGCGCAAGTCCGAGCCCGATCTGGACCGCCCGTGGAAGGCGCCCCTGTTCCCGGTCCTTCCGGCAATCGCGCTGGGGCTTGCCTGCCTCGCGATGCTGGCGATGATCATTTACAACTTCGAGATCTTCGTGATCTTCGCGATCCTGATGATCCTCGGTGTGGGTGTGGCCGCCTTGCTGCGCCGCAAGGTCGACGCGACCGCCACGCCGGGCGAGTAAACAGGCCTCGCCATATCTGATTTTCCACCCGCCCCTTAATTAGGCGGGTGGTTTATTTTTTAATCATACTCCATGTTCCACCCTTGTAAACAAGGCAACCGAAGGCGGCGCGAATTGCTATAAGCGATGGTTGCGTTCATCCCCATCTCCCAGAGATGGAGGGATTCCCATGCAGGCCCAGACACCGCAGGTTCTCGCCGCAGCCGCGACCGGTATCGACGGATTCATCCGCCGTTACAGGCTGTGCCCTGACAGTTTCTTCGGCAGCCTTGGCTTTGCGCCCGAGACCGCGGCCCAGCCGATGAGCCGGATGGATCTCGACCTGTATTGCCGGATGATGGAACTGGGCGCCGAGCGTTCGGGCGATGTGAATTTCGGGCTGGCCTACGGGCAGGCCTTTACACCAGAGATGTTGGGGCTGATCGGCTATATCGCGATCAACTCGGCCAGTCTGGGCGATGCCGCGCAAAATCTGGCGGCCTATTTCCCGTGGCACCAGCAGGGCACTGCGACCGGCTTCCGCGCACAGGACGATCTGAGCTGGATCAGCTACCGTGTGGCCCCGGATCGTGTGCGGATGCGTGATCAGGACGCGCTGGTGACATTGGGGATGTTCCGCAATGTCCTGCGCCATGCGGGCGGCGAGGATTGGGCGCCCGAATTGATCGAGCTGGAGCAAGCCGATAACGGCACCCGCGCCGAGATCGAGGCCGCCTTCGGGGCGCCTGTGCGTTTCGGCCGCCCGACCAATGCGCTGGTCTTCCGGTCTGCCGATCAGGGACTTGCTATGCCCAAGGCCGATGGTACGCTCCAGCAGCTGTTGCGCTGTAATCTTCAGGCGCTCAGCCTGCGCGAGACGGGGCCTTGCGTGACCGAGGCGGCCGCCGAGGTGATCCGGCTGCATCTGAAAGATACCACGCTGGATCTCGACCTTCTATCGGACAGGATGGGGATGCCGCGCTGGACGCTCCAGCGCCGCCTTCAGGATTGTGGCACCAGCTTCGCACGGCTTGTCGAGGAGACCCGCCGCGAGCAGGCCTGCCGCTATCTTGAAGGCTCGGGCCTGTCGATCTCGCTGATTGCGGAAGAGTTGGGCTATTCCGAACCCAGCGCCTTCGTTCGCGCTTTCCGACGCTGGGAAAATACCTCGCCCTCGCAATATCGCAAGGCATTCAACGCCTTGCGACATTAGGGGTGCGGCATCGGAGCGATATCGGGCTGGATCAGTAGCCCCGCTGCATATCGGCCTGATCCTTGCAATGGCCCTGCGCCTCGAATTCCGCGATATTGGCGGCCATGATGTGGCTGCCGGTCTCGGGGTCGACCTGTGAGGCAATATGCGGGGTTACCGTCACCCCTTCATGCGTCCAGAACGGATGGTCCTTGGCCAAGGGCTCCAGCGGGAAAGCATCGAGGATGGCATGGGCGATCTGGCCGCTCTCCAGCGCCTCCAGCAGGGCCGCCTCGTCGAGATGGTCGCCGCGGGCGGCGTTCAACAGGCGGGCACCTTTGGGCAATTGCGCGAAAAAGTCGGCATTCAGGATATGATGGGTCTCGGGGGTCAGCGGTAAGAGGTTCACCACGATCTCGCAGCCCTCCAGAAACGCCTTCAGACCCTCGGGGCCATGATGGCAGGTGACGCCGTCGATGGTTTTGGGGCTTCGCGCCCAGCCGCGCGTCTCAAAGCCGATCTGCGCCAGCAGGGCCGCCGACGCCGCCCCCAGATTGCCCAGACCCAGCACACCGACCGTGCGCTGCCCTGCAACCGGCGCGACCAGCGCCTTCCATTCGGCTTTTGCCGCCGCGAGCTGCATCTCGGGCATGTAGCGGTGCAGGTTCAGCACCTGCATCGCCACATATTCGCGCATCCGCTGGGTCAGATCGGTGCCCACCGTGCGGATCACCGGGATATGGCGCGGGAGTTCTGCATCCGCAGCGATATGGTCTACCCCTGCCGCGAGCGAGATGATGGCCTTCAGATTGGGCAGCCCTGCCAGAAAGCCCGTCGCGGGTTGCCAGACCGCGGCATAGGTCACGGCCTGCGCATCGAAGGGCTCATGAGCGGAAACGATCTCGGCCTCGGGCAGCACGCCCTGCAGGCGGGTGACCCATTTGGCGGAGGTTTTCGGATTGGGGAGGTAAACGACGATGCTCATGATGATCCCTGTAGTATAATTTTGCCGGATCAGAGCAAGAAAACCACGCCGGTGCAAGGCGTGGTTTCAGGGATTTGGTTAGCGCCAGCCCAGAGCGGGAGCCACATGGGTCAGGATGCTTTCCAGCACATGGACGTTATAATCGACGCCCAGCATGTTCGGCACGGTCAGCAGTAGCGTATCGGCCTCGGCAATCGCCTCGTCCCGACGCAACTGTTCGATCAGGCGATCGGGCTCGTCAGCATAGCCCCGCCCGAAAACCGAACGGGTCTGGTCTATGAAACCGATCTGGTCCTGATCCTTGGAGCCGTTGCCGAAATACATCCGGTCCTGATCATTGGTCAGCGCAAAGATCGAGCGCGACACCGAAACCCGCGGGCTGCGCGCGTGACCCGCCTCTTTCCAGGCCTCGCGATAGGCACGGATCTGTTTGGCCTGCTGGATATGGAAGGGCTCGCCGGTCTCGTCATCTTTCAGGGTCGAGCTTTGTAGGTTCATCCCGAGCTGCGCGGCCCAGATCGCCGTCGCGTTCGAGCCCGCGCCCCACCAGATGCGTTCCTTCAGGCCCGGGCTCTGGGGCTCGAGCCGCAGCAGGCCGGGCGGGTTGGGGAACATCGGGCGCGGATTGGGTTGGGCAAAGCCCTCACCGTCGAGCATCCTGAGGAAAACCTCCGTATGGCGGCGTGCCATATCGGAAGGGCTTTCGCCCTCGGCGGGCTGGTATCCGAAATGCTTCCAGCCGTCGATCACCTGTTCGGGCGATCCGCGCGAGATACCGAGCTGCAGCCTCTCGCCCGAGATCAGATCGGCGCTGCCGGCATCCTCGACCATATAAAGCGGGTTCTCGTAGCGCATATCGATGACACCGGTGCCGATCTCGATACTTGTCGTGCGTGCGCCCACCGCAGCCAGAAGCGGGAAAGGCGAGGCGAGTTGGCGGGCATAATGGTGCACACGGTAATAGGCACCATCGACGCCCATCTGCTCCGCCGCAACAGCGAGGTCGATGGATTGAAGCAGAACATCCGAGGCCGAACGCACCTGCGAGCCACGGTCATCCGCCCAGTGGCCGAAAGAGAGAAAGCCGATCTTTTTCATACAAGTGATCCTTTCAGTTCCTTCGCATCTAGGGATGCCGGCGGGGGGGCTGCAAGGGCGCGGGCTGTTCCCTCAGGCGCAGGCGATGTGCACAAGGATCGGGATTGAGGCGGGGACGGGGATCTGCCATCGTCTGCAGCAGTGATCGGGCCACTCGAATTCGGGGCCGCTTGCACGGTCATTCAATGTATTCTGTAAGTCGGGGAGGAACATATGCCCATTCTGAAACTCCATGTCGACAGGACATGTGACGCACGCATCGATCCGGAGGGGGTCCGGACCCTGCTTGTCGATCTGCGTGCAATCCTTTGCGAGAGACTGTCCTCGGCAGAGGCGGCCTGCCAGCTGGCATGGCTGCCGGTCACGGGCCTTCCGGACCAGCCGGTGGTCAATTGCGAATTGGCGATCCTGCCGAAGCCCGAGCGGACGCGCGAAAAGCTTACGGAACTGGCGGAAGTGCTGAAGGCGCGGATCGAGGAGGTGACCGGACCAAAGGTCGCCGTGCGGATCTCGCATCTCGATGCCGCGACCTATGTCGCGCTGAAATGACAGCAGAGGCGGCGCGTTGTTGCCGCCTCTCCCCTAGCTCGCCATCCGGTTCGGTTCGTCGAAAAGCTCGACGTCTCCCGTATCGATCTTGAAGGTTCCGAGCTCGGCGGAAAGCGCCTGTGTCTCGTTGCGCAGGGTCGTGATCGCGGCATTTGTCTCTTCGAACATCGCGGCATTCTTCTGGGTGGTCTGATCCAGTTCCAGCGTGGCGTTCGAGATTTCCTTGATGCCGATTGTCGTTTCTCGGGTGGCGCCCACAATCCCCTCGATCCGGCTGCGTATGTCACGCACGCCTTGCACGATTTCCTCGAGTGCCCTACCGGTGGAATTGACCATCGAGACCCCACGTTGCACATCGGCGCTGGATGTCGAGATCATGGTGCCTATTTCCTGCGAGGCGTCGGCGGAGCGCTGCGCCAGAGCCCGCACCTCGGAGGCCACAACCGCAAACCCACGGCCCGCTTCCCCCGCCCGCGCGGCCTCGACGCCGGCATTGAGCGCCAGAAGGTTGGTCTGGAAGGCGATATCATCGATCACCTGCAGCACACGTTCGATCTTGGCCGAGGAGTTCTCGATGCTGCTCATGGCGGCGATCGCATCGACCACGACCTCGTGCCCGCGCTCGGCCCGTTCGTTGATATCGGTGACGGTTTTCTGGGTCTCGTCCAGCTCCCGTGACGAACTGCTGACGGAGGCCGACATTTCGGTCAGCGCCGAGGTGGTTTCTTCCAGCACGGCGGCATTCTTCTCGGACCGGCGGGCCAGATCCGCCGAGGCGTCGGAAATCTCGCGGGTCGAGCTTTCGATGCGCTGCGACGAGGCTGCGATGCTCTGCATTGTCGCCGAGAGGGCCTCTGCCGCCTGATTGCTTGACTGGGCGATGCGGCGGAAGCTGCCGCGAAGGGTTTCGGGCATACGATAGGTAAAATCGCCGCGTGCGAAAGTCTGCATCGACCTCTCGACCTCGCCCAGACCCTGTTCGACGCTGGCGCCGATCTCGTTCAGGCCCTGACACAGATCGGCCATGATGCCGTCCTTACCCTCGAGCGGGATGCGTTTGGTGAAATCTCCGCTGGCACAGGCATTGACGACATCCCTAACGTCCTTGGCAATCGCCTCATCGGCCGCACGTTTGGCGGTCGTTTCGGCCAAAGCCTGTTCTGAGGCGCGGCGCTCTTCAAGGCGCAGGACCTCGGATCTCTCGCGCTCGGCATGTTCGCGGGCGAGCTCTTCCTTGGCATGGGTCTCTTCCTTGGCCCGTGCCGTGAGGATACTGCTCCGGAAGGCCTCGATCGCTTCGTTGATGCGGTCGAATTCGACGATGGTTGTCATCGGCATGTCACTCTCGAGATCGCCGGTCGCCATTTTTGCCGCCCGCTGCGATATGTTGGTAACCTCCTGAACCATACTTCTCGTTATGCGCCGGGCAATAACGAGGATCACAGCTGTCGCGGCAAGCATGGCGAGCGTGTTGAGCAGCAGCAGCCATAGCTGATGGTTGCGATATGCCGTGGCGACCTCGTTGATATTGCTCCCCAGACTGTCCTCGAAGGTCTTGAGTTGGCCGATGCGGGTCGTGGTCGCGTCAAAAAACTCCTTGGGAGTGATGCCCTCTACCGAACCCGTATCCGGATAGGCGAAGGCGATCGCGCGTAGCTCGTTCACGCGGGTAAATGCAGAGCCATTTTCCAGCGTCGCGAAGGCCGCCACCTGTTCCGGTGTTGCGAACTGGCGGAAGAAAGCAAACCCCATATCCTGTTGGGAGATCAGCCGGTGCAATGTCCCCAGCCGTGCCGTATCGAAGCGCCCGAGCGCGAAGCCGCCCGAGCCGATAGCCCGCTCGATACCCGCGCGTTCCTTGGCCGCCATGAAGGAGGTGAACGCGCTCAGACGTTTGGCCATATCTGCGTTCAGCCCCATTTCCGTGAGCTGGCCCAGCATCGCGATCGTGTCGCCGTTGATCTTGGTATAATGTCCCAAAGCGTCGGGCACCGGAATGGCGAGATCATCGACCTGCGCCCGCACCGCATCATGCTTCGCGATCTGCGCCTGGATCTCGGCATAGGAGCTGGCCAGCTCGGGCGGCAGGCCATCTGCCACGGCGGACCCGACCTGTGCGACCTCGCGCACCCGCTCATCCGTCAAGGCGCGTTGTGCGGCCAGTTCCTCGGCAAAGGTCGCGCCCTTGCTGCTGAGATAGATGCTTGTCGCGCCGCGTTCTTTTTGCTGCTCATGCACCAGATTGGAGAGAGAGGAGGCAAATCGCATGAGATGGGTCAGGGTCTGCGCATCGAGCGCGTTGGAGATCCGCTGTGTGATCATTGCGGCTGAGAACACGACCACGGCGAAAAGCGGAACCATGATCAGGCGCGAGACCTTCTGATGCAGGAAGACAGGACGCGAGGGTGCGGACATTGTGCGGCTCACCTTATTGACAGTGAGCATAGTCTTAAGCGTGATTTATTAAGAGCTACTTTCCCTCAAGGCGTGTATTTTCATATGCAGAAATTATTTCTGCAGCCGCATCCTTATGAAATATTGGGGCAAATTCCGATTATCCGCGATGCACCGAAATTTAGCGTAAAATCTAGGGTAAATCGGGAAAGCCGTATAAAGGGAAATGCCTCCGGCCTAACCGGAGGCATCTGGCATTATCTTATCCCGCCGAAGCAGAGATTCTTGATCTCGAGATAGTCGTCGCAGCCGTATTTGGAGCCCTCGCGCCCCTGTCCCGATTGCTTGATCCCGCCGAACGGCGCGATTTCCGAGGAGATGGCACCGGTATTGATGCCGACCATCCCCGTCTCGAGCGCCTCGCCCACGCGCCATGCGCGCTTGAGATCGCCCGTGTAGAAATAGCTCGCCAGCCCGAATTCGGTGTCATTGGCAAAGGCGATCGCCTCGGCCTCGGTCTCGAACTTTACCAGAGGCGCCAGCGGGCCAAACGTCTCTTCGGAGGCCACCTTCATCTCTTGCGTAACGCCGGTCAGCAGGGTGGGCTCGTGGAAGGTTCCGCCCAGAGCCGAGCGTTTACCGCCTGTCAGAACGGTCGCGCCCTTCGCCACAGCATCCGCGATATGGTCCTCGACCTTGGCCAGCGCTGCCGCGTTGATCAGCGGGCCGGTGGTCGTGCCTTCCGCAAACCCATCGCCCAAGGTCAATGCGCCCATGGCTTTGGCCAGTTTCTCGGCAAAGGCGTCATAGACACCGGCCTGCACATAGATGCGGTTGGCACAGACACAGGTCTGACCATTATTGCGGAACTTGGCGATCATCGCGCCCTGGACCGCCGCATCCACATCGGCATCGTCGAACACGATAAAGGGCGCATTGCCACCCAGTTCGAGCGAGATCTTCTTCACCGTATCGGCGCCCTGACGCATCAGGATCTTGCCCACGCGGGTCGAACCGGTGAAGGTCATCTTGGCGACCTTGGGACTATCGCATAGCGCCTTGCCGATTCCTGCCGCATCGAGGCCGGTCACGATGTTGAACACACCTGCGGGCACGCCTGCGCGCTCGATCAGGACCGTCAGCGCCAGTGCGGACAAAGGAGTGAATTCGGACGGACGCGCGACCATGGTGCAGCCCGCCGCGAGCGCCGGCGCTAGCTTGCGCGCGATCATCGCATTGGGGAAGTTCCACGGTGTGATGGCGCCGACCACACCCACCGGCTGCTTGACGACAACCATGCGGATGTCGGTCGCATGACCGGGGATGAAATCGCCATAAAGACGCTTGGCCTCTTCCGAGAACCATTCGACATAGGAGGCCCCATAAAGCACCTCGCCACGGGCCTCGGCCCAGGGCTTGCCCATCTCGGCGGTAAGGATAGTGGCCAGATCATCGGCGTTGGCAACCATCAGATCATAGAGCTTGCGCAGGATCGCGCCGCGCTCCTTGCCGGTCTTGGCAGCCCAAGCGGCTTTGGCCGCATAGGCCGCGTCGATCGCGCGATTGGTATCGGTAACGGTCAGGTCCGGCACCTCGGCCAGCGTCTCGCCGGTCGAGGGGTTCTCGACCGCGAAACGCGTCTCCGACCCCACCCATTCACCATTGATATAGGCGCGCGTCTCCAGAAGAGACGCGTCTTTGAGTTTGGCAGCCAGATCGGTGTGATCAAGCATCGGCCAGTTCCTTGATGCCTTTGACCTCTTTGATCGCGGCGGTCAGGATATCCATCGCCTCGTCGAATTGTGCCTCCGGAATGGTGATCGGCGCGAGGAAGCGGATCACATTGCCATAGACGCCACAGGTCAGCAGCAGCAGGCCACGCTCCAGCGCTGCCAGACGGATCTTGTTGGTCAGCTCGGTCGCGGGGGTGCCATCGGCATTCATGAATTCAGCCGCGACCATGAAGCCCGGACCACGGATCTCGGCCAGTTCCGGCACGAGGGTTTTCAGCTCTTCGAGCTTGGTGTTCAGCTTGGCGCCCAGCGTGTTGGCGCGCGCGCAGAGCTTTTCTTCCTCGATCACATCGAGCACGGCATTGGCCGCGGCAATCGCCAGCGGGTTGCCGCCATAGGTGCCGCCCAGACCACCGGGGCCTGCCGCATCCATGATCTCGGCGCGGCCAACGACACCCGCGATCGGGAAGCCACCACCCAGCGATTTCGCCATGGTGATCAGATCGGCATGGGCGTCATGTTGCTCCATCGCGAAAACGGTGCCGGTGCGGGCGAAGCCGGTCTGGACTTCATCGGCGATCATCACGATGCCATGTTTGTCGCACAGCGCGCGGATACGGGCGGTGAACTCTTTCGGCGCGGGCACGAAGCCGCCTTCACCTTGCACGGGTTCCAGCACGATGGCCGCGACACGGGCCGGATCGACATCCGCTTTGAACAGCTTCTCGATCGCATTCAGGCTGTCATCGACCGAAACACCATGCGCCTCATAGGGGTAGGGCGCGTGGAAGACATCACCCATCAGCGGGCCGAAGCCGATCTTGTAGGGCGCAACCTTGCCGGTCATCGCCATGGTCATGAAGGTCCGGCCGTGGAAGCCGCCCTGGAAGGTGATCACAGCCGAGCGGTTGGTATGCGCACGGGCAATCTTGACCGCGTTTTCAAGCGCTTCGGCACCGGTGGTGACAAAGAGGCACTTCTTGGCGAAATCGCCGGGCGCCAGTTCGTTGATACGCTCGGCCAGACGGACATAGTTCTCGTAGGGCACGACCTGATGGCAGGTATGGGTGAAGGCGTCGAGCTGCGCCTTGACCGCCTCGACCACTTTCGGATGGCGGTGGCCGGTGTTCAGCACGGCGATGCCCGAGCCGAAATCAAGAAGGCGGTTGCCATCGGCATCCCAGATTTCCGAGTTCTCGGCGCGGACTGCGTAATGCGAGGTGAGGACGCCGACGCCACGGGCGAGGGCTGCTTTGCGGCGGGTTTCGATATCTGCATTTGCCATGAGGAGTATCCCTGAAGAGCTGATTTGAGAGAAGCCTAGCGGGATTTGGAAAGTTAAATAGTCTGTTTCTTATTGGCTGTAAGTCGTTGTATAAGCGTCATGGAATGGAGGTGTTTGATCTATGGTGAACACTCATAACACGACCTCCCAGGACAAGGAGCTGGGACACCGACTGCGCGTGATTCGCGAGCGGGCGGGGCTGTCGCAGCGCGCACTGGCCAAGAAGGTGGGCGTGCCCAATTCGACGATCTCGCTGATTGAATCGGGCAAGATGAACCCCTCGGTGGGGGCGCTGCGCAAGATCCTTGATGGTATCCCGATCAGTCTCTCGGCTTTCTTCGAGTTCCAGCCCGATGCCGAGCGCCAGATTTTCTATGCCGCGGACGAGCTGACCGAGATCGGCAAGGGGAAGCTGTCGCTGCGCCAGATCGGCGGCACGCTCTTTGGCCGCGCGATGATGATCCTGCAGGAAACCTACGGGCCGGGCGCCGATACGGGCCGCGTGATGTATGGCCATGAGGGCGAGGAGGGCGGGATCGTCCTCTCGGGGCGGGTGGAGATCACCGTGGGCGAGGAGCGCAAGGTGCTCGGCCCGGGCGATGCCTACTACTTCGACAGCCGACTGCCGCACCGGTTCCGTCAAGTGGGCGCCGAGCCCTGTGTGGTGTTCAGCGCCTGCACGCCGCCGACCTTCTGAGCGCTCAACCCGCGCCCACCATCCGCGTGCATTCGCGCACCAGTTCGCGTAGCCAGCGGTTGGCCGGATCACGGTCCATCCGCGGGTGCCAGATCAGCGAGATCACGATCTCGCCCGTCTCGAAGGGAAGATCGAAGATCTCCGGCCCCTCAAGGCCGAGCGCCATCAGGCGGCGCTTTTCCATCATGGCATAGGAATGGGGCAGGATCGCCACCAGATCGCTCTGCTGGGAAATGGAGAGCGCCACCAGAAAGGATGGCACCTGAAAGGTCCGGCGGCGCTTCAGCCCGATCTCGGCAAGTGCCCGATCCACCACATGCGTGAAATTCACCGGCTGGTGCAGGGTGGAGACGATGCTGTCGCTCTCGGCAAAATCGCGCGCGGTGATCGGTCGCGCGGCCAGAGGGTGTCCGGGCCGTGTCACCCCCACAAAATAATCACGGGTCAGGCGCTGGACTTTCAGCTCGGGCGCGGTGTCGCGCAGGATACCCAGCTCCAGATCGCACAGCCCGTCGCGCAGCGCCCGCGCGGGGTTGGGTTCTTTCTGCGCGAAGAGCAGCCGCACACCGGGGGCGCGTTCGCGCACCAGCCCCAGTAATGTCGCGCCATAGGCGGCGATGAACCCGTCATTGGCACGGATGACGAAATCACGCTGCAGATGGGCGGGGTCCAAGAGGGTCTCGGCCGGCCTCAGTACGGTCTCGACCTCGGCGGCCAGATGCGGCACGCGCTCCTTGAGGGCCTCGGCATGCGGCGTCAGCACCATTCCGCGCCCCGCCCGCACCAGAAGCGGGTCGCCCGTGGCCTCGCGCAGACGCGCAAGCGTCCGGCTCATGGCCGAGGTCGACAGCCCCAGCCGCCGTGCGGCCGCAGCCACACTCCCCTCGGCCAGAAGCGCATCGAGCGCCCGCAGCAGGTTGAGATCACGCATATCCATCGGTCCAGCCTAAGGCACCTGCCGCGCGCGCGCCAGCCGTGGCATGGCGTTTGGTGCAACTATTAAATGCAATGGCTGCGTCTTCTGCATTTCGCCAGAGATGATAGATCTGGCGGCATGACGAAAGGATGATCCCGATGACCCATGCCGATCCTGCGGCCACGCAAACCACCGTTTACGAGGACGGCCTGCCCGTGCCGCGCCGCTATTTCGCGCTCTTTGCTCTGCTGGTGACGCTGACGCTGGTGGTGCTCGACGGGGCCATCGCCAATGTCGCGCTTCCGGCGATCCACGAGAGCCTGAATGCCTCGACCTCGAAAACGGTCTGGGTGGTCACCGCCTATCAGCTGACCCTCGTCATGGGGCTCCTGCCGATGGCGTTTCTGGGCGAGGCCATCGGTCCCAAACGGCTGTTTACCGGTGGGGTCATCCTGTTCACGCTCTCCTCGGGGCTCTGTGCGCTGGCGCCCAGCATCGACTGGCTGATTGCGGCGCGGGTGCTGCAGGGGATCGGCGCGGCGCCCATCATGTCGCTGACCATCGCACTTTTGCGCTACAGCCTGCCTGCGGGAATGCTGGGGCGGGTGATCGGGTTCAACTCGATGGTGGTGGCGCTGGCGACGGCGGCGGGGCCCGCGCTTGGCGCGGCGGTCCTGTCGGTGACCGGCTGGCCGTGGCTCTTCGCGCTCAACGTGCCGGTGGGGATCGTGGCGCTTGTGGCATCGGTGGCGCTGATCGGGCCGCGGGGCACGGGGCGCCGCGCCGATATTCCGGCGATGGTGATGAATGCGCTGGGGTTTGCCGCGCTGATCCTCGGGGCAGGGCGGGTGGCGGTCGTGCCGTGGCAGGGCTGGGCGATGCTGGCGGCGAGCGTGCTGGTCTTTGCCGCGCTGATCCGGCGCGAATGGCACAAGGAGACCCCCGTCATCCCGCTCGATCTACTGCGCCGTCCCGCATTCCGGCTATCGATCATCGTCTCCGTGACGATCTTCGCGGGCCAGATGGCGGGGTTCGTGGCGCTGCCTTTCCTGCTGATGCGCGGGTTCTCGATGTCGCCTCTGGAAATGGGGCTCGCGATGAGCGCATGGCCGCTGGCTCTGGCGACGACCGGCGCATGGGCGGGGCGGATGGCCGACCGGATCGATGGCGCGCGGCTCTGTGCTATCGGGGCGCTCGTCATGGCGCTCGGGTTCGCGATCGCCTCGGTCTGGTCGACATCGCTGGTGCCGCTGATCCTCGGCATGGTGATCTCGGGGGCGGCCTTCGGCTTCGTGCAGGTGCCCAATAACCGCAATATGCTGATGACGGCGCCGCGGGTGCGGGCAGGGGCGGCGGGGGGCTGCCAGAGCACGGCGCGGCTGCTCGGCCAGACGGTTGGCGGGCTGGCACTGTCGATCATGTTCGCGCTGCTGCCCGAGGGAGAGGTGCCGCAGCTCGGGCTGGCCTTTGCCGCCATTGCCGCGATTGCGGGCGGGCTGATGAGCCTGCGCCGGAGCGCTGTGGCCCGTTCTGTTATCGCGGGCTGAGGGGCGCTCAGCGGGCACCGTGCCACCGATGGCCCCGCGCGCGTGAGAGCAAGAGCGCGTCGGGCAGGGGGCGCCCCTCGGTCATGGCATCGGCGAGCAATGCGGCGGTGGTCGGCCCCAGCGTGAAGCCCTGATGCCCGTGGCCGGTATGGATCCACATTCCCCGCTGGCCGGTGACCGGCCCCAGAACCGGTAGCATATCGGCCATACAGGGCCTCTGACCGGTCCAGACGGGATCCGTGCTGCGCTGCCCGAGATCGAGCAGCTGCCGCAGCGCCGCCTCGCCTCGGGCCAGCTGGCGCGGCGCGCGGGCGGGATGCGCGCAGAGATCGGCACCGGTCAGGAGCCGCAGGCCGCGGACCATTGGTGCGGCAACCACACCGTAATCGGCATCCAGCACCGGACGCGAGGGGAGCGCCGCCCCCTCCATATGGCAATGATAGCCGCGTTTGAGCACCATCGGCAGGGACAGCCCGATCAGGGGCGCAAGAAGGGCATTGCTGAACGGGCCGAGGGCCAGCACCACATGCTGGGCTTCAGCCCCGCCAAGCTCCCAGCCCGATCCTTTGCGCTGCAGCTGTGTCGCATCCGCGTGCATCATGCGCCCGCCCCGCGCGGTGAAGAGAGCGGCATAGGCGCTCACCAGTGCTCCCGGATCACGGCAGGACCACGCCTCCGGCCACAGGATCGCCCCTGCGGCCCGCGCGGAAACCGGCTCGGCGGCGCGCAGGGCCGTGCTGTCGAGAATGTCCGAGGCGACCCCGTAGCTCTCGCGCAGGCGCTGCGCCTCCGTCCAGGCGGTTTCGAGCGCGCGCGGATCGCGCATCACCATATAGAACCCGTCGCGCCGGATCAGGGGGTCAGCGCCTGCAGCGGCGATCAGGGGCGCGTGATCTGACGTGGCGCGGCGCGTCAGGGCGGCGTAATGGCGCGAGAGCGCAAGATGGCGTGCGGGGGCAGAGGCGCGGAAATACCGCCAGAGCGCGGGCGCCTGCGCCAGAACCCCGCGCAGATCCCATGCCACCTCGTTATTGCGGCCGGTGGCGATGGCCCAGAGGCTGGCCGGATCGCGCGGCATGGCGAACGGCTCGGCGGCCTCGGCCTCGATGATGCCTGCATTACCGAAGCTGGTCTCCTGTCCTGCAGGCCGCCGGTCGATCAGCGTGACCTCCCAACCGCGTGCCTGAAGCGCCAGCGCCGTGGCGGTGCCGACCATTCCGGCCCCGAGGACAATGGCTGTGGGGCTCATGGGTGCGGCCTCTTGGGGCCGTTTGTGTCAGGGCAGGGTGCGAGAGAGGAGGCCATGCGCGATCAGTATCCGGTAAAACTGTCTGTTTGTCGGCGCAGGATGCCAGCTCGGGCGCGCAATGGTAAGACCCGATCTGTGGCCCGAGGGGGTGTCAGGGGCCGCAGATCGCGACGGTGTCAGATCCAGTGATGCACCGGATGCGCGCGGCCCTGATCGAAGCGCTCGAAGCGGAAGCCTGTTATGTCGATCTCGGGGGGCTCGCCCGCGATCATCTGCGCCATCAGATAGCCCGCCCCCGGACCGATGGCGAAACCATGCCCCGAGAAACCGCTGGCGACAAAGAGACCCGCCTGCTGCGGCACGGCGCCGATCACCGGCACCATATCGGGGGTGGCGTCGATCACACCGCCCCAGCTTTCGGCCACGCCCACGCCCTTGAGCACCGGATAGGCCGCCTCGAACGCCGCCATTCCGCCCGCGACCAGCTTGGGATCGGCGGGGGGATCATAGATGCGGGCATGGTCTTCCTCGAAGGGTGAGGGGCCGGAATTCTTCCATGACCGGAAGGCGAAAGGCCCGTTCAGCGTCGATTTCGTCAGCGCGAAGGTCAGCTGGTCGCGGCGCAGGAAGAAGAGGTTGCGGAAGGCCCATGCATCGCGCACCCCCATCGGGGACAGCTCGATCCGGCCACGTCCGCGCAGCCCCACCGTATAGCCGCCATCATCGCGGCGGCGATAGGAAAAGAGCGGGCTGCCCACCCCGCCTGCATAGAGCTCGGCCCCTGCATTGGTGCGGAAGGCGGTGCCGAAGACACCCGACTGGCGGAACCGGATGCCCTGAGGGCGCAGGAGCATCGACGACCATGCCCCGCCCGCAACCAGCACCTTCGCGCAGCGGATCGTGCCGCGCTCGGTGACGACCTCCGAGATCCGGCCCGCAGAGGTTTCCCAGCCGCGCACCGCGCAATTCTGCACGATGATGGCGCCTTTGGCCTGCGCGCCACGCGCCATCGCGGGCACGGCGATCTGTGGCTCGGCCCAGCCATCCTCGGGAGAGTGGATGGCATGATGCCAGTCCTCGGCCGTGTCGGGCAGGGCGGCTTTGACCTCATCGGCCTCCAGAATACCGCCGGGGAGGTTGTGATGGGCCATGCTGCGCGCCCATGCCTCCCAGCGCTGGCGTTCCCCTGGGTCTTTCGACACAACCATCATGCCGGTCTTGCGGAAGCCCGCATCCTGTCCGATCCGCTGGTCCATCGAGCGCCAGAGCCGCAGCGACAGGATCGCCAGCTCCTGTTCGACCGGCGAGCGCAGTTGCTCGCGCACCCAGCCCCAGTTGCGGCCCGACTGTTCGCCCGCCACGCGGCCCTTCTCGAGCACCACGACCTTCAGGCCGCGCTCTGCCAGAAACAGCGCGCTTGTGACGCCGACAATCCCTGCACCGACAACCACCACATCGGCGCTTTCGGGAAGCACGTCAGAGGTGGTGACGCGATCTACCTTGGGAGACATGTCCCGTTCCTTCCATTCCTTGTGAAGAGGCTTCAGGCCGTTTCCAGCTGGTCACTGGCCTGTGCGTCCTTTTGCAACTTCCACTGGCGCGTCTGCTCGCGGCGTTTGACCCATTCGAACATCAGCGCCGCGATGATCGTCAGAACGACGATGACGGTTGCCAGCGCCGAGATGGTAGGCGAGGAGCCCATCCGCACGCGCGAGGCCAGCACGGTGGTCAGGGTCTTGTCGGCGAGGATGGCGAAAGTGGTCGCGTTATAGTTCTCGAACGAGGTGAGGAACCCCAGCATCATCGAGGACAGGATCGCAGGCCGCAGATAGGGGAGGAGCACATCCCGGAAGACCTGCGGATAGCTGGCCCCCAGATCGAGCGCCGCTTCCTCCTGCGACATATCGAACCGCTGGAGCCGCGCGAGAATGATCAGCATGCAATAGGAAGACACAAAGCTCGATTGCGCGAGAATGGTCAGAACTGTCCCGTTGTAAAGCAGGCTGCGCAGCCCCAGAAGCCCCGTAAAATCGCGCCAGAAGACGACCGTTGCGATCCCCAGCACGATCCCCGGAATAAGCACCGGTGCCACAACGAGGAAATAGTAATAGGCGCGCGATGTGCCGAAGAGCTGGGTCATTACCAGCGCGCCGGCCAGCCCCATTGCCACCGACAGGATCGAGACGCTGATCCCGATGATCACCGAGGTGCGCAGGCCCTCGAGCATCTCCTGATCGTGGAGTAGCTCCCTGAACCAGTCCAGTGTGACGCCTTCTATCGGCCAGACCTGCGGGTAGTTCGGGGTGTTGAAGGCCGAGACAGCCATCACCAGAAGCGGCCCGAGCAGGAAGATGAAGAACACCACAAGATAGATGCCGACCAGAGCGGAATTGATTTTCTGCTGGTTCATTTGGTGATCTCCCCGAGTTTGAGACCGGAAATCTTCAACACACCGAAGACGAAGGTCATACAGGCGATCAGCAGGACGATGGCGTAGGCGGCCCCCTGCGGCCAGTCGAAGAGCTGGTAGAAACGGTCATAGACGATGGGCGTGAACCACAGCGAATTCGGCCCGCCAAGCACCATGGGTGTAGCAACAGCACCCGCCGTCAGCATGAAGGTCAGCGTCATCCCCGAGGCGATGCCCGGTTTGGCATGGGGCATGACCACGAAGAGGTGGATATGCCACCACGGCGCGCCAAGGTCGCGCGCGGCCTCGATCTGGTTGTGATCCTGCGCCTCGATCGCGTTATAGAGCGGGAAGATCATGATCAGCAGATGCGAATAGCACAGCGCCACATAGAGTGCGATATTCTGGCCGAGGAAGTCGATCGGCCCGCCCGTCAGTCCCAGCCCCTGCAGCAGCGTATTGAGAAATCCGTTCTCGGCCATCACAATGCGGAAGGCAAATGCGCGCAGGATGTCATTGACCCAGTAAGGGATGATCAGAAGCAGCAACAAAAGGCGCAGCACCTGCATCCGTGCCGCCTGCGCCATATAATAGGCCAGCGGATAGCTGATGGCGAAGGTCAGCAGCGTCAGCAGGATCGAGATCCCGATGGTCATGAAGAAGCTGCGCAGATGCAGCCAGTTGAGGCTGTCCATGCTGGTCTTCGAGCCGAAGAGGAACATCCGGTAATTGTCGAGTGTGTAGACATCTTCCGGCCCGCCCACCTTGGAGGGCGGCAGCTTGTGGTGGAAGGACAGATCCACCATGAACACCATCGGCATCAGGAATGTCATCAGCATCCAGAAGCCCACGCCGACAATCAGATAGGTTCCGACCATGCCGCCATTGCGCTTGAAAAAGCCGATATGACCGGTTGTTGCGCGCAGGCGATCATAGCGGATCAGGAAGAAAAACAGCGCCAGCATCAGCGCCGTTACAATAAAGGTGATCGGCAGGTTGTTCACGCGGCCACCCCTTCATGCTTGAGAACCACGGCATCGAGCGGATCGAATTGCAACGTTAATTCGGTGCCGATCTCGGGCAGGGTGCCTGCATTCGAGGTCATGATGGTGGCATCGCATTTGCGGGGCAGACCCGCATCGAGTTCCAGATGGGTCATCGAGCCCTCGAAGGACAGATCGCGCACCCTGGCGCCGAAACCGCAATTGGGCCGCGCGGCCCCTGCGGGCACCAGTCTCAGCTGTTCGGGGCGGACGAAAAGCGAGGCCTGATCGCCCACATCCAGCGCAATCGGGGTCACGCCATCCATGCCCAGACCGATGCGGCCCGTCAGCTGGCCCACCTGCGTATCGACATGCACGAGCCCATCGGAGACCGCGGCCACGCGGCCGGGGATCATATTGCTCTCGCCCACGAAGGAAGCAACAAAAGCGCTGCGCGGATTGGCATAGATCTCGCGGCCCGAGCCGACCTGCTCGATCCGGCCTGCATTCATCACCGCGATCCGGTCGGACATGTTTAGCGCCTCGCCCTGATCATGGGTGATATAGATGAAGGTGATGCCCACGCGCTGCTGGATCTCGCGCAGCTCGCGGCGCATATGCTGGCGCAGCTTCAGGTCCAGCGCCGAAAGCGGCTCGTCCAGCAGCAGCACCTTCGGCTCGACCGCAAGCGCACGCGCGATCGCCACACGCTGTTTCTGCCCGCCCGAAAGCGCGCTGACCTTCTTATGCGCGTGGGGCGAAAGGGCGACCTGATCCAGAAGCTTCAGCGCCCGCGCCTCGCGTTCGGATCTGCCCATACCGCGCACCCGCAGGCCATAGGCCACATTCTCGGCCACGGTCATCATCGGGAAGAGCGCGAGGTTCTGGAAGATCAGCGCGGTCGGGCGTTTGTTGGGGCCGATCCCGGCCATATCCTTGCCGCCGATCCGCACCTGACCGGAGGTCGGCTGCACGAAACCGGAGATCGTGCGCAACAGGGTGGTCTTGCCGCAGCCCGACGGACCAAGGAAGGAAAAGAACTCGCCATCATGGATCTGGAGGTCGGTTTTATGGACGGCGGTGAAGCTGCCGAAGGTGATCTCCACCTGCTCGAGTTCGATTGCACTCGTCATGGGGTCTGCTCTCTTTGAGGAAAAAGATGCCGGCCCGCCGCAGGGTCTGCGACGGATCGGCCAGTCTGGGGACGGGGAGTGGCTCAGGAGACCTTGAAGCGTTCCGCATAGTCGTTGCGGATCGGGTTGAACCATTCGGGGCTGGCCGGATACCACCAGAGCTTGTCGAGTGCGTCCTCGGGATAGGCGGCCTGGAACAGCTTCTTGTCCTCGGCGGTCATATATTCATCCGCGCCCGCCACCGAGGGGCTGTAGCCGCCATCAGAGGCGATCTTGCCTGCAGTCTCGGGTTTCAGGATATAGTCGAAGAAGGCATAGACCTCGTCGATATTGCGGGCCGCAGCCGACATCGCGAAGCCGTCCATCCATGTCAGTGCGCCTTCCTGTGGCGCCATGAATACCACCGGCTCGCCATCCTTGGCCATGGATTTCACCGGACCATCCCATGTCTGGCCAATCACGCAGCCATTTTGCGCAAATCCCGAACGAATGCTGTCCGCGCTGTCCCAGAACTGCTTGAAATTCCCCTTGCGCTCGACCGCATAGGCGAAGATCTGGTCGTAGATCTTGCGCATCGTCTCCTGATCTTTGTAGCAATCGAGCATGCGGTTCGAGGGCACCTGGCCTGTCGCATCAAGCCACAGGCCCAGACCGAGAAGCGCCGAGGTCGGGCGAACCTGCGCCTTGCCCGCATAAGTCGGGCTCCCACAGCAGACCATAGCTCGCTTGCGCGTAATCGATGCCGGTCGAAGTGTTGAAGGACAGCCCCTCGGTGCCCCAGACATGGGGGATGTGATAAAGCCCATCGTCCCACGTCCACAGACCGGTCGAGGCTTTCAGGATCGACGGCTGATAGGCCGACAGATCTATGCGATCTTCATCAAAGGCTTGAAGCGCTTCGATATACTTGAACTCCGAAGCACGGTTGAACGACGGCATCACAAGATCGAACCCTTCGCCGAAGGTCGATTGCATCTTGTTGATGGCTTCCTCGTTCGAGGAGAAGGGGGTCTTGTTCACCTTGATGCCGGTGGCTTCCGTGAAGCCCGACATCACCTCCTCGGGCAGCTCGTCGGACCAGCACAGAAGGTTCAGCTCGCCACTGGCGGCAAAGGCACGTTTGACGTAAAGCGGCGCGGCTATCGTGGCGGCACCTGCGGCAAGCGCCGTGCTCAGGAGGGTCCGGCGGTTGAAACTGCGCGCGGCGGCGGCGGTGAGGGAGGTGCTGGTGGGAGTGTGCGTCTTGGTCATCAATATCTCCATGTTGGAACAGCAAGCACCGGAGCCGTTGAGGGCGATTATTTTGCGGTATTATAATATTCTATCTGGTGAAATGTCTTGCTGCTTAATAGAATGATGAAAAATGGAAGTGAGCACGTCAAGTTTGCCGGAAGCGAAATCGGCAATTTCTCTCATGTCGGAGGATCGGAAGTGTCAGGGGATCAAAAAAGTGGCTATCAGGCACCCGCCAAGCTGAAGACGAAAGGCGTGGAGGCGGTGGACAAGGCGCTGCGTATCCTCAGCCTCTTCGACTCGACGACAAAGCGCCTGTCTCTGGGCGATATCAGCGCTCGCACGGGGCTGGTGAAAAGCTCGGTGCTGCGGCTTCTGGTGTCGCTGCAATCGGCGGGCTATCTGCGTATCAGCGCCGACAAGACCTATGTCATCGGTCCCGAGGCCTTCCGCGTCGGGCGGATCTACCAGTCGACCTTCAGCCTCGAGGGCGAGATCCGTCCGGTCCTGCAAAAGCTCGTGGCAGTGACAGGAGAGAGCGCCTCCTTCTTCCGGCGCGAGGGGCAGAAGCGGGTCTGTCTGTTCCGCGAGGACTGCAATGAACTGCTGCGCGAACATGTCGCGGAGGGCGATGCGGTGGATATCGGCAAGGGCGCTCCCAGCCATGTTTTCATCGACTATGACATGATGCGCGGCGACGAGCCCGCGCCTCTGGATATCCTCAACGAGCTGCCTGCCGTTTCGGTGGGCGAGCGCGGGCCGGGGATCGCGGGGCTCTCGGTGCCGATCTTCGGGGCGGACGGGGCGATGCTCGGAGCGATGACGGTCTCGGGGCCCGCCGCGCGGCTGACCGAGGCCAAGATCGACGAGATCCAGCCGATCCTCATGGCGGGGGCCGCCACGGCCTGCGCCTCGCTCGGCGCGCGGTTCTATGAACTCTGGGAAGGGCGGCTCTAATAGCCGCGCACCAGATCCACCACATCCCTCATCGGGTTTCCTGACAGATAGGCCGCCAGATTGAAGGCCATCTTGCGCTCGAACCGCGCACGCTCGGACCCGCCCCTGAAGGATTGATGCGGGGTCAGCAGCACATTGGGATGGCCGTAATAGGGGTGGCCATCCGTCAGGGGCTCGGGCGTGGTCACATCCAGCGTGGCACGCGCAACCGTGCCATCCCCGAGCGCGGCCAGAAGGGCTGCGTCATCGACGAGCCCGCCGCGTGCGATATTGATGATATGACAGCCTCTCTTGGCCCCTGCCAGAAAGGCTTCGTTGACCATGCCTTCCGTCTCGGGCGTCAGTGGCGCGGCCAGCACGATATGATCGGAGGCTTGCGCCACCTCTTGTGGCGAGGCACAGGCGATAACCCCTTCCTCGGGGCTGTCCCACGGGCCACGGCGGCAGGCGCGCACCTCCATGCCGAAGGCCAGCGCGCGTCGCGCGATCTCCGAGCCGATAGCGCCGTAGCCGATGATACCGACACTGCCGCCCTCGAGTGTGCCAAGATTGCGCGGCCCCCAGTCGGATGGGCCATGCACCACCGCACCGGCCAGATCCTTCACCATCAGGAGCATCGCCGCCATTACATATTCGGCGATCTGGGGTGCGGTCAGCCCGCGCCCGCAGCTGACGATCCGGTCCTTTTTCAACCAGTCGGGATAGACCTCGACCCCCGCCGAGAAGGTCTGCACCCATTTCAGTGCGGGCAGGTCCAGGTGGGCGGGGGCCTGTTTCCAGCCTGGGATATTGCGCGTGACGAGGATTTCCGCCTCGGTGGGCACATCGAAGGGGCGGTCGGCATCCAGACAATCGATCACCTGTGGTGCTTGCGGCAGAGCGGCCAGAAAGCGGCCGAATTCGGCATCGATCTGGTTGGCGATAACGGGGTGGCGATCGGCTGTCATGGATTTTCTTTCAAGGGTTCAGAGTGGGAAAGGGTAGGGCGCCTCATCGGCGAGATTGATCCAAACGCTCTTGGTCTGGAGATAGTCATGGATCATCTCGACACCGCCTTCGCGACCGATGCCGGAGGCTTTGAAGCCGCCAAAGGGCGAGATATGCGAGCCGCCTTTATAGCTGTTGACCCAGATGGTGCCAGCCTCGATCCGGGCGGCGATCTTGTGGACGCGTGCGATATCGCGGGTCCAGAGGCCGGCGCCCAGACCGAAGGCCGTGCCATTGGCGATCTCGACCGCCTGCGCCTCGGTCTCGAAGGGGATCACCGACAGGACCGGGCCGAAGACCTCTTCCTGCGCGATGCGCGAGGCGGGATCGACATCGGCGAAAATGGTGGGGGCGACAAACAGCGCCGCACCGCCCTTCGGGTCGGCCACCGCCCCGCCCCCGCACAGAAGGCGGGCGCCATCTTCCTTTGCCCAAGAGATACAGGTCATGATGCGGTCAAATTGCGCCCTGTTGGCGACAGGGCCGATATCGGTGTCAGGCGACATCGGATCGCCGAGGCGGATCTTGTCCGCCAACTCCGTGATGCGTGTCAGGACGCGGTCATAGACCGACACATGCACCAGTGCCCGCGAGCCCGCCACACAGCTTTGCCCGCCCGAGCCGAAGATGCCCTGCACCACGCCGCGGGCGGCCTGCTCGAGATCGGCATCGGCGAAGACGATGTTGGGGGATTTCCCGCCCAGTTCCAGCGTTGCGGGGCGCAGGTTATGGGCGGCGGCCATATAGGCCTGACGCCCGCCGCCAATGCCGCCGGTAAAGGCCACCTTGGCGATCCCGGGATGGCGAGTCAGCGCGGCACCGGCCTCGGCCCCGAGACCCGTCACGATATTCAGCACGCCCGCCGGAAGCCCGGCCTCCTCGGTCACGATCTGGGCAAAGCGCACGGCAGAGGCAGAGGTATATTCCGACGGTTTCACCACTGCCACATTGCCCGCCGCCAGCGCCGGTGCCAGCTTCCAGCTGAGTAGCATCAGCGGCGAATTCCACGGCGTGATCATCGCGATGACCCCCAGCGGCTCGTGGCGGGTATAGTTCATCATATCGGGGTTCTCGGTGGGCAGGACCGCGCCGTTGATCTTGTCGCAGAGCCCCGCATAGAAGCGATACCATTCGGGGATGCGCCTGAGCTGCGCCAGCATCTCCTTGTAGGTCTTGCCGTTGTCGCGGGTCTCGATGCGCGCCAGTTCCTCGGCATGGGCGGTGATCACATCGGCCATACGGTTCATGAGTGCCGCGCGCTTCGTGGCGGTCAGCCCGCCCCATGCGGGGTCTTTGAACGCTCGGTGCGCGGCGGCCACGGCCAGTTCCACATCCGCCGCATCCGAGCGCGGAATGCGACCCCAAGGCGCGGCTTCATAGGGATTGTCGCATTCGAGCCACGCGCCAGATTGCGCGGGGCAGGATGCGCCATCGATAAAGTTCTCAACGGTCAGCAGGGTCATGTCATCGTCCTTCATGTGCCCTATGGGGCAGGAATGTGAGGCTCCGTGCAAGAGCGGAATGTCAAACGGGGTCAGGGCTTAGCGCCACAACGTGCCAGAAGGCGGCTCAGTATGTGCCAGAACGGTTCGAGCATGAGATTGGCCAGCAGGATGCGGGTGAGGTGGAAGCTCAGCACCAGTGGCACCGAGACCCCCATGGCGCGCGCGGCCACCGTCATTTCCGGCATGCCGCCTGGGGACATGCCGAAGAGCAGCGCGGCCTCGTCCATGGTGCTTATCCGCGCCATCGCCAGCGCGGCCAGGACCAGAAGCACGGTAAGACAGAGGGTGGAGACCGCCGAGACCACCACCAGCCGCAAGGAGCGGCGCAGAAAATCGGGGACCATCCGCGCGCCCAGCGAGACACCGAGAATGATCTGGCAGACGGTCACGATCCAATGCGGCAGGGTCACCGGATCGAGATCCGTCTGCTGCAGCGCGATGGCGAAGAGGCAGGGCGCGATCATCCACGGGTTGGGCAGGAAGCTGCGGCGCGCCAGATGCGCCACGCCCACCCCGCCTGCCAGCAGGAGGGCGACCCAGAGGAGATCGGCCGGTGTGTAGGCCTGTGTTCCGCCCACCGCGGCCGCAACCGCGTCGCGGGTGTGATCGGGCAGGAAGACATGCAGCAGCACCGGATAGCTGAGCACGACCACGCCGAGCCGCACGGTCTGTGCGAGCACCAAATGCGCCTCCGATGCGCCCGCCCGCTGTGCCTGCACGGCCATCAGCACGACGCCCCCCGGTATGGTGCAGAAAAACGCCGTCGAAGCATCAAGCTCCGCGCCCTTTGTGAACAGGCCCGTGAACAGCAGGCCGGAGAGCAGCGTGAAGAGGCCACAGGCGAGGATCAGCGGCAGATAGGCAATCAGTTGGGCCATGATCTCGGGAGTGAAGCTTTGACCCAGCGAGAGCCCCAGCACCACCAGCCCGTAGGCGCGGATACGGTCGATGCGGATCGTCATCCCCGCCAGCGTGAATCCCGTGCTGACAAGCAAGGCGCCGATCAGCCAGCCGAGCGGGATATGGGCGGCGGTCGCCAATGCGCCGCCGCCACCTGCAGCCGTCAGAACCAGAAGGATCTTCCAGAATGTCACCACGAAGCGTCTCCTGCGCCGCGCGGGCGTCGTTACTGGAAATATTCTACTAGATAGAACTTAGTTATGTTAAATAGAACAATATTCCCTTGGGCTGACAAGAGCCTAACTTCGAGGCAGTGACGAATATCCTGCACCGGAAAGGCGCCATGCTGCTTGACGAACGAAAAGGGCGATGTTCTATTTATGGAAATAGTGTTCTGCCCAATAGAATAATACTAAACGTTTTCGCGCCATATCCTGACGCGTCGCCCCCGATTCCGGCACAGTGTTGAAAGGCTGTCTTGATGAATAAACCCCTGCTGAATTCCGTGGCCGCGATGGATGCGGCCCATCAGATCCACCCGCATACCAACCTGCGTAAACATCTGGAAACCGGCCCGAACGAGTTGCTGGTGCGTGGCGAGGGCATTCAGGTTTTTGATGAGACGGGCAAGGGCTATATCGAAGGGGCCGCGGCGCTCTGGTGTTCGTCGCTGGGCTTTGGCAACGCGCGTCTGGCCGAGGTGGCCAAGCAGGCGATCACCGATCTGGGCTATTACCACAACTTCCGCGGCTCAGGCACGCCGCAGGCGGCCCAGCTTTGCTCGAAACTGGCCGATATCGCGCCCGACGGCATGGACAAGATCCTGCTGCAATCCTCGGGCACGGAGGCCAATGACACCGCACTCAAGCTCGTGTGGTATTACTGGGATGCGATGGGCGCCCCGCAGCGCCGCAAGATCATCTCGCGTCACGAGGGCTATCACGGCACTGGCACGCTGACCTCCTGCCTGACCGGCAAGGTGAAGTTCCATGAGGGCTACGGGCTGCCCTTCAGCGAGTTCCACTATGTCACCCAACCCTATTACTACCGCAAGGCCGAAGAGGGCGAGAGCGAGCAGGAGTTTTCCACCCGCCTTGCCAACGAGATCGAGGAGCTGATCCTGCGCGAGGGCCCCGAGACGGTAGCGGCCTTCTGGGCGGAGCCGGTCATGGGCTCGGGCGGCGCCATCACCCCGCCCGCCGGATATTTCGAGAAGGTTCAGGCGGTTCTCGACAAATATGGAGTGCTTTTCGTGGCCGATGAGGTCATCTGCGGCTTTGCCCGCACAGGCGAGATGTGGGGGAGCCAGACCTACGGGATCAAGCCTGACCTGATCTGCTGCGCCAAGGCGCTTTCGGCGGCGGTAATCCCGATCTCGGCGGTGATCGTGGGCGAGCGCGTGTTTGAGGGGATGATGGCCCAGTCCGACAAGCGTGGCAGCTTCACCCATGGCTATACCTATAGCGGACATCCGGTGGCCTGCGCCGTGGCCCATGAGGTGCTGACGATCTACGAGGAAATGGATCTGGTGGCCCATGTGAAATCGCTCGAGCCCGCCTTCCTTGGCGGATTCAAGGCGCTGGAAGACCATCCGCTGGTCGGTAATATCGATGGTGTCGGCCTGATCGGTGCGCTCGAGGTGGTGGCCGACAAGAAGACCCGTGCGATACATGATCCGGCGCTGGCTGTGATGCCGATGCTCGACCGGCTGACCCGCAAACACGGGCTGATCACCCGCCTGATCGGCAACCGGATCGCACTCGCCCCGCCGCAGATCATCACCGAAGCCGAGGTGGGCGAGATGTTTACCCGTCTCAAGGCCGCGCTCGACGAGGCGCATGCCGCGCTCTGAGCGCACAGGAAACGCCCCTACGCCCGCCCGTGCGGCGGGCGTAGGGGATGACGGAGAAACCGTTGGGGGTCAGGCGGCCATCCAGCCGCCATCGACCAGAAGGTTATGCCCGTTGATGAATTGCGTCTCGGGCGCCGCGAGGAAGGCCACGGCCTCGGCCACATCGCGCGGCTGGCCCAGACGGGGCGAGGGCGTGCGGGCGCGCGAATAGGCCATCGCCTCCTCGCTGACCGCAGGGCCGCTCTTGCCGGTCAGGATCTTGCCCGGCGAGACGGCGTTGCACACGATGCCGTCGGTGGCATGATCGGCCGCGATCTGGCGGGTCATCTGCAGCACGGCCGCTTTCGAGACGCCATAGGCGAAGGAGCGCGGCGAGGCGATCATCCCGTGCTGCGAGCCGATATTGATGATCCGTCCACGCTCGCCCTCGGGGCCACGCGGATCCTGCGCCAGCATCTGGCACAGGCTGGCCTGCAGCGTGACATAGACACCCGTCAGATTGACCGAGGTGACCCGCTCCCACTCGGCCAGATCGGTATCGGGCAGCGCCCGTCCCCCCGGCACCATGGCCGAGGTCACCACGATATCGAGCCGTCCGTGACGCGCGGCAATCCCGCGGATCAGATCCTGTGTGGCCAGGGGATCGCGCACATCGAGGCGTGCGAACTCATTGGCCGGTGACAGGGCGCGCAGGGGCGCGCGCACGGGATCGCCGCCCTCGACCACATGCTCGGTCACATCGGCGGCGATGGTGGTGGCGCCTTCGGAGGCCAGACGCAGCGCGATGGCGCGACCGATCCCCGATGAGGCACCGGTCACAAGGGCGGTCAGCCCGTTCAGGCGGCTCACCGGATGATCCGTTCGAGGAAGGCCTTCGCGCGGGGATGGCGCGGGGCGGTGAAGAAATCCTCGGGCGGACGGCGTTCGAGAATGGCGCCCTGATCCATGAAGACAATCTCGTCGGCGACCTTGCGGGCAAAGCCCATCTCGTGGGTGACGCAGATCATGGTCATCCCGCCCGCGGCCAGATCGGTGATCACATCGAGCACCTCGCCGATCATCTCGGGGTCGAGCGCCGAAGTCGGCTCATCGAACAGCATCGCCTCGGGCTCCATGCACAGGGCGCGGGCGATGGCCACACGCTGCTGCTGGCCGCCCGAAAGCTGGCTCGGAACCTTATACGCGTGATCGGCGATGCGGACGCGTTCGAGATAATACATCGCGCGGTCCTCGGCCTCGGCTTTGGGCACCTTGCCGATCCGGCGCGGGGCGACGGTGAGATTGTCGAGCACACTCAGATGCGGGAAGAGGTTGAAATGCTGGAACACCATGCCCACGCGGCGGCGCACCTTGTCGACGCCGCGCCCCGAAGATGTCAGCTCGTTATCGCCGACGCGGATGAGCCCGTCCTGAAATTTCTCGAGCCCGTTGATGCAGCGGATCAGTGTCGATTTACCGGAGCCCGAGGGGCCACAGATAACGACCTTGCGGCCTTTCGGGACGTCGAGGGTGATCTCTTTGAGGGCCTGGAACTTGTCATAGAACTTCGAGAGGCCCTGAACCTTGATGAGCGGGTCTGTCGCGGTATCAGAAGCGGGCATATACGGTCTCCGGAGTGTCGGTGTCGGGGAAGTCCGCGCGCCAACGGAGGTAATCCTCGGCGGCGGCGGCAAGGGAGCGGCTCGCGGCGGGGCGCTGGAGGGCGCGCAGGCTGCGGGCGGTGTCGAGGGGCGGGCGGCCTTGGGCCATGCGCGCGGTCACGCTGGGCGCATGCGCATCGATCCGCACGGGCGGCAGGCCGGTGAGCGCCGCCCAGTCGGCAGGGCTCGAGAGCTGGCCCGCGCCGATATTGAAGACGGTCCCGTCCGTTCCGGTTTCGGGCCAGAGGCACAGGAGGCCGGCAATGATCTCGCCCGCATCGCGCGAATAGAGCCAGTCGGCGCGCATCTCGTGGGGCAGCGTGGCGGGGAGGCCGTCCTGTGCCAGCGCCTCGATTTGGGCATGGGGCGAGAGATTGGGGCGCGTGGCCCCCGCCCGTTCCCAAGGCCCGAAGACCGGACCGAGCCGCAGGATCTGCAGCGAGAGGCCGAATTCGGGCGCCAGAAGGCGGGCCAGATCCTCGGCGGCACCGCGGGTCAGCCCGTAAAGGCTGTCGGGGCAGAGCGGGCCGTCTTCCGTGAGGGTGCTCTGTTCGGGCCAGGGGCCTTTGGTGCCGTAAAGCGCGACGGAGGAGGTCATTGCGAAGCGGGGGATCCCGAGATCGGCGGCCGCCGTCATCGCGGTGGCGATACCCGCGACATTGAGCGCCACGATCCGGTCCGCGCTCTGGCGGATCTGGGCCGCATCGGGGGTGAGGGCCGCGAGATGGAGCACCAGATCGGGCTGTGCCTCGGCCAACGCCGTCTGCACGGAGGCCGGGTCGTGCAGATCGCAGGGATGGAAGCTGGCACCCGCCAGCGCGGGATGGGCCAGCCATCCGGCGGGGGGCGGCGCCAGATCCAGCAGGGCCACGCGGCAGCCCATGGCGCGTGCCGCCTCGGCACAGGCGAGGCCGATGAAGCCTGCGCCGCCGATGATGGCAATGGCCGGTGTCCGGGGCGTTATCGGCATAGACATCGCTCAGCCCCGACGGATGATCGCGCGGCGTTCGAGCACCGACACCCAGCGCGAGAAGGGCCATAGGAGCACGAAGAAGATGATCGCGGTCGCGGTGAGCGGCGTCGGGTTATAGACCTGTTGCTGGGCCACATTGGCCGAGCGCAGGAGTTCCGGCAGCGCCACGATCGAGGCGATCGAGGTGCCTTTGGCCAGCTCGAGCGCGTTGGAGGCGCAAGGGGCAGCCACCCGGCGCAGGGCCTGCGGCAACAGGATCCAGATCATCATGCGGATCGGACCGAAACCGAGCGCCTGCGCGGCCTCGGTCTGGCCCTTGTCGAGTGAGACAAGCCCCGCGCGGAAGATCTCGCCGAAATAGCCAGTATTGTTGAGCACGAGTGCCAGCACCACGGCAGAGAAGGCCGAGATCTTGATGCCGACCGAGGGCAGGCTGTAATAGATGACGATCAGCAGGACCAGCACGGGGAACGAGCGCAGAAGGTCGATCACGATCACCAGAATACGGCGGGCGGCAGGCGGGGCGAAGGAATAGAGCACCCCCACCAGAAGACCCGATAGCGCGGCAAGCGGCAGGCAGACAAGCACCAGCTGCATGGTCACCACAAGGCCCTGGGCCAGAAGCGGCCATGTCTGTTTCAGGGAGTCGATATTGGCGAAATTCGCGAGGAAGAGTTCCATATCAGGCTCCTTTGTGCGAGCTGGCGCGGCGTTCGAGCCAGCGGGAACAGGCGACGAGCGGTATATAGAACGCCAGATAGAAGGCGGCGGCCAGCATCAGCGGGGAGGGGTTCGCGGTGATCGACATGATGCTCTCGGCCGAGCCCAGCGTGTCATTGAGCGAGACCGCCGTGCCGAGCGCCGAGCCTTTGGTGACCGCGATCACGCGGTTCGTCACAAGCGGCGTGGCGAGCCGCACCGATTGCGGCAGGATGATCAGCCAGAGCGTGCGGAAGGTGCCGAAGCCCAAGGCATGGGCGGCCTCCCACTGACCTTTGGGCAGCGCCATGATGGAGGCGGTGAAGATCTCGGCGCAAAAGGCCGAGAGCACGAAGCCGAGCGCAAAGGCCGTAGCCACGAAGGGCGAGAGCGCGATCCCCGCATAGGGCAGCGCGAAGAAGAGGAAGATCAGGATCACGAGCTGCGGCAGGGTGCGGAAGATCTCGATCCACGCCGTAACCAGCGCGCTCAGCAGCCGCGATCCGGTCAGACGTAACAGGGCCAGCGCCATGCCGAGCACAAGCCCGATGGCGATGATGGCGAAAGAAACCTCGATCGTGATGAGGAAGCCCTGGAAGACCGATGGCAGCGCCGCGAGCATCACCTCGGTATTGAAGAAATTTTGCGCGAGTTTATCCATTGGTTTTCAGTCGTCGCCAGTCTTGTGGGGGGAGGGCCAGAGCCTGACGGGCTCTGGCCATAAGGTCTGCGCGATTACTTGCAGTCCAGCTCGTGGGGTTTCTCGTCATAGCCCTCGAAGCCCGGTGCACCGAAGCCCGGATAGACGGTCAGGAGCGGGCTGTCTGCGGGCAGCTCGCCGCCATACCATTTGTCATAGAGCTTCTTGAGCGTGCCATCCTCTTTCATGCATTCGAGCGCGGTCTCGACCTTGTCGCGATAGGCAACGTCTTCCTTGCGGAAGGCATAGCCGAACATCCGCCCGTCATAATCGGAATAGGCCAGCTCGATGGCGGGGTTCTTGGAGGCCGCATAGGAGGCGGTCGGGATCTCGTTGGCGGCGGCAAAGGCGCGATGGGTGATCACGGCCTGAACGGAATCGGGGAAGCTGTCGAAACGCTGCACGGTGAAGCCGTATTTCTCGGCATTCTCGGTGCCCCATTTGTCCTGCGTGGTGCCGCGGTTCACGGCCAGAACCTTGCCCTTGAGGTCCTCGAGGCTTGCGATCTTCTCGCCCTTGGCGGTGATGAAGCCGTTACCGGTGGCCATGAAGGGCTCGGTATAGAGCATGGTCTTGGCACGCTCGGCGGTGATGTTGAGCGGGTTCGCCGTCATCTCGATACGGCCCGACAGCAGCGCGGCGAAAAGACCCGAGAAGGCGATGTCATCGACCTTGGCCTCGGGGCGACCGATGCGCTTGGCGATATCCTGGATCATGTCATAGCCGAAGCCCTCGGGGCCGTCGACGGAGCGCATCATCCACGGGGCCACGCCGAAATCGGAGCCCACGAGCAGCGGCTGGTCTGCGGGGTGTTCATCGGCCATTGCGAAGGAGGGCACAGCCATGACCGAGGCGAGGGCGAGAGCATAGAGAGATTTTTTCATGATTTCCCTGTTGGGTTGGATTGGAGAGAAGGTTCTTGCTTTTGGGCCCTGCGGGGAGCGGGGCCAGAGACGGAAGCAGGGCTTCCGGCTATCGGGTTACGCCTTTGCAGGCGGATGGGTCTTGGCCCAGTGATGCGCGATATCGCTGCGGCGGCAGATCCAGACATCGTCGCGCTCCTTGACCCAGTCGAGGAAACGGCGCAGCCCCAGAGCGCGGCCCGGATGGCCCGCGACCCGTAGATGCAGCCCGACCGAGAGCATGCGCGGCTCTTCCTCGGCACAGAGGAACTCGACGCTGTCGCGCAGATATTCGAAGAAGTCCTGCGCGGTCGCGATGCCGCCGCGCATGAATTTGGCGTCATTGGTGGCCAGCGAATAGGGCAGGACCAGATGGTCCTTGCCATCGACGCGCGTCCAGTAGGGTAGCTCGTCATTATAGGCGTCGCTGTCATAGAGGAAGCCGCCATGCTCGACCAGAAGCGCGCGGGTGTTCAGGCTCGGCCCGTAGCGGCAATACCAGCCCTCGGGCGGTGCGCCAAGGAGGCGCTTGAAGCAGTCCACAGTGCGTGCGATGCGGGCGGCCTCGTCCTCGCGGCTGAGCTTGCGGTGATGTTCCCAGCGCCAGCCATGGGCGCAGACATCGAACTCCGACTGCCTGATCCATTCGGTGATCTCGGGATTACGCTCGAGGGCCAGCCCGCAGGCCATGGCGGTGGCAGGCAGGCCGCGCTCGGCAAACATCTTGGCGATGCGCCAGAATCCGATCCGGCTGCCATATTCGAACATGGTCTCGGCGGCCAGATTGCGCCCCGGCATCGGGTCGCCCCCGGCCTCGGTCAGCCCCTGTTCGGTCGCTTCATCCCCGTCGGGGACCGAAGGCTCGGAGCCTTCCTCGATATTGATCACGAAGTTCAGCGCGAGACGGGCGCCATTGGGCCATTGCGCTTGCGGCAGGGCACCGGCATAGCCGCGAAAATCGCGTTCGAGATGGCTGTTATCGGTCATAGCGCGCGCTCCGTCGCACAAGAGGCGATCGTGGCGAGCGGCAGGGGCGCATCGAGATCCACGAACACATCGTCGTCAGGCAGCCCCTTGCGCATCATCACGACGAACTCGGCGGGGGCATCGAATGTCTGCATGCCGGCATGCCAGATATTGCGGTGGAACAGCACGCCCGTGCCCGGCTCAGCCATGAAAGCGCGCGCGGTGTCTGCTGCGGGTTTGCCGTTCGCGTCGTCACAGACCACCACCAGAAAGCGTTGGCCGCTGAGTGGCACGAAGAGCTGGTCGGTATGGGGATGGCGTTCGAAGCTGGTGAGGGCCATGTCCTCGGCCAGCGGTGCGGCAATGCGCGAGACCCAGCTTGTGACAGAGGTTCCCGTGACATCATCGCCGATATCGGAACTGAAATAGGCGCGACGTTCCTGTCCCTTATGGCGGATGACCTTGCCATAGGGAGCAAAGGCTTCCTCGGTCAGGGAAGGGAGAGAGGCTGGCAGAGACACTTCGGAACGTCCTTTATTACTATTCGTATCCCGGTGGGATACCAGTTAGATGCCATCTGGATATTGCGCTGGCAAGAGAGATTTGCCAATGTCGGACAGATAAGAAATTTTGTCATAGGGATTGCTGAAAATATGGGCGATGGCGAAAATCTGGAGCTGGAAAAAGCCAGCAGCCTATCGGAACAGGCCTATCAATATGTCCGCAGCCTGATCCTCACGGGCGAGTTGCAGCCCGGCGCGGTGTTTACCGAAAGAAAGCTGGCAGCCCAACTGGAGTTCTCCCGCACGCCCTTCCGCACGGCGATCACGCGGCTGATCGGTGAGGGGCTTGCCGAACGGCTCTCGAACGGGACACTGGTCATCCGCGAGGTGCCGCTTGACGAGCTGTTGCAGATCATGGTCATCCGCCGCCAGCTGGAAAGTGAAGCGGCGGCACAGACGGCATTGCGCGCCGACACGGCCGAGCTGTCCGCGCTGATCGACGAGACCCGCGAGATCATGTCCACGCCACAGACCGAGCTCGAGACCTTCTGGGCCTATGATGACCGCTTCCATAATTTCGTGGCCAATGCGAGCTGCATGCCGTTGCTGGCCAAGATGATCCGCGAGAATCGCGACCGCGTGCGTATGTGTAACGTGGCGCGGATGGAGCGTAATTTCTCGGATCAGGCGAAGGAGCATCTCACGGTGCTCGAGGCGATTTCGGACCGCGATGCGGATCGGGCGCGCGCGGCGATGGCCGAGCATGCCCATCGAGTCCGTGAGCGGTTCCTGCGCTGGTATACGGGGATGTAACTCCGCGCCTAGCGCGGCGCGCCCGACAGGAAGGTGCAGCCCGCGCGACGGCATCCCTCGATCACATCGCGCAGCGCCTGCAGGTTGGCGGCGCGCGGCGAGGTGCGCGGTGTGACCAGCGAGACGGTCCTGCCATATTGCGCCCCGTCGGGCAGGGGGGAGGCCCCTTGCAGTTCCGGCCAGTCCGGCACCAGCGCGGCCCCTGCTCCCCGCGCGACAAGGGCCGATATCGCCTCCAATGCGTCCAGTTCGCATAAGACCACCGGCTTCAGCCCGTGATCCCGCAGATAACGCTGCGCGATGGCCCCGCCCCAGGACTGTGGGTCATAGGCCAGCAGTGGCAGGTCCTCGAAGATCCGCGCAAGGGCCTTTTCCCGACAGGCGGGCGGTGCCAACAGGCAGAGCGGCTCGCGCCGTAGCACCTGTGCCTCGAGGCTATCGGGCAGATCGAAGGGCGGCTCGACCAGCAGCGCCGCATCCAAGTCGCCCGCCAGAAGCGCCTCGTAAAGCTGGGCCGAGCTGCCCGGTGTGATGCGCAGCTCAACCTTTGGCGCGCGCTTGGGCATATGTTCCAGAATATCGGGCAGAAGGGCTGTCAGCACCGTCGAGATCGCGCCCAGCTTCAGCGGGCCAGCCGCCTCGGAGGGCTTGGCCGCCTGCTCGAGGGCGCGCGCCTGCGTTACCAGCTGGCGCATGGCGGGTAGCAGGTCGCGGCAGGCAGGGGTAGGGAGCGCCGCATTGGCCTGCCGGTCCAGCAGGCGCAGGCCCAGATCGCGTTCGAGCACCTGAATCCGCTGGCTCACGGCCGCAGGGGTCAGCCCCTGAGCGCGCGCGGTGGCCACGATCGATCCCAACTCGCTGACCGCGATCAGGCTTTCAAGAAACCGGATATCCATCGGTTTTTCTATCTCTCAGACAAAGAATTTCCAGCTTTTCCTTTCTCTACGGTTTCTCTACCCAAAAGGCCAATACGCAATTGGAGAGCCTTTATGAAATCCCTGTTCCACCTTGCCATCCACGTTACCGATCTCAACGAGACGCGCCATTTCTACGGCGATGTTCTGGGCTGCGAGGAAGGCCGTTCGACCGATACCTGGGTCGATTTCGACTTCTTCGGTCATCAGCTGTCCTTCCATCTGGGCAAGCCTTTCGAGACCACCCGCACCGGTAAAGTCGGCGATCATATGGTGATGATGCCGCATATGGGTGCGGTTCTGGCGCTGGATGACTGGAAGGCTCTGGCCGACCGTCTGCAGTCGAAAGGCATCGCCTTCGACATTCCGCCGGTCATCCGTTTCGAGGGGCAACCGGGCGAGCAACGCACCATGTTCTTCTTCGACCCGTCGGGTAACCCGATCGAGATCAAGGGCTTTGCCGATTTCGACGGGCTTTTCGCGAAATGAGCGAGTATGTCTTCACGCCGCCGCCCGTGCCCTCGTTGCCGGTCGAGGGTGAAACCGCGCGCTTTCCGATCCGGCGGATCTATTGCGTCGGGCGTAACTATGCCGAGCATGCCCGCGAGATGGGGCATGATCCCGATCGCGAGCCGCCATTCTTCTTCTCGAAACCGGCCGATAGCATCACCGAGGGCGGGCAGGATCTGCCCTTCCCGCCGCAGACCGAAGACCTGCATTACGAGGGCGAGCTGGTGGTCTGCCTCGGCTCGGGCGGGCGCGATCTGGATCTGGAGGCCGCATCGCGCACCATCTTCGGCTATGCCGTGGGCAATGATCTGACGCGGCGCGACATGCAGGCGCTTGCCAAATCGCTGAAACGCCCGTGGGATCTGTCCAAGGGCTTCGATGGCGGAGCGGTCGTGGGCCCGGTGCATCGCCATCTTGTGCAGGACCGCGCCGATGTGCTTACCGCCGGTGCGATCCGCAGCTTCGTGAATGGTGAGGAGCGCCAGTCCGGCGATCTGGCGCAGATGATATGGACGATCCCCGAAGTGATCTCGGCGCTTTCCGCCTCGGTCACTCTGGGGGCGGGCGATCTGGTCTTCACCGGCACACCGGCGGGTGTCGGACGCCTCGAGAAAGGCGATCTGGTTGCCGTCGAGATCGACGGTCTTGGCCGGATCGAGACGCGGATCGTGTAAGTCTCGCGGCCGGAGTGCGGATCCTGCGGGAGCCGCGCCCCGGCGCTATTTCCGCCGAACGGGACAAGAAAAAACCGGAGCACCCAAGGTGCTCCGGTTTTTCGTGCTTTGCCGGTGGGAGGACCGGACTTGGGGAGGAAGGGGATCAGGCCTGGTGGGGCTCTGCCACGTCGCTCGTATGGACGGTGGAGTGCTGGATCGGGGGCAGCTCGCCATTCAGGGCGCGGTTGAGCTGTTCCTTGTCGAGCTTGCCTTCCCAGCGGCTGACGACGATCGTGGCGACCGCATTACCGATGAAGTTGGTCAGCGAGCGGCATTCCGACATGAAGCGGTCGACACCGAGGATCAGCGCCATACCGGCGACCGGCACAGTGGGCACCACCGAGAGGGTCGCGGCCAGCGTGATGAAACCTGCACCCGTCACACCTGCAGCGCCTTTGGACGAGAGCATCGCCACGAGCAGAAGCAGGATCTGGTCACCGAGGCTGATGTCGATATTCATCGATTGGGCGATGAAGAGCGCGGCCAGCGTCATGTAGATATTGGTGCCGTCGAGGTTGAAGGAATAGCCGGTCGGGACCACGAGACCCACCACGGGGCGGGCACAGCCTGCGCGTTCCATCTTCTCCATCAGTGCGGGCAGCGCGGATTCCGAGGACGAGGTGCCCAGAACCAGCAGCAGTTCGGCCTTCAGATAGGCGACCAGCTTGAAGATCGAGAAGCCGCAGAGCTTGCCGACAATGCCGAGCACGCCGAAGATGAAGATCGCCGCCGTCAGGTAGAAGGTGCCGACCAGCATCGCGAGGTTCGCGATCGAGCCGATACCGTATTTCCCGATAGTGAAGGCGAAGGCCCCGAAGGCACCGATGGGCGCGGCTTTCATCAGGACCGCCACCAGACGGAAGATCACCAGCGAGAGTTTCTCGCAGAATTTCACGACGGGCTGGGCGGGTTCACCGACCATGATGCAGGCGACGCCGAAGAGGATCGCAACCAGCAGGACCTGCAGGATGTTGCCATCGACAAAGGCCGAGACCAGCGTGGTCGGGATGATACCCATGAGGAAGCCCTGAAGCGAGGTCTCATGCGCTTTTTCCGCGTAGCTCGATACTTTCGAGGCATCAAGCGAGGCGGGGTCGATATTCATGCCAGAGCCCGGATGGACAACATTGGCCACGACCATTCCGACGATCAGGGCGAGCGTCGAGAAGAACAGGAAGTAGCCGAAGGCCTTGGCCGCAACCGAGCCCACATGTTTGAGCGAGCCCATGCCCGCAAGACCCGTCACGATGGTCAGGAAGATGACCGGAGCGATGATCATCTTCACCAATTTGATGAAGGCATCGCCCAGCGGTTTCATCGCTTCACCGATGCTGGGGTAGAAATGGCCAAGTGCCGCGCCAAGGATGATGGCAACGAGAACCTGGAAATATAGGTGACGATAGAACGGGATATGCCGATGGGCGGCCGTGCCGCCGGTCTCGAACTGCATCTGCTCCTCCACATGCTTTGAGATCTGCGGATGAGCATAGTTAGATCGAAATTGAAGTCCCGATTTCGCTGAAAATTCGCTAACTGTCTATATTTCCGTCATATTTGTAAAAGTCTCGGGGAAAATATGTTTCGCTTTCCACACAGGTTGATTTACGATAATGCGGAAAGTGAAACAGCTTGAACCCAAGCCCCTCCGGATCAGACTCGTCCCATGACCCAGACCGCTTCCCGTCCCAAATCCTCGCGTCGCGCGTTGCTGGCGGCCCTGGCGGTGGTGCTCGGGCTCGTGCTGGTCTATCTGGTCTGCGATTACGAACTGTCGAGGCGGCTGAGGGCGGATGCGCAGGTTGATGCCCATATGCGCGTTCTGGCGATCGCCTCGGAGCTGGCGCGCCAGCAATCGGTGGGGGCGGTGCTGGCAAGCGATCCCGAGATCATCACCACGCAGGAGAGGGCCGATGCGGGCGACTGGCAGGCCCTGTCGCAGCGGCTCGAGGCGCTGAATGCCGATATCAGGGCCTCCGTTCTCTATGTGACCGATGCCAAGGGCCGCGCGATTGCTGCCTCGAACTGGCGCGAGGAGGAATCCTTCGTGGGCACGTCCTACGGGTATCGCAGCTATATCCGCGAGGCGCTGGAGACCGGAGAGGGGCGTGAATATGCGCTGGGGTCGGTCTCGCACCAGCCGGGGCTCTATCTGTCGCGGCGCATCGACGGGCCGGAAGGGCCGCTGGGGGTGGTGGTGGTCAAACTGACCTTCGAGACGCTCGAGACGGGCTGGCGCAGTAGCGAGAATGCCGCATGGGTCAGCAACCGTCAGGGGATCGTGACGGTCACCTCCGATCCCGCGTTGCGCTTCCAGCCCTCGCCCGAGCCGCAGCCGGTGACGGTCTCCGAGCCGGTGCCGGGCTCGGACTGGGTGCTCTGGCTGCATCTGCCGATCTGGCCCGTTCGCAGTGTGGCGGCGGCGGTCACCGGCGCTGCGGCACTGGGGATGGTCACGCTCTGGCTGGCATGGCGCTCGCTCCGGCGCCGTCAGGTCGAGGCCGCGCTCTATCGCGACCGGCTCGAGCGTGATGTCGAGGCGCGGACACTGGCGCTGACCCGCCAGATCAGGGAGCGCGAGGAAGCCGAGGCGCAGCTGGCGGGCATGCAATCGGCGCTGGTGCAGGCCAATAAGCTGGCCTCGCTGGGGCAGATCTCGGCAGGCGTGGCCCACGAGATCAATCAGCCGCTCTCGACGATCCGCCTTCTCGCCGAATACGGGCAGGACGCGGTCCCCGAAGGCGCGGACCATGATCTTTTGCGCAGCAATCTGGGCCAGATCGTGGAGATGTCGCAGCGGATCGGCACGATCACCTCGGATCTGCGGGGCTTTGCGCGCAAGGCGCGCGGAAACCGCGAACCGGTCTCGCTGGCGCAGGCGTGGCAGGCCTCGCTGCGCCTCGCGGCCAGCCGTCGCGCCTCCGAGGCGGCCGAAATCCATGCGCCGCCGATCCCCGAAACACTGATGATCGACGCCGAGGCGGTGCGGCTCGAGCAGGTTTTGGTGAACCTGTTGCAGAACGCGCAGGAGGCACTTTCGGGCCAGTCCGATGGACGGATCTGGCTCGAGCTTGTGCCACATGGCCGATCGATCTCGCTCTATATCGCCGATAACGGACCGGGGCTGGACCCTGATGTGGCCCGTGCGCCCTTCACGCCATTCCAGACCACCAAACCCAAAGGGTTGGGGCTGGGACTGGTGATCTGCCAGTCCATCCTGCGCGATTTTGGGGGCGAGTTGACCTATGATCCGCGCGCGGGCCAGACAGGCGCGCGCTGGCGGATCGATCTCAATCTATGGGAGGCCCTATGAGCCACGGTTCCATCCGCTTGATCGAGGATGATACAGCCCTTCTGGCGGCACAGGCACAAGGTCTGCGCATGGCGGGCTTCGATGTGGAGGCCTTCGATGACCCTCTTGCGGGCATCGAGGGAATCACGGCCGACTGGCCTGGTGTGATCCTGTCGGATGTACGCATGCCCAACATGGACGGGATCACGCTGGCGCGCCGGATGCGCGGGATCGACCCCGAGCTGCCGGTGATCCTGATCACCGGCCATGGCGATGTGGAGATGGCCGTGGGGGCGCTGCGCGACGGGGTCTATGATTTCCTGACCAAACCGGTGAGCCGCGCGACACTCGAGGCGACATTGCACCGTGCGCTGGCGGCGCGCCGACTGGTGCTGGAGAACCGCGAGCTGCGGGCGGCGCGCGATGAAAGTGGTCTTGCCCCCGGTCTGATCGGCGACAGTCCCGCGATGCGCCATCTGCGCGAGACTGCCCAGCATATCGCGGCATCGGGGATGAACGCGCTGTTTCTGGGGGAGGCGGGTGTCGGCAAGGAACGGCTGGCGCGCCATATCCATGCCGCCAGCGCGCGCCGCACGCGGCCCTTTGTGGCGGTGAATTGTGCGGCCCTCTCGCCCGAGCGGTTCGATGCCGAATTCTTTGGCTCTGTCGGCGGATCGGGATCGCATATCCGTGCCACGGGCCGCATCGAGAGCGCCTCGCGCGGGCTTCTCTATCTGGGCGGGATCGAGGCGCTGAGCCCCGAGATGCAGGCGCGGGTGCTGGAGGTCATCGAGACGGGGCAGCTCTGGCCGGTGGGGGCGACCTCGCCGCGTCCCGTCGATCTCTGGGTGATCGCGGGCACCCGCATCGATCTGGGAGCCGAGGTGGCGGCGGGGCGGTTCCGCGACGATCTCTATTACCGCTTGGGTGGCCTGAGCTTAACCCTGCCGCCTTTGCGCGCGCGGCGCGAGGATATCGGCCCGCTCTTCAGGCATTTCGTGGCGCGGGCAGCCGCGCGGCGGGGCGGGGTGGTGCCGCCCCTGACCGAGGTCGATCAGGCCCATCTCGATGCCCATGACTGGCCCGGAAACCTGCGCGAGCTGGAACAATTCGCCGAAACCTTCAGTCTGGGGCTCGATGGTCGTCCCGATGCCCGGACCGCGCCACAGGCCTCGCTTTCGGATATGGTGACGCGCTACGAGGCGGCGTTGCTACGCAATGCCTTGCGCGCGGAAAGTGGCAATGCCACCGCCGCCATGGCGCGTTTGCAACTTCCCCGTAAGACATTTTACGATAAACTGGCAAAACATGGCATCCGCAGCAGTGATTTCCGCTGAGCGGCGCTGTGACGGAATGTCGCAATTTCTGACCGGAATCTCTTGCGATTTCGTGGTGATGGTCTAAGACGAGACAGAGCTAATCGGAGGACGTTCATGCGCGCACGTATCTACCAACCCGCTAAGACGGCGATGCAATCGGGTGTGGCCAAAACCAAGCAGTGGTATCTGGATTTCACCCATGAGGGCGCGCGCGATATCGATCCGCTGATGGGCTGGACGAGCTCTTCGGACACGCAATCGCAGGTCCGCCTCCGCTTTGACACCCGCGAGGAAGCCGAGGCTTATGCCAAGGAGAAGGGGCTGGATTACACCGTGACCGAGCCCCACAAACGCGCCGCCAACGTCCGCGCCCGTGGCTATGGCGACAATTTCTCCTCGGATCGCCGCGGGAACTGGACGCATTGAGGGTGTAAAACTAACCTGAGTTTTTCCCGAAGCAGGCTAAGTTTTCCCGAGATCTATATATAGGGCGCCCAATGGGCGCCTTTTCTATATGTTGATTTCCCTTCGCTGTCGGCTAGGCTAAGCCGATCTCTTAGACCCAAGGGCGTATTTCATGGCCAGCAAGCCCCTCAATAAAGCCAATCTGACCGCGCTCGGGGCCGAGGTGCTGGCCGATCTACTCCTTGAGGCGGTGAAGGGGGATGCCGCGCGGCAGCGCAGGGTGCGGATGGCCTTAGCGGCCGATGAGGGGCCCGAGACGGTTTCCGCCGATATCCGCAAGCGCTTTGCCGCGATCCGGCGGGCGAAAGGCTTCCTGAACCGCCCCTCGCAGAAAAAGCTGGCGCAGGAGTTGACCGAGGCCATTCAGCTGATCGAGACCCGCATCGCGCCCACAGCGCCTGGCTTGGCTTTTGACCTGCTCTGGACGCAACTTCATCTGGCCGAAGGCATCCATGAGCGCACCGATGACAGCTGGGGGACCATCGGCGACACGATGCGCGCGGCGATGCAGGCGATTGGTGAGATCGCCCCGCACCTGACGCTTACCTCCGACACGCTGGCCGAGCAGATCCTTGAGGCCACGCTTGCAGATGGTTACGGCGCTTTTGATCGCGCGATCGAGGTCCTCGCGCCCGCACTTGGCCCAGAGGGGCTGGCCGCGCTGAAGGACAAAGCCACTGCCGCTTTTGAAGCGCCGATCGCCGCCAGCGACCTTGCCCACTATGATTATGGCCGCCCGTCCGAACGCGAAAGCCGCGCCCGTCAGTATCGTAGCAGCACGCTGGAACGCATCCTGCAGGACGTGGCCGATCAGCAGGGCGATGTCGATGGCTGGATGGCCAAATACACGCCCGAACAGTTGGCCTACCACACCATTGCCCCCGATGCCGCGACCCGTCTCTTGGATGCAGGCCGCGCCGAGGAGGCCCTCGCGCTGATCCGCACTGCCCTCGCCGCGCAGAAACCTGATCAGCGGTCCGACTGGCACGACCCGCGCGAGCTCGATGATGCGCATTTCGCCTGCCTCTCGGCGCTCGGGCGCAAGGCGGAGCTGCGTGAGGCTCTTTGGGCGCGGTTCGAAGCGCGGCTCTGTCCCGATGCGCTGCGCCATCATCTGAAACTGTTGCCGGATTTCGAGGATATCGATGCGGAGGATACTGCCCGCGCAATCGTGCTGGCCTATCCTTCGATGACCAAGGCGCTGTGGTTTTGCCATACCACGCAGGATCTACAGCTGGCCCGCCAGCTGATCGACGCCCGCTACGCTGAACTGAATGGAAATGTCTACGAGATCCTGACGCCGCTGGCAGAGGAACTGGCTCCAAACCACCCGCTTCAGGCGGCGCTCCTCTGGCGCGCCCTGATCGATTTTGCACTCACCCAGCAGCGCAAGGGCCGCTACGGCCACGCCGCCCGCCACCTCCAAAGCTGTGCCGAGGCCGACACCCGCATCAGCGACTATCGTCCGCACCTCTCGCACGCCGCCTACCTGCAGGCGCTAGAGGACACCCATGCCCACCTTGCAGCCTCGAAAAGAAGAAACTGACAGGTTTCGTGCTCAAACTCAGATCGAACCGATCAGCTGCGTTAACTGGCCAGTCTGCTTGGAGCGTTCTGGCGCGACGGTTCGACGGATACGTTGAAGGATGACATCGCCTCGGCGAGACCTTGCGCTTCGATCTGAAGTGACGCGACTGCGGCATTGGTCTCCTCGAAGAGGGCTGCATTTTGTTGTGTGGTCCGGTCCAGTTCGGACGTGGCGGTTGTAATTTCCTGAATGCCGCTCGCCAATTCCGAGGCCGACTGGGCTATCGTGCGGATCATTTCCGCGACGGTCATAATACCTTCGACGATCTCGGACAGCGCATTTCCGGAGGCGTCAACCATCTGCACGCCCTGACGGACATTGCTATCCGACAGTTCGACAATCTCCGCGATCTCGCGTGCAGCGTCGGAAGACCGTTGGGCCAGGCCCCGTACTTCTGACGCGACCACCGCAAAACCACGGCCGGCATCCCCCGCGCGCGCGGCTTCGACCCCGGCATTCAGAGCCAGAAGATTTGTCTGGAAGGCGATATCGTCTATCACCTGAAGCACACGGGCGATTTGGGAGGACGATTTCTGGATCTCGCCCATCGCCTCGACCGTCTTGGTGACGACGCGGCTTCCATGCTGCGCCTTATCGGAGATGGTCCCGATCGTGCGGCCAGCCTCGGAGGTCGAGGAGGCTGATTGCTTGACGGTGGCCGACATCTCTTCCAGCGCCGCAGAGGTCTGCTCCAGCATGGCCGCACTACGCTCGGTACGGCGGGCAAGATCATCCGCGGTCGAGGCGATTTCGCGCGCTGCGGTGTCGACGGAACCCGAGGCCATGGCGATACCGGACAGGGCGTCGCGCAATGTGTCATTCGTTCTATCGACGGCCGTGGCGATATCCTTGAAGATCCCTTTGAAATTATCGGGCATCCGGTAACTCAGATCCCGCTCTGCGAGATGTTCGAGGGCTGCCGAGACCGCTCCGAGACCTTCCCCCGCAGCCTGACCGACGCGGTTCAGGCCGTTGCAGATCTCGGCCAGAAGTCCGTCTTTTCCCGAAAGATCGATGCGATGCGAGAAATCGCCAGCGGCACAGGCCTCGACCACCCGCCCGATCTCTTCCGCAACGATCTTGTCCGATCTCGCCTGTTCCTCGGCCTCGAGCTGCTGGGCGCGCGCCTTTTGGGCGTCCTGTGAAATCCGGTCCCGCTCCTGACGGGCCAATTGCTCGCGCTGTTCGAGTTCGCGCAACTCGGCGGCGCGCGCATTGACTTCCGTTTGTTTCTGACGTTCGAGAATATCGCGGAACTCGCTCAATGCGTCGCGCAATTCACCCAGCTCGTTGCGGCTATGCCATTCGGGGAGAGGGGCCTCGAGATCCCCGCCGGAGAGCTTCTGGATGCTGCCCGTGACATCTTCCAACCGGTTGACGAAACGGCGTTTCACCAGCGTAAAGGCGGCAAGCGCAAAGGCCAGCTGCAGAAGGGCCGCGCAGAGAACGACGGTAAACGAGGTCGATTTGACGGAGGAGAATTGGGACAATCCGCGCGACATTTCGATATTTAGGTTTTCCACGAGCGCATCGGCGCTTGTCTGGAACGCGCGGAAGGCCTGATCGAAATCCTGGTAGTCGGCAAGACTTTCGGCGGCGACCTTCGCTGCGGTATCATAGCGTTCGTCGGCTATCTGCGCGAAGGCCGTCAGTTCCGACACGAGGTCCGCCTTGCTGCCAGACAAAGGCAGATCGTCGACGAGTTGCGCGGCACGGGATATGTTGGCGACGGCGAGCGAAAAATCCTCTCCGGTATCTCCGCCGAGAATTTCTTCTACCTTCAGGTGGCCAAGCGTGACAAGAAACAGTGCCTGACCGAGTGTGTTCTGCATCTCGGTGGACTGGGTTGCGGGAGAACTGGCCAGAGTGGAGAATTTCTCGGTAATCCCGTCGAAGAGGGCGTCGAATGTTTCATCAGCCCCCGATCCGGCCCCTTGCCGTTGGGCTGCTCCCTCGATGCGTTCCAGAGCCTTTGCCTGCAGGACCTTCAGGCTGCCTTCCATCGATGACATGTCTGAAAGGAGTTCGGGCGCATTGGGAGCGGGCAGCGACAATCCGTCGATCTCGCCTCCGTTTATCAGGGCATGAAGGAGTTTATCCGCATGAGCGAACATTGTTTCCATTTCGGATCTGAAGGTATCGTCCCCGTTAGAAATATACTCCTCGAGGTCCAGATTGGCTTGGGCGATCGTCTGTTCGAGCAGCATTGCAGCCTCGATTTCCTGCGCAAGTCGCTCGCCGATCTGATCGCCGACGGTCGACATATGGTCGACCTGCCATATTGTAAAGGCACCACTTAAAAGGGTGATGCCGAGAAAAACACCGAAGCCCAACTTGAGTTGGTTGGAAATTTTTGACTGCGCCATGGAACACCTCAAGGTTACCTTCGTAAATTCCACAAAAACCCTGAAGATATCGTTTCCCGAAAGGCGGTTCGGACAGAGATTTTTGTCGGAAGCGGCAAGCGTGCTTCCAGCACCGCGCGATCCCGACCCTTTGGAGCGAGGTTGGGGTCGCGGTCGTGATCCGTCTCACTTGAGTGGTCCGGTTTGAAAGTCAGTGCATGGCGGTCGTTGGTCTAAGGGCACGATGCTTTCCGGCGCTGGAGCACGGTATCGCGGAGAACTGCGCAAGTGGACCGTATTGCAATGCTGGCGTCAGCGTTCAGCTCGGGATCTGAACCTTCCTAGGCGCGACTAGCAGACCTTTCCATCGTGCAATTCCCTACATGATCTGGCGTTGACGCTCTCCACATATCCGTTCACTCAGGGCGATACAGGCCGATTTGGCGCGACCGCACCGTTCTGGTTCCGTAGCCTGATAGCGGCAGGGTGGTCTGTTACGCGCCCAGCATCCGTCTGCTCGAGTTCCTTCCACCAGCGTTGTTTTTTAGATTACACGTCACCACGCTGATGCAGTCCCATAATGATATTTCGAAAAATCTATACAACGAAACCGGGCGCAAATATGAAAACGACCGCATAGAAATATATGCGGTCGTTTTGGTCCGGTCCGATTTCGGTCAATCGCCTGCGTGATGATATCCCGCCATGGCGAATACGACAGACCAATAGAGAAAATGTATTTATATCAGTGCTTTATTCAGCAGCTTCCAGAACGTCCTGTCGGCATTCCATCAGCGGCTGGATCTTCTGGCCGAACATATCGAGCCCCTCGAGGAAATCATCGAAGGTCAGCATCAGCCCTTTCACACCCGGCACCGAGGCCGCCTCGTCGAGCATCCGCGCACAGCTTTCATAGGAGCCCACGATCGTGCCCATATTGAAGTTCACCGCCCCCTCGGGGAGGTTGATATGCGCGGCGGTCGAGTTCTCGCCGGCGAAGCTGTCCTTGGCGCCCTCGACGCCCATATAGGCCAGCGCCTCCATATCGGCGCCATCATGATAGAGCTTCCATTTGGCCATGGCCTTCTCGTCGGTCTCGTCCGAGATCACCATCATCAGGATATAGGCCCCGACATCGCGGCCGGTCTTCTCGGCGGCTTCCAACAGGCGCTCGCAGGTGGGGGCAAAGGCTTTGGGCGTATTGATGCCAAGGCCGTTCACGAAGGAATAGTTGGTGTAGTTCGACGAGAACTCCATCCCGCGCGGCGACTGGCCTGCGGCCACAATCTCTATCGGGGCCGAGGGGGCCGGCGACATCTTACAATCGTCCATGGTGAAATACTCGCCCTTGAAATCGGAGGAGCCGGTTTCCCACAGCTCTTTCAGGACCTTCACATATTCGGTCGCATAGTCATAGCGGTAGCCGAAATACTCGTTGCCCGGCCAGATCCCCATCTGGGTATATTCCGACGGCGCCCAGCCGGTCACGATATTGATCCCGAACCGGCCCGGCGCGATGGAATCGACGGTGCTGGCCATGCGCGCCACGATCGCTGGCGGCAGGGTCAGGATGGCGGAGGAGGCGAAGAGCTTGATCTTGGTGGTCACGGCGGCAAGCCCCGCCATCAGCGTGAAGCTTTCCAGACCGTGATCCCAGAACTCGCTCTCGCCGCCGAACCCGCGCAGCTTGATCATCGACAGGGCAAAATCGAAGCCATAGCTTTCGGCCTTCTGCACGATCTGCTTGTTCAGCTCGAAGCTGGGCATGTATTGCGGCGAGGTCTTCGAGATGAGCCAGCCATTGTTGTTGATCGGGGTGAAGACGCCGATATCCATGGAAATTCTCCTGTTGGTATGACTTTGTCCGTACCTTGGCAGGAGGAGGCGCTCTTGACTAAAGCATAATTTTGAGGGGCTCGGTTCAAAAAACTCAGCCACCCGGATAACAGGCCTGCGATGGAGCGCAGGCCGGCCCCCATGCGCCCCGTTCAGGTCGAGGACAGCGTCGAGGAATAGGAGAATTTCTCGGCCGGATAATATTGCACCGCATATTCCAGAAGCCTGCGCCCCGAGCCGTAATAGCGCCGCGTCATCTTCACGCAATAGCTGCCCGCCGGATAACCCAGATGGGTGGCGATCTCCTCGCTCATAGGCACCGCGCGGATATCCTGCCGGATCTCTTTTACACGGTCGCCACCCGCAGCCTCGATCAGGGTGAAAAGCGCGATATTGAGGCTGTCATGACCGTCGAGGACCGGTTTGTGGCTGGGCGAGATATAGGCCTCGTTATAGCACAGGACCGTCTCCTCGCCCTGATTATATCTTTTGCCTGCAATATGATAGAACCTCTTCCCCGAACGCACCCCCATCTCGGTGGCTAAGGCTCCGCGCGCGGTGACCTCGGCGCGTTCGGAAATCTGCCAGATCGTTTCGCGCGCAAAGTCGAAGAGCTCGGCACGCGAGTTCGCAGAGAATCGTGCGCGCCAGTCGGAGGGCGGCTCCTCGACCCGGGTGCCCACGCCCTTGCGCGCCGATAGAAGCCCGCGCTGGCGTAGCTCGCCGATCGCCTGACGTACGGTCTGGCGCGACACCCCGAAACCTGCCGCCAGTTCGGTTTCTGTCGGCAGGAGCGAGCCCACCGGATAGGTGCCGGCGCTGATTTCGCCGTGCAGATGCCGTGCGAGCTGCTGATAGAGCGGTGCGGTTTCCTCGAATTTCAGCGCCATCTCTTCCCCTTGACCCCGATGCCAAAAATAATCTTCATAAGTACGGACAATCGGCAGGGTCAATAGACCTGCCATCCTCTTCTGTCGGACCAGTGTCATATAAGCGGAGCTTTCATGCCATCCCCAAATCTGCAATTGATCGGCCGCCCAGCCTCGCCAGAGGAGCAGGCGCTTCAGGATATCGAGCGCGAAAGGCTCCGGCAGGGGGTTATGGACCACCCGCTGATCCGCCAGCAGCCCGAGGGTGCTCAGACCGCTCTGGTCGCGGTGGATCCGCAAGGGGGGGCGCTATGACCGCGCAGACAATCGCGCAGCAGATGGGCGCACGGCTCGAGGCCGGTGATGCGGAAGCGGTTACCCGAGCCGCCCTGAAACTCGCGCAGACCGAAGACACAATCTTCGTGCGCACCGAGCCCGAGGCCGCCCTCGCGCAGGCGCGGACTTGTGATGTGCTCGCGGCAAGGGGGCAGGCCATGGGGCCGCTGCATGGTGTGACGCTGGCGCATAAGGATATGTTCGACCGTGCGGGGCAGGTGACAGGCTTTGGCGCCCATCCCGATGCGGCGCGTGCGGCGACAGGCACTTCGACCGTTCTGGCGCGGCTCGATGCGGCGGGCCAAGTCGATCTGGGACGGCTCACGATGTCGGAATTCGCCATGTCGCCCACGGGGCAGAACGCTCATTGGGGTGTGGCGCGCAACCCGCGTATTCCGGGGGCCGTGCCGGGCGGCTCGTCCTCGGGGTCGGGAGCGGCGATTGCCGCGGGCCTCGTGCGCGCGGCTTTGGGCTCCGATACGGGCGGCTCGATCCGTCTGCCTGCGGCTTGTTGCGGGGTGGTGGGCTTCAAACCCACCAAGGGCCGCGTGCCGGTGACCGGGGTGATGCCGCTCAGCTATACGCTCGATTGCGTGGGACCACTGGCCGCAAGTGTCGCCGAGGCGCGTCTTGTGCTGTCAATCATTTCGGGCGCCGACGGGATCGATCCGGTCTGCGCGGACCGGCCCGCGCCCCGCGCCTATGCCCGCAGCCCGCAAAAGCTGCGGATCGGGTTTGATGCCAGTGCCTATACGGCGGGGATCGCACCAGAGATGGCCGAGGGCTTGCGCCGGTTGAAAGCGCTCCTGCAGGATCTTGGGCATGGGATCGTGGACCTCGATCTCTCACTCCTTGATACGCTGGGGGAGGCGTCCAATGTGATTGCGATGTCGGAGGCAGCCGCCGTCCATGCCGACCGTCTGGCCGTCGCCGCGGAGCGCTACGGCCCGCAAGTCCGCTCGCGGCTTCTGCAGGCCGAGGCGATGCCGGGCTATGCCTATGTCCGGGCGATGCAGATCCGGCTGAAGGCGCAGCAGCAGGTGAACCAAGAGGTATTCGGTAAGGTTGATCTGTTCATTCTGCCGACACTTATCGGCCTGCCGCCCATGGCCGATGCGGTCAATATCAGCGCCGATCCGAAAATGGCCTCGCTGATCGGGTCTATGGGAAAATACACCCGCCCGCTCAATCTTCTGGGGCTGCCCGCGCTCAGCCTGCCGGGCCATGAGGCCGAGGGCCTCCCTTATTCGGTGCAGATCGTAGGACCTGCATGGTCCGAGGATCTGATCGCCGATCTTGGTCAGCAGGTAGAAACAGTGCGCGCATAATACAGAGTGTCTTTGATGGCCCCGCAGACCGTCTCTCGCGGGGCCATCGTATTTTGCTCCTGCTGATCTCTGGTCATGGACCCTTCCGTCCATCGATGCGAGAACTTCTATGCGGCGCGCGGGGAGCGGAGACTAGGAAGAGTGTCGCCGTGAGTGTCGGGTTTGACCGGAAAAAGCGATGTAGCGGCGCTTTAAGGCCTCGGGTTCAAGAGTGCCGATATCACCCGATGCAACAGACCCCCGAAACATGCTGCGGCCGATGGAAACCGCGTGTAGGCAAAGCTGACTCTGCCCTGAATTGAGCCGCTACACCTGAAAAACTGCGTAATTACGCGGCCAACTATATTTTGTCGACAATATACGGTTGTTCTTATTGTGCGGACATATGCACAGATATTTGATGGGAAAAGATTTGAAACCGATGCTCATTAAAGGATCCGATCATGCGCAAAAGAGTTCCACTCAATGCGATCCGTGCCTTCGAAGCCGTTGCGCGTCATGCATCGGTGGCTAAGGCGGCCGAGGAACTTTGCGTAACCCCCACTGCGGTCAGTCACCAGATCAAGCTGCTGGAGGATTTCCTACAGACCGAACTGTTCTTGCGCAGAAATAGCCGGATCTATCTCACGAGCGAGTCGAGCGCGACATTGTCCAAGATCTCGCAGGCGCTGGATCTGATCGACGATTCCGTGCGCACCCTCGGGGGAACGCAGGAAAACCTCCATGCGCGGTTGACAGTGGGGGCCTCGACCTCGTTTGCCTCCTTCTGGCTGATGCCACGATTGCGCAAGTTCATTGAAAGTGTTCCCGAGGTCGATTTGTGCCTTCATACCTTCATCAGCCGCAAGGAAGCCGAGACGCAGGACTCGGACCTGCGGATCTGCAACTGGCAGAGCCATCTCGACTGGAAGATCGAGCCGCTGATGGAAGAAGAGAACCTGCCTGTCTGCACGCCCGAATTGGCGCGCCGCTATGGCAATGATCCGGCAAAGCTTCTGGCCAATGCACCGCTGATCCATGTGGACCGCTCGCATCTGGGGTATGAGGGGAACTATCCCGACTGGTCGCGCTATCTCGAGGAATACGGCATCCAGCGACCCGATGTGATGAATGGCCCCCGCTTCAATCAGGCAGGCACCGCGATCGAGGCGGCCCGCGCGGGTGTGGGATTGTTGCTGGGCCGCTCGCTTCTGGTCGAGCAGTTCATCGATAATGGCGAGCTGGTCATGGCGGCGGAATGCTATCCCGAGCGCAGTCCCTATTATCTGCTCTCCTCGTGGAAGACCACGCAGAACGACGCCATGCGCCAGTTTCGCGACTGGATCGTCGAGGCGGTGTCCAGCAGCCGGATGGTGCATGCGCTCTGATCACCCAGATCAAGGGAGAGGGACGTGTTGAAGAATATTTCAGGCCAGCGCTGACAAATGGTCGTTCCCGCATACCGTGCCCGACGTGGTTCACTGGCTCCACGCTTTGGAGGAAATGTCCCATGTCCCGAGACCCGTTGAGCCTGATGACCGTAACCGAAGATGTGGCAAGCGGATCGCGTCTGATCCGCGATATCGCCGAGGATTGTCTTGATCTGATCTCGCTGGGCGAGCCGCGGATCGGGGCATTCTCACATCTGTCACCCGCCGATATCCGGCGCGAGGCGGACCGGCTGGATGGCGCGCCCAAAGGTCCGTTGAGCGGCCTGACGGTCGCTGTGAAGGATGTGATTGCCACGAAGGATATGCCCACGGGCTTTGCCAATGCCCGCTACGAAGGAGTGCGGACGGGGTGGGATGCGCCTTGCGTCGATGTGCTCCGGCAGGCGGGCGCGCTGATTCTCGGCAAGACGGTCACCACCGAATTCGCCGCCACCGCCCGCGGCGGCAAGACCCGTGATCCGCGCGATCCCGCGCGTTCTCCGGGTGGCTCGTCCTCGGGGTCGGCCGCGGCGGTTGCGGCAGGGTTCTGTTCGGTGGCCATCGGCACACAGACCGGCGGCTCGACCATCCGGCCCGCCTCCTATTGCGGGGTCTGGGGCTGGAAGCCCTCGTGGCATGCCATCTCTCGCGAGGGGCTGAAGCAGTTCTCGGTCACGCTCGACACGGTCGGTTTCTACGCCCGCCATGCCGAGGATCTGGAGGCGCTGGCCGAGGTTTACCGCCTCGACCCCGCACCGCCCGTCTCCAGCCTCAGCGGACTACGGATCGGCCTGTGCAGGACACCCGTCTGGGACAGGGTCGACGCGCCCATGCGCGAGGCATTGGACGAGGCGGCCAAGCGGTTACGGCTGGAAGGGGCGGAGGTGATCTCCTTCGAGCTGCCGCGCAGTTTCGACACGCTTCCCGCGACCCATGGCAAGATTCTCGCGCGCGAGGGTAGCACGTCTTTCCTCAACGAGGCGATGGCGCAGGGCGAGGCGCTGCACGAGCAGTTCCGCACGATGGTCGCGACCCGTGGCGGGCTGACTGCCGCCGAGCTGCGCCGCGCCTATACCGAGGCCGATACCGCCCGCGCCGTCTTTGACGAGATCATGGACGGGTTCGATGCGGTCATCGCCCCCTCCGCCACCGGCGAGCCGCCCCTCGGGCAGGCGCATACCGGTGATGCCATCATGAATTCCTTCTGGACGCTCCTGCATGTGCCGGTCGTGTCGGTGCCCGGTCTGCAATCTCCCGCCGGCCTGCCACTTGGCATCTCCTTCATCGGCCAGCGCTATACCGACCGCCGTCTGCTGAACATCGCCAGACTGGCGACCGAAGTGTTCCAGGCCGATCTCGCCTTTTCCTAAACCCCTCCCGAAGACATAAGACAGAAAGAACCGTAATGTCCGATTTGGCCGATAGTCCAGCCGCAACCGACCTGCCGATCATCGAGCTGGCCGACAAGCAATCCTTCCGTGACGGGATGTCCTGCCTTGTGGGGGCGGTCAATATCGTCACCACCGATGGTCCCGGAGGGCGCGCAGGCTTCACCGCGACCGCCGTCTGTTCGGTGACCGACGAGCCGCCGACGCTTCTGGTCTGCGTGAACCGCTCCAGCTCGGCCGCCCCCGCCTTCCTGCAAAACGACAGTATCTGCGTCAACACGGTCGGCCCGAAACATGCCGAGATCGCCATGCTCTTCGGCGGCAAGACCCCGATGCAGGAGCGCTTTGCCGATGTGGCATGGCGCAAGAGTGCCAGGACCGGCGCGCCGGTCCTCGACGAGACAGTCGCGACCTTCGATTGCAAGGTCTCCGCCCGGCAGGTGGTGGGCACCCATGAGGTGATCTTCTGTCAGGTCGTCGAGGCGCGCTCGGATGCAACCTCTCCCGCTTCCGCCTATTTCGGGCGCAAATTCCACGAGTTGAGCGCATGATTATCACCGCACCTCCCGCCCCTGCAGGGCTCGCTGCCACTCGTGCATTGGCCGCCTCGCGCCCCGTGATCGTCACCGGCTGTCAGGGCGGGGCCTTCGTGCTGATTGCCGCGCATGACGCCGATGCAAACTGGATCAACATCATGGCCCGCGATGCGCGTGGCCTTGTGGGTATGGTGATGCCGCTCGGGCATGCGCAGGGTCTGGGGCTGGAGCTGCAGCCCCAACGCGGGGGCCGCAACGCGCCGCTCTATACCCAGTCGATCGAGGCGACTATCGGGATCTCCACGGGCATCTCGGCCAAGGACCGTGCCTGCACGATTGCGGCGGCCACAACCGGCGCGCCCGATGCGGTGGTCAGCCCGGGCCATGTCTTCCCGCAGGTGCCCAATGGCTGCGCGGACGGGCAGGCCGATATCGCGCTCCGTCTTCTGGGTGATGCGGGGCTCGCGCACTTGGGCGTGATCTGCACGATCCTCGATAGTAAGGGGCGCGATGCTGGGCCCGAGACCGTAGCCGCGCTGGCTGCGGATCTCGACGCCGAGATTATTGCTGCAAGCGACCTCATGTGATCTGGCATGCGGGGTTTCGGGCGGCTAGGCTGCTGGCCGAAACCCCTTCCGGAGCGCCCTCATGGACAAGCCGCTTGTTGTGATGATCAACCCCAACAGCTCGACTGTCACAACGGCCCGGATGGTTCATATCGGGCAGGGGATGCTCGGGGATCGGGCGATTGCCCTCGAGGGACGCACGGCCAGCACCGGCCCCGCGATGCTGACCACGCCGGAGACCCTCACCGCCTGCGAGGCACAGGTTCTGGCGATGGCCGAGGCGTTGCCGCCCCGTGCGGGGATCATCGTCTCGGCCTTTGGTGATCCGGCAATGGACAGGCTCCGCGCGCAGCATGATGGCCCCGTTACGGGGATCGGCGAGGCGAGTTTTCTGGAGGCGGGGCGTGACGGACGGCGTTTCGGGATTGCCACCACAACGCCCGCGCTCGATGCGGCCATCCGTGCGCGGGTTGCCGCCTCGGGAAGGGCCGCGCAGCTGAGCGGGATCAGCTATACCGGAGGCGATCCCTTTGTTCTGACCGCCGATCCGCAGGCGCTTTTTGAGGCCCTCAAACGCGCGGCCGAGGCGGAGGCGGCAAAGGGCGCGGAGGCGGTCATCATAGGCGGCGGACCCTTGGCGCAGGTGGCGCAGCGGCTGGAGGCCGAGACGGGGCTGCCGATCATTGCCCCGATCCCCGCTGCCATCCGCCACATGGTCCGCCTGCTAGCAGGCGGCTAGACCGCCGTCTGCCAGCACACAGGCCACGCGTCTGCGGGGGCCGAGCTCCACGACCGGCGGACGCGCGGCATGGCATTCGGCGCGCGCATGCGGACAGCGCGGCGCGAAGGAGCAGGCCGAGGGCCGCGCCTCGAGCGCGGGCGGTGCCCCCGGAATGGCATGGAGCCGCGTGCCCTTTTCCACATCATGCAGATTGGCCGCCAGCAGACCTTGGGTATAGGGATGGCGCGGGTTCTTGATGACCTCGAGCGTCGTGCCTTCCTCGACGATCTCGCCCGCATACATCACCGCGATCCGCTCGCTGACCTCGACCGCCACGCCGATATCATGGGTCACGAAAATCACGCCCATATCGAAATCGCGCTGCAATTCGCGCAACAGCAGCAGGATCTGGATCTGCACCGTGGCATCGAGCGCCGTGGTGGGCTCGTCGGCCAGAAGCAGTTTGGGGCGGCAGGCCAGTGCCAGCGCGATCATCACCCGCTGGCGCATCCCCCCCGACAGCTCATGAGGGTAGTTCGACATCCGCCGCTCGGGCGAGGGGATGCGCACGCGCTTGAGCATATCGAGCGCGATCTCGCGCGCCTCGGGTTTGGATACTTTCTTGTGGCGGCGCACGGCCTCGGCGATCTGCACGCCCACTGTGTAAACGGGGTCCAGCGCCAGGCCGGGGTCCTGGAAGATCATCGACACATCCTGCCCGCGGAAGGCTTGCAGCGCACGGCCCTTCAGCGCGCCCACATCCTGCCCGTTGACCGAGATCCCGCCCTCGATCTGGGTCCGCTTGGGCGGCAGAAGCTGCAAGAGCGTGCGCAGCGTCACCGATTTTCCCGATCCGGATTCCCCCAAAAGCGCCAGCGTCTCCCCCTGTTCGAGCCGTAAGCTGAGATCGGTGATCGCATGGATGGTCCTGTCGGTCCTGAAGCGCACATTCAGCGTCTCGATATCCACAAGCGCGGTCTTGTCCGCAAGATCCTTCATTCCGCAGCCTCCCATGTGCCGGCTTTCGAATGGCCCGAATGCACATCCAGCAGATGGCAGGCGGCCAGATGGTCGGGCGCGTCTTTCATCGGTGCCAGCGCGGGCACCTTTTTCGCGCAGATCGTCTCGGCAAAGGCGCAGCGCGTATGGAAGCGGCAGCCCGAGGGCGGGTTGATCGGATTGGGCGGATCGCCCGCAAGGGGCGGGGCCTCGGTGCGGTTTTCGGGATCCATCGAGGGCATCGCGGAAAACAGCGAGCGCGTATAGGGATGGGCCTGATTGGTATAGAGCCGGTCCACCGGCGCCACCTCGACCACCTCGCCCAGATACATCACCAGGACGCGGTCCGAGATATAGCGCACCACATTGAGGTCATGGCTGATGAAAATATAGGTCAGGCCCAGATCGCGCCGCAGATCCGAAAGGAGGTTGAGCACCTGCGCCTCGACCGATTTGTCGAGCGCCGAGACCGCCTCGTCGAGGATCACCAGACGCGGGGCCATCGCCAAGGCCCGCGCGATATTCACCCGCTGGCGCTGCCCGCCCGACAGTTCATGCGGATAGCGACCGGCAAAGCGCGCAGGGTCGAGCCCCACACGGTGCATCATCTCCTGCGCCTTGGACATCGGGTCCTTGATCCCCGCCTGACGCGCACCGAAAGCCACGCTATCGGCAATCGTCATGCGCGGATTGAGCGAGGCATAGCTGTCCTGGAACACCATCTGCACCCCGCGCCGCAGATCGCGCAGCGATAGCCCTTCGCCAAGGCCATCGCCATCGAAGGTGATCTCGCCCGCGTCCTTGGGCGTGAGGCCGATCAGGAGCCGCGCAGTGGTGGATTTGCCGCAACCGGATTCGCCCACGATGCCCAGCGTCTCGCCCTTGCGGACCTCGAAGGAGACGCCATCGACGGCTTGCACATGGGCTTGGGTCCGGCCGAGCACGCCGCCCTTGATCGGGAAATGCTTGCGCAGGTCCTTCACCGTCATCAGCGCCTGTTGCGGACCGCCACGGTCGGGTAGGGCATGCGGGTCGGTGCCCGTGTTTTCTACGAAATCAATCACGGACATTCATCGCACTCCTTAGCCCGTCGCTCAGCAGGTTCAGGCAGAGCGAGGTCACAAAGATCATGACGCCGGGCAGGGCCGAGAGCCACGGGTTGATATAGATGGCCGAGCGGAGCGTGTTCAGCATCAGCCCCCATTCGGCCTGCGGCGGCTTTACCCCGATCCCGAGGAACGACAGCCCCGCCGCGAGGATCATGCAGACGCTGGTCAGCGAGGTTGCGTAGACGAAGATTGGCGAGAGCACATTGCCCAGCACATGCACGCGGATCACGGTGAGCGCGCTGGCGCCCGTGGCGCGGGCCGCATCGATATAGTCGAGCGAGCGCACACCGGAGGTCACCGCTTCGGCCACACGGGTGATCGGCGGGATGAAAACGATGGTGAGCGAGACGAGGCTGTTTGTCACGCCCGCGCCCAGCGAGCCCGAGATGGCGATGGCCAAGAGCACCGAGGGGAAGGCAAAGAACACATCGACCACCCGCATGATGGCGGTGTTCACGCGCCCGCCCGCATAGCCTGCGGTCACCCCCAGAGCGCCACCTATGAAGAAGGCCAGCACCACCGGCACCAGCCCCATGAACAGCGAGAGCCGTCCGCCATAGATCAGGCGTGCCAGCATATCGCGGCCCTGTTCGTCGGTGCCAAGCAGATGGCCCTCGGTGCCGATGGGTTTGAGGCGTGCGATCATCGAACCTTTATACGGATCCTGCAGCCCCAGCCATGGCGCAAGCACTGCCGCGAGGATCAGCGCCAGAATGACGGCGAGGCAGACGACGGATACGGGATCACGGCGCAGGCGGCGCAGCACGCCCGCCCAGTAGCCATTGCCCTTGGTGGAGACGGGGGCGATATCGGAGGCGCTTTCGGCAAGGCTCATGGATCAGCCCCTTTTGATACGCGGGTCGATCGCGGCCTGCGCCACATCCACCACAAGGTTTGAAATCACGAAGAACATCGCCAGTACAAGGATGGTGCCCTGCAACAGCGGCAGATCCTGCTGGAAGATCGCGTTTGACAGAAGGAACCCCGAGCCCGGCCAGTTGAAGACAGTCTCGATCAGGATCGAGCCGCCCAAGAGCTGCGCGATCTGCAGGCCCATCACCGAGAGCGCGGTGGCGGCGGCATTGCGCGCCACATGGCACAGCACATCGCCACGGCTCATCCCCTTGGCATAGAGCGCCTGCACGAATTCCATCGACAGGATGTCACCGGCGAGCGCGCGGATGGTGCGTGCGATGATCCCGATCGGCACCACCGAGAGCGTGATGGCGGGCAGGATAAGATAGCGGATATGCTCGAAATCCCACGCCCAGTGCTGCGAGCCCCCGGGGCCTGCGCCAATTGCCGGCAGCCAGCCCAGCGTGACCGAGAAGATGATCACCAGCACGATCCCCAGCCAGTAATTGGGCACCGAGACACCGGCAATCGCGACCCCCGTCACCAGCCGGTCCACCCAAGTGTCGCGGAAATAACCCGCCGTGAAGCCCAGAATTGTGCCGATGGGAAAGGCGATGATCGCCGCCGCAACCGCCAGCAGGAGCGAGTTCTTCACCGCGCCGAAGACCTCGGAGGCCACGGGCCGTCCTGAGGCGATGGAATTGCCCATATCACCATGCACCAGCTTCGCCGCCCAGATCGCATATTGCACCGGAAGCGGCTTATCGAGCCCATAGGCAGCGCGCATCGCGGCCTGTTCCTCGGCTGTGGCCTCTGCCGGCATGATCGAGGTCAGCGGGTCACCCGGCGCGATCTGCACCAGAAGGAAACAGATCACCGACACACCGAAGGCCACGGGGATCACAAGCAAAAGCCTGCGGAGGATATAGCTGAACATGGCTGGGGTCTTTCATTAGGAAAGCCTTGGCAAAACACGCAAAGGCAGTGCCGCGCCCCCGCAGGGGCGCGGCATCGGTCAGGCCGATTTCATGGTGATGCTGGAGAAGTTCTGGAACCAGTTCTGCGCCTGCACGAAGCCCGTCACCGTGGGTTTCATCGCGCGGGGGGCCACATCATGGGCCACCATCAGGAACAGCGCCTCGTTGACGAATTTCTCATGCGTCTTGCGCAGCACATCATCCTGCGCGGCACTGTCGAAGGTGGTGCGGATCTCGGAGAAGAGCGCATCCATCTCGGGGTCGCTATAATGGCCCCAATTGGTGCCGTTGGGCGCGATCAGTGCCGAGGACAGGTGACGGATCAGACCGGTGAAGGGGTCTTGGGTGAAATAGCTGAAATTGATCGACTGCGCTCCCTGACAGCCCGGATCGGCAGCACCCGCCCGCCACAGGTTGATCATCTGGTTCCACTCGACCACGACAAACTCGACATCGATCCCCACATCCGCGAGGTTCTGCTGCATATATTCGTTCATCGGCAAGGGCAGCATCTGGCCCGAGCCCGAGGGCGAGATCAGCGCCTTCAGCTTCACGCGGTTGGTGTCATCGAAGCCCGCCTCTTTCAGGAGCGCCTTGGCCGCCTCGGGGTCGTATTTCACCTCGAAGGTCGGGTTGCCGAACCATTGCGAGGAGGGCGGCAGGAAGCCCTTGGCCTCGATCATCAGCCCACCCAGAAGCTGCTTCAGCCCTGCGCGGTCGATGGCGAGGTTGGCGGCCTTGCGCACACGGATATCGTTCCACGGGCTGTTCTCGAGGCGCGAGAGGTGCCATGTCCAGTTATGCGGGTAGGCGTTCGAGGAAACGGTGAAACCATTGGCCTGCATCGCGGGGATCGTGTCGGGCGAGGGCGCCTCGATCCAGTCGACCTGCCCCGACATCAGCGCCGCCGAGCGGGCATTCGGCTCGGGCAGCGGGATCAGGATCAGCTTATCGAGCTGGGCCATGCGGGTATTGTCCCAGTAATCGGGGTTCGGCACCAGCTCGGCGCGTTCGCGGGGCGCGAAACTTGCCAGCTTCCACGGGCCCGTGCCCGAGGGCTGATAGGCGACCTTTTCCCAGTCCTTGCCCTGCGCTTCCCAGTTTGCGGGCGACGAATAGACGATCCATGCCAGCTGGTAGGGCAGGGTCGCGTCGGGTTCCTTGGTGGTGATCTCCACCGTCATCGGGTCGATGACCTTATAGCTCGCAACAGCCGGAATCCGCGATTTGCCCTGTGCCGATTGGCGCGGATCATATTGCGCGCACTCGCTATCCAGAAGCTTGTCGAGGTTCCACACGACCGCATCGGCGTTGAACTCGGACCCGTCATGGAATTTCACGCCCTCGCGCAGCTTGAAGGTCCATTTGGTCTTGTCGGTATCGTCGGTCGTCCATTCGGTCGCCAGACCCGGGATCAGGCCCGAGGGCTTGTCGGCCGAGGTCAGGTCCCAGTTGATCAGTGCATCATAGACCGTATAGCCCATGAAGCGCATGCCTTCGCCGCCCTGATCGGTCTGGCCGGTGGTCAGCGGAATATCCGCCGCCGTCATCCCGATGCGCAGCGTCCCGCCACCGCCTGCCGTCTGGGCCATAACGGCTCCGGTCCAGGGCGCCACGGCAGAAAGCGCCAGCGCGGAACCGGCGAGTTTCAAAAGGGAACGACGTTTAAGCAAGGGAATCTTCCTCTCTGTTGACGGGCCGATAGTGCCCGATCGAAGCGTGGCTTCTTTGATTGCCGGATGCGCGCGGCGCGGACCGGATGGGGCGGGTCAATTGGGCTGACCTTCTGCAAGCACGCTAAGCGGGCTTGTGATCGGGCGGGAAGGGATGGAGCGGCCAAAACGCGGGATAGCCTTCAGCTGCCTGTTGCTTACGCATGGATTTGATCAAACGATTAATTTTAAGTCATCATCATGCGGGAAAAGCGCGAATCCACTTTGCGCTCGACATCTGGCACCGCTACAATCAGGGTTCTTGCAAGGATGAGATTTTCTCATTTGTATCAGCAGGTTCACCACGAGAGGGTGGGGGGCGCAGATGCGCTTTCCTGTCAGTCCCCCAGTCTGTCAGGCTCCCAGAAGGATAGACAATGCCCCAGACTGCCGCTCCCCCACCCGAAGATATGTCCCGAGATGAGGCTCTGCGGCGTGAGTATGAAACAGCCCTCGCGCTCCATAAGTTTGTCATCGAGCCCGAGCGGGACGCCGTGATGTTCGAAAGCTTCAAAGCCTATCGCGCGCTGATGGCCCGCCTCGATGCCGCCCTTCCGCAGCACCTCGAACCGGGCCCCGTCTGGACGCCTGCACCTGTGGTCGCATCCGTGGAGAAGGCATAATGACCAACACCACCCTGACGCGGCTTCCCGAGGCGATGCCCGATCTCACGCAGGCCTCGGCCGATCTGCAGGCGCGCCGGATCTCGGCGGTCGAGCTGCTGGAGCAAGCGCTTGGCCGGATCGGGGCGCTGGACTCCAAGCTGCATGCCTTCATCGCGCTGGCCGAGCCGCGCGCCCGGGCCGCAGCTCTCAATGCCGATCTGCGGATCGCGCGGGGCGAGGCGGGGCCGCTGACCGGCATCCCCTATGCGCTCAAGGATATCTACGATGTGGCGGGGATGCGCACGACCGCACATTCCAAACTGCGTCTCGATCATATGGCGGAAGAGAATAGTGATGCCGCCGACCGGCTTGATGCGGCAGGTATGGTGTTTCTGGGCAAGCTCTCGACCCATGAATTCGCGCGTGGCGGTCCGACCGATCTGCTGCCTTTCCCCAATGCGAAGAATGCCTGGAATACCGGGCATTTTGCGGGTGGCTCGTCCTCGGGCTCGGGGGTTGCGGTGGCCTCGGGCATGGTGGGCCTCGCGATGGGCACCGATACCGGCGGCTCGATCCGGCTGCCTGCGGCCTGCAACGGGATCGTGGGGCTGAAGCCCACCTATGGCCGCCTCTCGCGGCGCGGGATCGTGCCGCTGTCGTTCAGTATGGACCATGCCGGCCCGCTGACCCGCACCGTGGCCGATTGCGCGCTTGCAATGCAGGCGCTTGCGGGCCACGACGCAAATGATGCGGCCTCGAGCCGCCAGCCGGTGCCCGATTACAGCGCCGGTCTGTCGGGCGATCTGAAAGGGCTGACCATCGGTCGTGCCCGCGAATTCGACGCGCTGGCCGGTGTGGGACCGGAACAAATGGCGGCGCTTGACGCGGTGGAGGCCGTGCTCGAGGCACTTGGCGCGCGGATCATCGAGGTCAGCCTGCCCGAACGCGAGCTTCTGGATGCGATGACATGGGCGATCATTCAGGCCGAAGGCGTGTCGATCCATGGCAAGGATCTGCGCGAGCGTCCCGAGGAGTATGGCCGCACCACCCGCGAGCGGTTGATGATGGGCGCCTTTGCCACCGGCGGTCACTATGTCACCGCCCAGCGGCTGCGCCCGATCCTGAGCGCCGAGGTGACCAAGGTGCTCACCGGCGCGGATGCGATCCTGTGTTCGCCGATGGGCGGGCCTGCGCCTCTTGTCGCGGAGGTCGATGACCTGCCGTGGCGCAAACAGGCTCCGCTGACCAGTGCTTTCAACGGCACGGGCCATCCCGCGCTTGTGCTGCCTGCGGGCTTTGGTGCAAACGGATTGCCGCTTTCGGCCCAATTCGTGGGGCGGCCTTTCGACGAGGCGATGCTCCTGCGGATCGGCCATGCTTATGAGCAGATGGCAGGCTGGGTTGCCAAACGTCCCGCTTATTGAGGGGGCGGCGCGCACCGCTGCATCGTGATCCAGATACCGGCCACATCAAGACCGGACCCGGCAACGCCTGAGGGGCGGCTTCAGGACGGCAGTAAATTGTTTGCGCCTTTGGCTCAGAACGAGCTCCAGCTTTCGTAAAGCATATAGGCTGCCACCACGAAAATCAGGGACGCGAAGACCGATGTCAGCGCGCCCTTGCCCGATAACCTGCGCGCAAGGCCGGTGCCTGCCAGCCCCCCGATGACGCCGCCCGCGATGAAGGTGGCTGCGATCCCCCATGCAACAAGTCCGGATGCCGCGTAATTGAGCGCCGTGGTCAGACCGAAGGCGGTCACCGCCACGAGGCTCGTGCCGACCGCATTGATCACCGGCATCTGGGTTGCGGCCATCAGCCCCGGAACGATCAGAAAGCCGCCGCCGATCCCGAAAATGCCGGAAAACGCGCCAGTGCCCAGACCGTATCCCGCGACCTTGGCCACATTGTGTCGCCCGCATTGGGCACCGGCCAGGCCCTCGGCCTTGCGGTTTTTCAGCATCAACACACCCACCACGATCATCACCAGCGCGAAGAGAAAAAGAAGCTGGTGGCCGTTGACGGATTTGCCGAAACTCGATCCGCCGAACGCGCCCAGAATCCCCGCGCCTGCATAGATCATACCGCAGCGCCATTTGACGGTATGGGCACGGGCATGGAGAGCCAGATTGGCTGCGGAGCTCACCGCCACCGCCAATGCCGAGGTGCCGATCGCCACATGCGGGTTCGCGACGCCCGCCACATAGACCATCAATGGCACGGCAAGGATCGAGCCGCCGCCGCCTACAAGGCCCAGCACAAGTCCGACCAGCGCGCCCGACAGCCCTCCAAGCGCATAATGGAATAGGTCATACATGGGTAACTCGCTCCGGCTATGGCGTTTTCTCCTCAATAGGCAAAGGCATGACCGGAGACGGTGACATTGTCACCTAGCTTTTGCATCGGTCCATCACAGGGGGGTGAGAAGAGCCGCTGCGTCCTGCGGTGCGGGCGGCCAGCGCCATGCCGCAAAAAACCATCGTAAGCCCCGCGAGGAAGATGCCCGACAGATGGTTTGACAGGAGGAGCACCGATGCCGCGATCCCGATCAGCGGCACGCCCAGCGTGAAATTCGACATCGCGAACGCCGAGATCCGGCGCCCATATTCGGCGGCGACCACAAAGCAGAGCGAGGTGGCGACAGGGCCGATGAAGACCAGCATAGCAGCCAGTTCACCGCTCCAGTGGATGCGGGAGGAAGGACCTTCGATCATGAGGGCCGCCCCGCCGAGGCACAGCGTGGCCAGCGCCATCTGCCATGGCGCGAGCGACAGGGCAGAGCCCTGCCATTTGTGGCGTTTCACATGCAAGATGACCCCCGACCATGCGACGGCTCCGACCAGCAGGAAGCCCGCGCCCATAAAGGCACCGGGCTGGCTCCAATCGGTCTCGAGTGGCGAGCAGACCAGCGCGATCCCGAAAAGCCCCAGCGCAAGCGCCAGCATCTGCCCGCGGTCGGGACGCTGGCCAAAGGCTGCCCAACCCAGAAGCAGCGTCCAGAGCGGGGTTGTATAGGCCAGAAGCACCGCATGGCTTGTGTCGGTGACCGTCATCGCGATCATGCCCAGACCGGTGAAGGTGGTCATCTGTAAGAGCCCCATGCTGAGCACGATCGGAAGATCGGCGCGTGCGGGCAGTTTCAGCCCGCCTTTCAGCGCGACGAAGGCAAACAGGCACAATGCCGCCGAGCCGAACCGGAACGCGGCCAGCCAGAGCGGCGGAATCTGCATCAGCGCGATCTGGGTGGCGGGCCAGCTGAGCCCCCATAAAAGCACCATCACCGACAGAACGGTGCCGGTGCGGGCCATCGGATGGGTGTGGAAAAACCGGGGAGCGGCGAGGGTAAGCATGCTGTGTCTCGAATGGATCTGTCTGCCCCCATTCTTGCGGAACCCGCGCGGTGAAATGCGTCTTTGTTTTCGGATTTTGCGATGCTATCGGTAAATCTGACCCGAATTGCGCCAGTGAGAGAAAAGTTGAACCGGAAACCCGCCGATCTGGACCAGGCCAGCCTGCGCATTCTAGATGCGCTGCAGCAAGATAGCGAACTCAGCAATGCCGAGCTGGCCGAGCGCGCCCATCTATCGGCCTCGCCCTGCTGGCGGCGGGTGGCGGAGATGCGCGAGAAAGGCGTGATCCGTGGCTCGGTGGCGCTGGTCGATCCGGTCAGCCTCGGGCTGATGGTCAATGTCTTCGTGCATGTGACGCTGGAGAAGCAGGAGAAGAAGACGCTGAAGACCTTCACCGATGCGATCCGCGACCGGCCCGAGATCATGGAGTGCTACCTGATGACCGGTTCGGAGGATTTCATGCTGCGGGTCGTGGTGGAGGATCTCTTCCGCTATCAGGATCTGGTGATGAATTTCCTCACCCAGATCCCCGGTGTCGCGAATATCCGGTCGAGCTTCGCGCTCGACCAGGTGAAATATACCACGGCCCTGCCAACCAGCCACCTCAGGGATTAATCCCCGCGCCGCAATGTCTCGCAGAAGAACCGCGTGACGCGGGCGATGATGTCCGGCTGATACCAGGGGCTGTCGCCATGCCCCGCGCCTTCGACCAGAAGATAGTGCGCCGCGACCCCGTGCGATCCGAGCGCACGGTAGAGCTTGGCGCTCTGTTCGGGCGAGACCAGCCGGTCGGCGCTTCCATGCAGGATCAGAAAGGGCGGGGAATGGGGGCCGACATGACCGATGGGGCTGGCCGCGCGGGTCTTTTCGGGGGTGTCGTGCACGGTGGCACCGAGTGACGGGCCGAAAGCGGGGCCATTGACGATCAGCGCCTCCGTCACCGCGGGCGAGGCATGGCTTGCGGCCGCCTCTGGCGGCAGTCCCGCGCCGATATCCGACAGGTCCGAGATCCCGTAAAGCGTGACGGCAGCCTGCACGTCCGAGGGCTGGTCGAGATAGTCGCCGCGTTCATACTCCGCGCCGGTCACGGTCGCGGCCAGCTGCGCCATATAGCCGCCCGCACTGTCGCCCATCACGCCGATGCGGGAGGGATCGATCCCGAACGTCTCGGCATGGGCGCGCAGGAAGCGGATCGCGGCTTTCGCATCCTCGGCCTGAGCCGGAAAAACATCGGGCACAGTGCGGTATTCTGCCGCTGCCACCACGAAGCCAGCCTGCGCCAGCGCCATACGCATCTGCAAATATTTGTCGTGATCGGCGCTGGTGAAGCCACCGCCCGGAAAATAGAGAATGGCGGGGCGGTTTCGGGCCTCAGCCTCGCGGATGACCGACATCCGCAACTGGCGGAAGCCTCTGGCATGTTTGATCTGCGCATAGTGTATGCCCGAAGTCATTTCGATCCTCGGGCTATCGCCTGCGACCTTGATCACTTCCGCGCCTCGGGTATATCCGTGCAGATCCATCCTGAACCCCTTCTTCATGTTCGGGAGAGTAGATAAGGGTGTGGGCGCGCACGGAAAGGACGTGCAGGTCACAAGCCGTTGAGAGAGGCTGCCCGAAGGATATGGCCCAGACGGATTGCGGCCTCCGACAGGGTGTCCTCATCGAAGCCGGCATAGCCCAGAAGCAATCCTGAAAGAGGATCAGGCAGCTGGCAATGCGTGGACAGCGCGCCGATTGCCAGGCCTTGGCCGGTGGCCTCGGCGCAGATCGCGCGGTCGGTTACGACCTTGGCCAATGCCGGTTTCAGGGGCACACATAGATGCATTCCACCCATATCGAGGGCCAGTTCCACAAGATCGGCCACCGGAGCCAGCGCGGCCAGAAGATGCGCCTGCCTACGGGCATAGACCCTGCGCATCCGCCGCAGATGGGCACCGAACTCGCCCGATTGCATCAGCCGTGCCAGCGCGGGTTGCGGCGTGAGCGAGGCCTGTGCGCCAAGACGGCCCAGATGGGCGCGGGCCTCGGGCACCCGCGCCTCCGGCAGGACCATATAGCCCAGCCGCATCTGCGCGTTGAGGAGTTTCGAGAAGCTACCCAGATAGACCACCCTTTTGCCATCCAGCCCCGCCAGCGTGGGCAGGGGCTGGCCCCGATAGCGGAACTCGCTGTCGTAATCATCCTCGATGACCAGCCCGCCACTGCGCTGAGCCCAGTCCAGAAGGGCCATCCTGCGCGGCAGGCCGAGGCTGCGCCCCGTCGGGTAATGGCGCGAGGGGGTCACGATGACCGCGCGGGCCTGCGGCGGGATCAGGCGGCTGTCGAAGCCCTCGGCATCAATGCGGCAGGGCAGGGGGCGGCTGCCGGCGGCGATGAGCGCATGGCGCATCCGCGGCCAACCGGGGTCTTCTATGGCGGCGCAGGTTTCCTCGGGCAGGAGCCCGCGGAAGATGATCTCGAAAGCCTCGCGCGCGCCCGAGGTGATCACCACCTGTTCGGGGCGGCAGGCGAGCTGGCGCCATGCGCCCAGATGATCGGCAATCGCCGCGCGCAGGGGAAACCAGCCGAACGGATCGGGCCGCGCCAGAAGGGCGGGCTCGGGGTTGCGCCAGGATTGGTCCAGATGGCGCGCCCATTGCGTATGGGGCATCAGCGACAGATCGGGGAGCGAGGTCTGGAAAGGAGGCCATGCACGGGGTGCGGGAGGCTGTGGCGGCGCGGGCACCTCGACGCGCGCCAGATGCGGCAGATCCTGCGCCACAAAGGTTCCCGCACCGCGCCGTGTCACCAGATAGCCTTCGGCCACCAGCTGGTCATAGACCATCTGCACCGTCATCCGCGAGACCGACAGCTCGGCCGCCAGCACACGGCTGGCAGGCAGCCTGAGCCCGCAATATTGCGCAGAGCCCAACACCTTGCGCCGCAGCCCGTCCATAAGCTGGCTCTGAAGCGTGTCGCGGGCGGCGGCATCAAGGCTCAGCCCGAACAGGTCGCGCTGCAAATTGGACTGGTGTGAATTGTCTGAATTGGTCATTTATCTATAACCAATAGGCGGCGAGAAGGACTGGTGCAAGTAGCAGGTTGGACCAATACCATGTCAGAGACCCTCCCCGTCACCGACCGCACCCGCCTGCGGCGCAGCCATACCCGCGGGCATTTCGACCGCGAGACGGTCAATGCCATCCTCGATGCGCAGCCGATGTGTTCGGTGGGCTATGTGATCGACGGCAAGCCGTTTGTGACGCCCACGCTCCAATGGCGCGAGGGCAACCATATCTATTGGCACGGCTCTGCGGCTTCGCGGGCGCTGAAAAATTCGCGCGATATGGAGGTCTGTCTCAATGTGGCCATTCTGGACGGGTTCGTAATGGCGCGCTCGGGCATGCACCATTCGGTCAACTCGCGCTCGGTCACGCTTTATGGCCGCGCCTTCAAGGTCGAGGATGATACCGAGAAACACCGCAAGCTGGGCAATTTCGTCAACAGCCTCTTCCCCGGACGCTATGACATCCTGCGCCCCGACCATGCGCAGGATCTGAAAGCCACCATGGTTCTGGGGATGGAGATTACCGAGGCCAGCGCCAAGATCCGCACCGGCGCTCCGGTCGACGAGGAGGCCGATTACGATCTGCCGATCTGGGCGGGTGTCATTCCGGTCCATATCCAGGTGGGGGAGCCGATCCCTGACCCGCGCAACCGCGAGGGGGTGGAAATGCCCGACCATGTCCGCGATTTTACCCTGTAAAACAAAGACACCCCCCTACATCCAAGGAGATGCAGGGGGGCTAAGGCACTAAAACGTAAGGGGCGTTTTAGCGACCGTTCTTCTCGCGCCAGACCTTGAAATCGGCCTGATGCTGATCCTTGGTGCAGGGATAGAGACCGATGATCGTCTCGCCCTCTTTCACACGCTCGACCACGAAATCCTCATAGGCGGTCATCTCGACGGCCTCATCGGCAATCTCGTCGGCGATATCTGCGGGGATCACGATGACGCAATCCGCATCACCCACGATGATGTCGCCCGGGAAGACCGGCGCATCGCCGCAGCCGATCGGCTCGTTGATGCCGATTGCCTCGTTATTGGTGAGGTTGGTCGGGCTCGAGGGGCGGGTGTGATAGGCCGCGATCTCGAGATCCGCGATCGTGGCCGCGTCACGGAAGCCGCCATCGGTGACTACGCCGACGCCACCGCGCATCATCAGGCGGGTGATCAGGATGTCACCGGCCGAGGCTGCAGCGGCCTGCTTGCGGCTATCCATCACCAGAACCGATCCGGGAGGGCAGCTTTCGATGGCGACGCGCTGCGGGTGATCGGCGTTGCGGAAGCAGGTGATCGGGTTGCGGTCCTCGCGCGCGGGCATGTAGCGCAGGGTGAAGGCGGGCCCCACCATGTTCTTGCCCTTCCAGCCGACCGGATGCACGCCCTGGATGACCTGATTGCGCAGGCCGCGCTTGAAAAGCGCCGTGGCAAGGGTGGCCACCGAGACGCCCATCAGTTTCTCACGGGTTTCTTCTTTCATGATTGGGTTCCTTTCCGGAAGATGCTTAAAGCGGTTGGGCCGACCGTGTATTCACGTAGACGGCGTAGATCGAATGGCTCGAGGCCATGAACAGGCGGTTGCCGTATGTGCCGCCGAAACAGAGATTGGCGCAGCGTTCGGGCAGGTGGATATGGCCGATGGGCTTGCCTGAGGGGTTGAAGACCATCACCCCGTCCTGTGCTTCCGAATTGCCACCCTCGCCTCCGGTGCTGCCCCAGCCGCACCACAGGTTTCCATCCTCGTCACAGGCGATGCCATCCAGCGCCCCTGCGGTGGGTGCGGTGATATGGAGCCGCTTGTTTGCAAGCGTTCCGTCCTGAAGGTCATAGGCCCAGACAAGACGATCCGGCTTGGCACGGCCCTCGACGATATAGACAACCGTGCCTCCCGGCGCGAAGGTGATGCCGTTGGGGCCCTGCAGATCGGAGAGTGCGAGGCTGAGGGAGCCGTCGGGCGCAATCCGGTAGACGCCGTGATGGGGTTGTTCCTGCTCGGCCTTCTCGCCCTCGTAGTAATTCGAGATCTGGAACGGCGGGTCGGTAAACCAGACACTGCCATCGGCGCTCACGGCCAGATCATTGGGCGAATTGAGTTTCTTGCCCTCGTAACTGTCTGCCAGAACTGTGATCGTGCCGTCATGCTCGGTGCGGGTCACGCGACGCATACCGCCTTCGCAGGTGATCAGCCGTCCTTCGAGATCGCGCGCATTGCCATTCGACCAGCCGGAAGGCTGACGGAATGTCGAGGCCTGCCCGGTGACCTCGTCCCAGCGGATCAGTCGGTTATTGGGAATATCGCTGACCAGAAGATAGCGCCCGTCAGCCACCCAGACGGGGCCTTCCATCCAGCCGAAGCCGGTCGCCAGACGTTCGACGGACGAATTGAAAATACGGTATTTGGAAAATTCGGGGTCGAGGATCTCGACTGCCGGATCCGGATAACGCAGCGACGGGCTCCAGTCGCCGGCAAATGCGCGGCTTGTCATCAGCGTTGCCGCAAGGCTCAGGCCTCCGGTCAGGGCCGTTCTACGGGTAGGGTGGGTCATCCTTGCTCCTCCTCAGGTTCGGATGATGGTGCGGGGCGGCGTGGCTCCTCCTCTACGCCGCCCCGCAAGAGATCTCAGAGGTCCAGATCTTCGGGCAGGACGCCCTCGGGGATGTTCTGGAAGCAGACAGGGCGCAGGAAGCGGCGGATCGACATCGTGCCCACCGAGGTTGCGCCGAAATTGGTCGAGGCCGGATAGGGGCCGCCATGGACCATCGCATCGCAGACCTCGACGCCGGTCGGGAAGCCGTTCGCCATGACACGGCCCGCCTTGCGCTCGAGGATCGGCAGCAGACGGCGGCCGAGGGTGGCATCGCCCGCATCAAGCTGCATGGTCGCGGTCAGTTGCCCCTCGAAGCCGCGGGCAAGGCCCAGCATCTCCTCGGCGCTATCCACGCGCACCACCAGACCCAGCGGCCCGAAGACCTCTTCGCCAAGCGCGTGATCCTGCAGATAGGTCTCGGCATCGGTCTCGAAGAGAAGGGGCTTGGCTTCGCGGCCCGCATTCTCGTTCTCGACCAGCGGACGCACGGCATTGCGGCCCTCGAAGCGCGACTGGCCATCGCGATAGGCTTTGGCGATGCCTTCGGTCAGCATGATCTGCGGGCCGACTTCCTTCAGCGCCTTGACGGCAGCGGCGACAAACGCATCGCCATCAGCGCCCTTTTCCACCACGGCAATACCGGGATTGGTGCAGAACTGGCCCGCGCCCATGGTGAGCGAGCCCGCCCAGCCGGTGCCGATCGCCTCGCCACGGGCTTTTGCGGCCTCGGGCAGGACGAACATCGGGTTGACCGAGCCCAGCTCGCCGAAGAAGGGGATCGGCTCGGGACGTTGGGCGCAGAGGTCAAAGAGCGCACGGCCCCCACCAAGCGAGCCGGTGAAGCCCACGGCCTTGATGTCGGGATGCTGCACCAGCGCCGAGCCCACCTGACGGTTGCCGCCCTGGATCAGGCTGAAGACGCCCTTGGGCAGGCCACATTTCTCGACGGCGGCTAGGATCGCCTCTGCGATGATCTCGCCGGTGCCCGGATGCGCCGAGTGGCCCTTGACCACGACGGGGCAGCCTGCGGCCAGTGCCGCGGCAGTGTCCCCACCTGCGGTCGAGAATGCCAGCGGGAAGTTCGAGGCGCCGAAGACGGCCACCGGACCGATCGGACGCTGGATCAGGCGCAGATCGGGGCGCGGCAGCGGCTGGCGGTCGGGCAGGGCCTTATCGTGGCGGATATCGAGATAGTCGCCCTTGCGGATATGCTCGGCAAACATCTTCAGCTGGCCAGTGGTCCGGCCCCGCTCGCCCTCGAGGCGGCCTGCGGGCAGCCCGGTTTCCTGCGTGCCGATCTCGGTAACCGCATCACCGCGTGCATTGATCTCGTCGGCGATGGTGTCGAGGAACGTGGCGCGCTCCTCGCGGGTCAGATAGGCATAGGTCCAGAACGCCTCTTCGGCGGCTTTGCAGGCCTGATCGACCAGCTCGACGGTGCCGGTGCTGAACTCATGCGCAGGGCCGTGGGCCGGCTCGGAAGTGAAAGTGTTTTCGGTGGCGACCCACTCGCCCGCGATCAGGTGGCGGCCATGGGGTTTGAAGACTGCTTGTCCGTCCATTGGAATTCTCCTTTGGTGGCTAGAGTTAAAGAAGGCCGTTGGCGTTGAGGAAGCCACGCATCTTGGCCTGTTGTGTCTCGGTCAGGGGCCATGCGGAGGGCGCGCGGGTCGGGCCGCAATCGCGCCCCAGAGCCTGCAGCGCCGCCTTCACGCCCGTGACATTGGTCCCGTTCAGTTCTTCGGCACGGATGTCCTCGAAGGGCTTCATCTCGTTGATCAGCGCATTGGCCTTGGGGTAATCGCCTGCCTCCAAAGCGGCATGGATCGCCATCGAGCGCTCGGGCCAGATATTGATGAGCCCGGAGGTGAAGCCGCGGGCCCCGAGCGCATAGAGCGGCGGTGCCCAGACTTCGGCCAAACCGCAGACCCATGTGATCGACGGATCGCAGGCCTCGATGGCCGCGGCCATCTTCATCGGGTTGGGCGTGGCCCATTTCACACCCTTCACGCCCGGCAGGTCGCACAGCGCCTTGATGCCATCGGTGCCGATCGCATCATTGCGCAGATAGAGCATCAGGGGAAGCCCGCCCGAGGCCTCCGAGACCTGACGCACATAGTCCACCGTGCCGCGTGGCGAGACGAACGGGTCTGGCGGCTGGTGCACCATCAGCGCCGAGGCGCCTGCCTTGGCGGAGGCTTCGGCCAGACGGCAGGCATCCTTGATCCCGCGCCCCACGCCCGCCAGAAGCGGTGCGCGGTCGCCGATCAGCTGGGATACCTCGGCCACCATGGTGCAGGCCTCGTCGGTGGTCAGCGCGTAGAACTCGCCGGTATTGCCGTTGACGACCGGCATGTGCACACCTGCCTCCAGCGCCCGATCGAGTATCGGTTCAAGTTTGGCGGGCGCGATGTCGCCCTTGTCATCGTAGGGGGTCACGAGAATCCCCGAGATCCCGCCCAGAGCTTTGTCCAGATCGTGTTTCATGGGTGACTCCTCAGAAGATATCCGGCTCGGGCGCGGTGGCACCGAAATCGCGTTGCAGATAGTCGAAATCGCAGCCCTTATCGGCCTGGGTCACATGTTTGGAGAACATATAGCCATAACCGCGCTCGTAGCGGGGAGCGGGCGGGGTCCATTCGGCACGGCGACGGGCGATCTCTTCCTCGTCCACCAGCATATCGAGGCGGCGGTTCTCCAGATCCATCCGCACGATATCGCCGGTCTTCAGCAGCGCCAACGGACCGCCGACATAGGATTCGGGCGCCACATGCAGCACGCAGGCGCCATAGGAGGTGCCCGACATCCGCGCATCCGAGATCCGCAGCATATCGCGGTGGCCCTGTTTGATCAGCGCCTTGGGGATCGGCAGCATGCCCCATTCGGGGAAGCCCGGTCCGCCCAGAGGGCCTGCATTGCGCAGCACCATGACCGTGTCGGGGGTCACCTCGAGGTTCTCGTCATCGACGGCTTTCTTCATTTCGGGGTAGCTGTCGAAGACCAGCGCCGGACCTTCATGATGATAATATTTCGGATCGCAGGCCGCGGGCTTGATCACCGCACCATCGGGGCAGAGATTGCCGCGCAGGACGGCCAGCGAGCCTTCTTTGTAGACGGGGTTCGACAGCGGACGGATCACATCGTCATTATAGACCTGCGCGCCCTCGAGATTCTCGCCCATCGTCTTGCCGGTGACGGTCATGGCCGAGCAGTCGAGACGGTCCTCCATCTGTTTCATCAAGGCGCGCAGACCGCCGGCATAGAAGAAATCTTCCATCAGATAGTCCTTGCCCGAGGGGCGGACATTGGCGATGAGCGGCGTGTTCCGCCCCAGCGCATCCAGATCGTCGAGCGTCAGATCGACGCCCGCGCGGCGCGCCATCGCGATCAGGTGCACCACGGCATTGGTCGAGCAGCCGGTGGCCATTGCGATGATGGCTGCGTTGCGCACGGACCCTTCGGTGATGATCTGGTCGGGCGTCAGGTCTTCCCAGACCATGTCCACGATGCGGCGCCCACAATCGGCCCCCATGCGCTGGTGATTGGAATCGACCGCCGGAATGGAAGAGGCGCCGGGCAGGGTGAGGCCCATCGCATCGGTGATCGCCGTCATGGTCGAGGCGGTGCCCATGGTCATGCAGGTCCCGGCCGAGCGCGCGATGCCACCCTGAATGCCGAGCCATTCCTGATCCGAGATATTGCCGGCGCGGCGCTCGTCCCAGTATTTCCATGCATCCGAACCGGAGCCCAGGATCTTGCCCGCGTAATTGCCGCGCAGCATGGGGCCGGCGGGCAGATAGATCATCGGCACACCTGCGGTGATGGCGCCCATCACGAGGCCGGGCGTGGTTTTATCACAGCCGCCCATCAGCACGACGCCATCAAGCGGATGCGCGCGGATCTGCTCCTCGGTCTCGATAGCCAGAAGGTTGCGATAGAGCATCGAGGTCGGTTTGTTGAACGATTCGTCCACCGAGAGCGAGGGCATCTCGACGGGGAACCCGCCCGCCTGCAGCACGCCGCGTTTCACATCCACCACGCGTTCCTTGAAATGCGAGTGGCAGGAATTCAGCTCGGACCAGGTGTTCAGAATGCCGATGATGGGCTTGCCGCGAAACTCCTCCTCCGAGTAGCCCAGCTGCATCATCCGCGAACGGTGGCCAAAGCTGCGCAGATCGTCCGGCCCGAACCAGCGCGACGAACGTAGGTCATCCGGTGACTTCTTGCGAGTCGACATGAGTATCCTCCAATCCTCCTATTTGAGGTTATGTATGCGCATACATTTGACGATGTCAATCAAATTGGGCGATAATTTATTGACGGATAGATTGCTGGATTCAGATGCTTGACAGGATGGGGGGAAATATGATGAAGCTATATGTATGCGTATACATACGCTCGAACCTGCCGCCTGAGGAGACCGGCAGGTCGCCCAACTGGAAAAGATCAAACCGGAGAGGGCCGCCATGACGCGGTCTGGGAGGATTATATGAAACTGACACGCAGACTGATGATCGGCGCGCTGAGCGCGACGGCCCTGCTGACCCAGCCGATCATCGCATCGGCGCAGAACCTGCCGAAGAATATCCGCATGGTGATCGGCTCGAAATCGACGGGCGGCGATACCTATCAGATCTCGGCAATGGTCGCGGATGCCCTGTCAGAAAAGCTGGGTGTGAACGTCAAGGTTGACGCCGTAGGCGCAACGGCGGCCTTCAAGGCGCTGGAGCGCGACAAGCGTGGCACTACCATCATGATGTTCCACGACTTCGCCTATCTGGGAGAGCTTTATAAAGGTCAGGGGTTCGTCAATCCCTTCACCCATTTCGCTATCGGCCCGACCGTGGCGATCAACCCCGCCAACGCCTATCTCGTGGCGAAGAATTCGCCCTATCAGAGCATGGATGATATCCTGAAAGCGGCCGTCGATGGCACCCGTATCCGTGTGGCGATCCAGCCGGGTGGTGTATCCGAGCTGGGCTTCTCGGCTATGAAGAACGCAGCCAATGTGATGAAGGCGGGCGCGGGCGATAATATCGTCGCGGTCAACACGGGTTCGCAGTCGGACAAGAATCAGGCAATGTGGGATGGTCTTGCGGATGTGATCAATGGCTCGATCCAGTCGAACGAGCAGTTCACCCAGCTGCCCGCCGATGACCAGAAAGCCATGCGCTTCATCTGGCTGACCTCCGCGCCCGACACGCTGGCGCAGGCGCCCGAAGAAGGGATGGGCAAGCTGACCCGTGACGACATGCTCAAATATGCCTCGCCCCAGACGCATGTGCCGCTCAACGAGAACGAGGACTTCATCTTCGACAAGGAGTTCTTCTTCATTTACAACAAAGACACCGATCCGGCGATGATCGATGCCATCGATGCGGCGCTCAAGGAGATCTACGACGAGGGCGAGCTGCAGAAGAAAGAAACCGAAGCCTTCTTCATCCCCGATTTCAAGCCCTCCGCGCAAGCGCGTGAAGAACTCGAGAAGAAGCGCGAGCTTTACGGTAAAGTCATCAACGACATCTCGAACTGAGCCTTTCCGTGCTGCATCGACCGGATCCTTCATGGAGGGGTCCGGTTCCTTTCGTGTCGCTTGGGCACTGGTCGCGCAGGCGACAGGCTATCGGGATTAGGAGGTTCTCATGGGCGACCTGACACATGTCAAAATCAACTTCGAAACATCGCATCTGATCTTTCCGACGCTCATCGGGATCATTCTCGGCCTTCTGGGGCTGGCGATCGTGATCCGTGATCACAAGGCCATTCTGGCGTCGGGAACCTACTGGCGCCGGATCGCCTGCTCGATGGACAAGTTCCGCTTTTTGGGCACGATTGTCCTGACGGTGATCTATTTCTCGACCATGGTTCCGGTGGGAAATCTGTGGCCGAATACGGGGCTTGGCTTCCTGCTCTGTTCGATCCCCTATGTCGCGCTTACCGGTCTGTTGTTCATGCATGACCGTTCGCTGCGCCCCATGATCCCCGTGCTGATCGTGGCCGTGCTGGCCCCGACCATCGTCTGGTGGCTTTTCACCAATCTCTTCTTCCTGACGCTGCCCTGAGTTCTGGAGGCATAAATGTCGGATATATTCCAGTTTCTTACCCCGCTCTTCGTCCTGCTGATCCTGGGCGGCGTGTTTGTGGGGATCATCTTCGGGTCCATCCCCGGTATGACGGCAACCATGGCGGTGGCCGTCTGCCTGCCGATCACCTATTCGCTCGGCCTCAATAACGGTATGGCGCTCCTTCTGGGGCTCTATGTGGGGGGTATTTCGGGCGGTCTGGTGCCTGCCATCCTACTTGGCATCCCCGGCACACCTTCCTCGATTACGACAACGCTCGACGGTTATCCGATGGCCCAGCAGGGACATGCGGAAAAAGCGCTGAAGATCGGGATCTGCGCTTCGCTGGTGGGCGGTCTCGTCTCGCTTGTGATCCTCAACTTCTTCGCCCCGACACTTGCGAATTTCGCGATCAAATTCTCCTATGTCGAGAAGTTCCTGATCATCTTCTTCGCGCTGACCGTGATGGCCGCGCTCAGCTCGGATATGCTGATGGGCATCTTCTCGGGCGTTCTGGGCATCTTCATCTCGTTGATCGGCACCTATGACGTGACCAATGGTGGCAATGGCCACTGGCGCCTGATCCCGCCGGGCACAGAATACTGGCTTCAGGACGGCTTCTCGCTCCTGCCCGTGCTGATCGGGCTGTTCGGTCTGGCAGCGATCCTCGAGGAGGCGCAGATCGGTGTGCCGCCGGGCCTCAAGGGCAGCAATGTCGATGTAGGCAAGCGCGAGCGGTTCTCGCTCAAGGTGTTCAATGGTCAGTGGGTCAATCTGATCCGGTCGGGAAGTATCGGGACTTTCGTTGGCATTCTTCCCGGTGTCGGCGGATCTGCGGCCTCGATCCTGAGTTATTCCAACGCCAAGACCTTCTCGAAGCATCCAGAGCGTTTCGGCAAGGGCGAGCCTGCGGGCGTGATCGCTTCCGAATCGGGTAATAACGGCCTCACCGGCGGGGCTCTGGTGCCGCTCCTGTCGCTCGGGATCCCCGGTGACAGCACGACCGCGCTGCTGATCGGTGCCTTCACGCTGCAGGGCATTCAGGTCGGGCCGCTCTTTATCGGCAACAACCCCCAGACATGGGATGCGATCATCTGGGCAATGCTCATTGCCAATATCGCGATGTTCGTGATGATGTATTTTGCGATCCGCTATTTTGCAAAAGTCGTGATGATCCCGAAACATATCCTGTTCCCGATCATCCTCATGATGTGCGTGGTGGGCGCCTATACCATCAATTACGGCATCATGTTCGACGTCTGGACGCTGCTGATCTTCGGCATCTTCGGCTGGCTGATGTCCCGGCTCAAACTGGAGGTGGCTCCGTTCATCATCGGCTTCATCCTCGGTCCGTCGGCAGAGGTCTATTTCGTCAAGACGCTCGAGAGCTTTGGCGATGTGACGATCTTCTTCACCAAAAGCCCGATTGCGGTTGTGCTCTGGTTGATGATTATCGGCTCGATTGCAGGCTCGGTGTGGCTCAACCGCTCCGCTGCCAAGAAGAAAGCCGAACTCGAGAACAAGGATCACTGATCCCCATTGCAGCGCTCTTCTCCGCGTAGGAATATAGCCGGTATGGATAAAGAGCCTGACACAGTAAAAAAGCGCGCCGCGGGTCGGAAATCCGGGGCGCGCGTGACCATGACCACCATCGGCAAGCTGGCGGGGGTCTCGCAAGTGACCGTGTCGCGTGCACTCTCGGACCCGTCGAAAGTGTCGCCCGAGACGATGGCACGCATCCGCGAGGCGATCGAGATGACGGGCTTTGTGCCCAATGCCGTCGCTGGTGCGCTGGCCTCGCAAAAATCGCATCTGATCTCGGCCATCGTGCCCTCGATCACCAATGTCGTGCATGCCGCGATGGTGCAGGGTTTCAGCCAGATCATGCGCGAACAGGGATACGAGATCCTGCTGTCCGAGACCGGTTTCTCGGCTCAGGACGAGGAGAAGCTGGTGGCCACCCACCTGTCGCGCCGTCCCGATGCGATCTATCTGACCGGCATACATCATACCCCCCAGACCCGCAAAATGCTCCTGAGCGCCGATATTCCGGTGGTGGAGGTCTGGGATCTGACCGATACGCCGATCGATCTCTGCGTGGGCTTCAGCCATAGCGAGGCCGGACGCGCTATGGCCGAATTCGCGGTGCAGGAAGGCTATGACAGGGTCGCGACGGTCTCTGCCAATGACGAGCGCGCCCAACGCCGTCGCGCGGCCTTTTCCAAGCGCTATGCCGAGTTGACCGGACAGGACGTGCCCTCGGTCACATGGGCCGCCACCGCATCCTTGGCCGGCGGGCGGGATTCCCTGCGCAGGCTGATCGACGAGCATGGCTTCGAAGGCGGGCTCATCGCCTGTTCGTCTGACATGCTGGCGCATGGGGTGATGATCGAGGCACGCAAGCGTGGATTGAAAGTTCCCGAGGATCTGGCTGTGATGGGCTTTGGCGATCAGGATTTCGCAGAACATCTCGTGCCTTCACTCACGACAGTGCGTGTGGATCGGCCTGCATTGGGGCGGGTCGCTGCGGATGCGCTTCTGGCGCGGCTACGCGACGAGGAGGTCGCTGCGCCCTGTAACGATCTGGGATTCCGGATCGTGCGGCGTGAAAGTGCCTGAGCCCGGTTGTCTGGCGCCCGCCATATCGGCCGGAACTGCGGTCACTGCCGAAATCCCTTGCCGCTGGGCAGGCCGCATTGTAGCGATCGAACATGCAGATCGATATTGATATTGACGATTCCCGCTGGGCGGACCTGGAGCTTGAGGCGCTGTGCAAGACGGCAGGGGCGCTGGTCTGCGAGGCATTGGGACTGGAGGCCGATCTGTGCGAGCTGTCGGTGTTGGGCTGTGATGATGCGCGGATCCGGGAACTGAACGCCGAATTCCGCGAGAAGGACAAGGCCACCAACGTGCTCAGCTGGCCTGCCGAGGAGCGTGGCGCGGAGGAAGATGGCGAGGTGCCCGCGCTGCCCGAGCCCGATATGTTCGGGGCGATCACGCTTGGCGATCTGGCCCTTGCCTACGAAACCTGCATCCGCGAGGCCACAGAACAGCAAAAATCCGCCAAGGATCATATTCTCCATTTAATTATTCACGGGATCTTGCATCTTTTGGGCTACGATCACGTAAGGGACGGCGATGCAGGCTTGATGGAGGCGTTGGAAATCCGCATCCTTGAAAAGCAGGGTATCGCGAACCCATATGACTATTGAGGCCGCCTTGCGCGGTGTAACGCTGGAAAGGACAAATGGGACAGGCTGCTGACGGAGCTCTCTCCGCCGAGAGCCCGGCTTCCGAAGAGGAAGCGGGAGACAATTCCGAACCCCGATCGCGGGGATTTCTTGGACGCTTATTCGGGACCAATGGCGGGGTGGAAGACCCGGCCAACGAAGACCCCGAGCCGAGCTCGCCGAACGCCCCACCGGGCTTGGGCAATCTCCGCCGCATGCGAGTGGGCGAGATTTCCATTCCGAAGGTGGAAATCGTGGCGGTTCCGGACGATATCTCGCCCGCTGAACTGGTCGATGTCTTCCGTGAACACGGATATTCCCGTTTGCCGGTTTTCCACGAGACTCTGGATCAGCCGCTCGGCCTGATCCACCTCAAGGATCTTGCGCTACAATACGGGTTCAACGACCACAAGCCGGACCAGCTCGTGATGCAGGATCTCATGCGTCCGCTGCTTTATGTGCCGCCATCGATGCCGATCGGCGTGCTCTTGCAGAAGATGCAGGTGCAGCGCATCCACATGGCTCTCGTCATTGATGAATATGGCGGGGTCGATGGTCTTCTGACGTTGGAAGACCTCATCGAGCAGGTCATCGGCGAGATCGAGGACGAGCATGACGAGGTCGAGGGTGGTCTTTGGCGGCAGGAAAAGCCCGGCCAGTGGGTCGTGCTGGCCCGTGCACCGCTGAGCGATTTCGAAGCCGAGATCGGGCACATGCTCGCAGATCCCGAAGAGGAACACGAGATCGACTCTGTGGGGGGGGTGGTCTTTATGCAGATCGGACGTGTCCCCGCGCGCGGCGAGGTGATCGTGGCCGAGAACGGGATCGAATTCGAGGTGCTCGATGCCGATCCTCGGCGGATCAAACGTCTGCGAGTACGCTTGCCCGGGGTCGCTCCGGCAGAGTAAGACTACGTTAAGAGCGTCAGGTAAGGTCAGGATTTCTTGCGTATTCCCGGTTTCTTGAAATCTCCGACCCGACTGGTCTGGAAAGTTTTGGGCCTCTCGCTTCTGGCGGGGGGCGCAATCGGTCTGGGACAGGTGCCCGTCAGCCTCTGGCCCGTGGCGATCCTCGCGCTGGGGCTCTTCATCCGCTTCACTTCGGCTCTGCGTCCCGCCCATATCGCATGGTGCGCCTTCATGGCGGGTATGGGGCATACCTTTGTGTCGATGTACTGGATCACCGAACCGTTCTTTGTTGAACCCGAGATCTACGGCTGGATGGCGCCTTTTGCGCTCCTGCTGATGGGCGCGGGCTTTGGCGCGTTCTGGGCCGCGGGGGCGGGGCTTGGCGCGCGTCTGGGGCGCGGGCCTGTAACGCGTGCGCTCGGTATCGCGCTGGGGCTCGTTCTGACCGATGCCATCCGCAGCTATGCCTTTACCGGTTTCCCCTGGGTGCTTTTCGGTCATATCTGGATCGGCACACCGGTGGCGCAGCTGGCCTCGGTCACCGGCCAGCTAGGGCTCAGCTGTCTGACCCTGCTTCTGGCGGTCACTCTGGCCTTTACCGGCAAACGCGCCCTTGTGGCGGGGGTGGTCCTGTGGGCAGGGGGCGCGGGGATCTGGCTCTGGGGACAGGCGCGGCTGGCCGTGCCCGTGGCCTATCCGGACAAACCTGTCGAGATCCGTATCGTCCAGCCCAATGCCGAGCAGAAGCTGAAATGGCTGCCGCAATATCGTGACATGTTCTTCAAACGCCTGCTGGACCAGTCGGCAGCGCCTGCCAAAACGCCGCTCGATCTGATCATCTGGCCCGAGACCTCGGTGCCCTTCCTGCTCAACTGGGCGGGGGACGGGCTCGATGTGATCGCGCAATCGGGTCGGGGCGTGCCGATTGCTCTGGGCATCCAGCGCAGCGAGGGAGATCGCTATTATAACTCTCTGGCAGTGCTCGATAAAGACGCGCAGGTCACGGCGCTTTATGACAAGGTCCATCTGGTGCCGTTCGGCGAATATATCCCCTTCGGGGATGCCTTGGGCAGGATCGGGATCGGCGCCTTTGCCGCACAGCAAGGCAATGGCTACTCGGCGGGAACAGCCGAGACGGTGCTCGATTTGGGGATGGCAGGCAAGGTCCAGCCGCTGATCTGCTACGAGGCGGTCTTCCCGCAAGATATCCGCCGCGCGCCCTCGCGGCCCGACTGGATCATGCAGGTCACCAATGACGCATGGTTCGGCCAGCTCTCCGGCCCGCGCCAGCACCTGAGCCTGTCGCAGATGCGCGCCATCGAATTCGGCCTGCCGGTGGCCCGCGCCGCCAATACCGGCATTTCGGGGATGATCGACCCATACGGCCGTTTGGTGGCAAGGATCGGGATGAACACGCAAGGCCATCTGGATCTCCCGGTGCCGCAGGCCCTGCCGGAAACCCTTTATGCCCGGACCGGAGACTGGCCCGTCATAGCAGCTATGCTCATATCTTTACTGGTCTTAAGCCTTTTTGCCCTAAATACCGTTGACCGGCCTCGTGTGGAGGTCTAGGCAACAAGTATCGAACCGTCACAACGGCTTCCTGGCGTGACGGGGATATAACCAACGGAGCACGTCTTTCATGACACGTAAGAACTATATTTTCACGTCCGAGTCGGTCTCCGAAGGCCACCCGGATAAAGTCTGCGATCGCATTTCCGATGCCATCCTCGACGCTTTCCTTTCCGAAGAGAAAAACGCCCGGGTCGCCTGCGAAACCTTCGCAACCACCAACCAGATCGTGGTTGGCGGCGAGGTCGGTCTGACCGACAAAGCCAAACTGGCGCTCTATATGGAAAAGGTCGATGGTCTCGTGCGCGATTGCGTGAAAGACATCGGCTATGAACAGGACGAGTTCCACTGGGCCACTCTGAAAGTCGCCAATTTCCTGCATCCGCAATCGGCGCATATCGCGCAGGGCGTGGATAAGGACGGGGCCGGCGATCAGGGGATCATGTTCGGCCATGCGGTCGACGAGACCCCCGAGCTGATGCCCGCGCCGATCCATTACAGCCACGCGATCCTGCGCCGTCTGGCCGAGGCGCGCAAATCGGGCGCCGAACCGACCTTGCGCCCCGATGCCAAGTCGCAGCTTTCGGTGCGCTATGAGAATGGCAAGCCGGTGGGCGTGACATCGATCGTGCTCTCGACCCAGCACGAGAGCGAGAGCCAGACCTCGGATGACATCCGTGCCATCGTCGAGCCCTATATCCGCGAAGTCCTGCCCTCGGGCTGGATCACGCCCGAGACCGAATGGTGGGTCAACCCGACCGGCACCTTCGTGATCGGCGGTCCCGACGGGGATGCGGGTCTGACGGGCCGCAAGATCATCGTCGATACCTATGGCGGTGCCGCACCCCATGGCGGCGGTGCCTTCTCGGGGAAAGATCCGACCAAGGTGGACCGTTCGGCCGCCTATGCCGCGCGCTATCTGGCGAAAAACGTGGTGGCTGCGGGGCTTGCGCGGAAATGCACGATCCAGCTCAGCTATGCGATCGGTGTGGCCAAGCCGCTTTCGGTCTATGTCGATACTTTCGGCACCGGTCAGGTTGATGACGAGGCCATCGAGCGCGCGGTTGCACAATGTATGGATCTGACGCCTCTGGGCATCCGCACCCATCTGGATCTGTGCAAGCCGATCTATGCCCGCACCTCCGCCTATGGCCATTTCGGCCGTGCGCCGGAGGCCGATGGCGGCTTCTCCTGGGAGAAGACCGACCTTGTCGATGCGCTGAAAAAAGCCGTCTGATCGAAGCAGGCAGACAACCGGAGAGGGGGCGCTTGCGCCCCCTTTCTCATTCCATCTTGACCGCTCGGGCAAAGTGGCGCTATTCGCCACGCCCATGAGCGATGATATTAAAACCCCGGATCACCCCGAACGCGGCTGGCGCAACTTTTATGGTCGCCGCCACGGTCCCACGCTGAACAAGGCCCAGAAGGATTATCTGGACGAGGATCTCGACGCGCTGTCGCCGGGCGCCGTGGATTGGGACAGCAATCCCGACCGCACGCCAATCGATATGGCAGCCCGTTTCAAGGGCAAGCCGGTCTGGCTCGAGGTGGGCTTTGGCGGTGGCGAGCATATGATCCATATGGCCGGGCGCTACCCGCAGGTCGAGATCATCGGCTGCGAGCCCTATATCAACGGCGTGGCGATGCTCCTGGGCAAGATCCGCCGCCTGGGCTCGCAAAACGTGGCCGTCCATCCGGGCGATGCGCGCGATCTGATGGATATCCTGCCCGAGGCGAGCCTGTCGAAAGCCTTCCTCAACTATCCCGATCCGTGGCCCAAGACCCGCCATCATCGCCGCCGCTTTGTCACGCAGGAACATCTGGTGCCGCTCTTCCGCGCGCTGAAACCGGGCTCCGAGTTCCGCATTGCCACCGACATCTGCGACTATGTCCGTCAGGCCGTGCAGGAAGTCCCCAAAGCAGGCTTCGTGGCCGAGTTTGAGGTGCCTGCGGCCTTCGATTATGACGATCCGCAGGAAGTCTCGGGCGATTGGGATACGCCCTGGGAGGACTGGCTCTCGACGCGCTACGAGCAGAAGGCGCTGCGCGAGGGCCGCAAGCCGCATTACCTGACCTATCGCAAGCCTGCCGTCTAGGGCCCGCCGAATAAGCCTACGGACATTGGGGCTAAACCCGTTGCCTGCCGCCCTGTCATGCGCTAGCAGAGGGGCGACAGAATAAGGGAGGTCCGTATGTCCGGCCATGGTGATCCGATCCGTATGAGCTCGCAGAAATGCGGGCCGCTTTCTGGTGTGGCCGAGGTGCCCGGCGACAAGTCGATCAGCCATCGCGCGCTGATCCTTGGCGCGCTTTCGGTCGGCGAGACGAAGATCACAGGTCTTCTGGAAGGCGAGGACGTTCTGGATACCGCCAAGGCGATGCGCGCATTCGGCGCGACCGTGACCCAGCATGGGGCCGGTGAATGGTCGGTGCAGGGCGTGGGGGTTGGCGGTTTTGCCGAGCCCGAGCAAGTGATTGATTGCGGTAACTCGGGCACAGGTGTGCGCCTCATCATGGGGTGTATGGCGACTTCGGACATCACGGCGACCTTCACGGGCGATGGAAGCTTGCGCAAACGTCCGATGGGCCGTGTGACCGACCCGATCGCGCTGTTTGGCGCGCAATCCTATGGCCGTCAGGGCGGGCGTCTGCCGATGACGGTGGTGGGCGCGGCCGATCCGGCCCCTGTGACCTACACAACGCCGATGGCCTCGGCGCAGGTGAAATCGGCGGTGCTCTTGGCAGGGCTCAATGCGCCCGGCCAGACCGTGGTGATCGAGAAGGTCGCAACCCGCGATCATACCGAGCGCATGCTGCGCGGCTTTGGCGCGGACGTGACCGTCGAGGATACGCCCGAAGGCCACAAGATCACCCTGCAGGGCCGCCCAGAGCTTGTGGCGCAGACCGTGGCCGTGCCGCGCGATCCGTCCTCGGCGGCGTTTCCGGTCTGTGCGGCGCTCATCGTGCCGGGCTCCGATATCATGGTGCCGGGCGTCAGCCAGAACCCGACCCGCAACGGGCTGTTCACCACGCTCAAGGAGATGGGCGGCGATATCGAGTTCCTCAACGAGCGCGAGGAGGGTGGCGAGCCGGTGGCCGATCTGCGTGTGCGCCATTCGGTGCTGCATGGCATCGAGGTGCCCGAAGAGCGCGCGGCCTCGATGATCGACGAATATCCGGTGCTCTCTGTGGTGGCGGCCTTTGCCACCGGCACCACGGTGATGAAGGGTGTGCATGAGCTGCGCGTGAAGGAAAGCGACCGGATCGATGCGATGGCGCGCGGGCTCGAGGCCAATGGCGTGAGCATCGAGGAAGATGAAGATACGCTGATCGTGCATGGCATGGGGCAGGACGGCGTGCCGGGGGGCGGTGTGGCTGCGACCCATCTCGACCACCGGATCGCGATGAGCTTCATGATCATGGGGCTTGCGGCGCAAAAGCCGGTCTCGGTCGATGACGGCTCGCCCATTGCGACCTCTTTCCCGATCTTCGAGCCTCTGCTCAACGGCCTTGGCGCCAAGATCACGCGGGATTGACAGATGAGCTTTACCGTTGCCATTGATGGCCCCGCCGCCGCCGGCAAAGGCACGTTGTCCAAGGCCGTGTCCAAACATTTCGGCTTTGCCCATCTGGATACCGGACTTCTCTATCGTGCCGTGGGCGCTAAGGTCGCGGAGGGGCAGGACCCGTTCCGCGCCGCCGAGGAACTGGTGCCCGAGGACCTGTTGCGCCCCGACCTGCGCACGCTGGGCGCAGGGCAGGCGGCCTCGCGCGTAGCGGCTCTGCCGAGCGTGCGGGTGGCTCTGGTCGATTTCCAGCGCCGCTTCGCACTGGCCGCCGAAGGGGCGGTGCTCGATGGGCGCGATATCGGCACGGTGATCTGTCCGCAGGCCGAGGTGAAGCTGTTCGTGACGGCGTCAGCCGAGGTGCGCGCCCATCGCCGCTGGCTGGAAGTGGGCGGGGACGAGGCGCAGGTGTTGGCCGAGGTCCGCGAGCGCGACGAGCGCGACATGAACCGCGCCGATGCGCCATTGCGCCCGGCCCCTGACGCGCATCTTCTGGACACGTCCGAGCTGAGCATCGACGAGGCGGTCGCGCAGGCCATTGACCTGATCGCGGCAAAGCGCGGCTGAGTCCCCTTGCCGGATGGGCTGTCATGGCCCATCCTTGTGTCATGCGTGCATTCCTTCTTTTCTTACTGATGGTGAGCCCTTCATGGGCCGCGGATCTGCAGCGCCCCGAAGGGTTGGTGCAGTATCACAGCACGCTGCCCCGCACCTTTCCGCTGATCGTCAAGACGACGGCCGATCGCGATGCCTATCTGGAACTCTGGGCAGAGGGGGGCGATCATCCGGTCCTGACCGCCTATGCCCGCGCGGGCCAGCCCTTCCGCGTTCTGGTGCCCCCCGGATCCTACCATATCCGGGCGTTTAGCGGGCAGGACTGGCAGGGCGAGGACAAGCTCTTCGGCAAGGAGACGACGGAGACTGACCTGTCCGGTGCGCTGGAATTCAGCGTCGAGGGCTATGCCCGAAAGGAAGGCTGGATCGTCGATCTGGCCAATCCCGAGACCAGCCGTTCGGTGGCGATCTGCCAGAGCTATGTGCTGCAAACCAGGCCCTATGCGCCGCGCCCGCCATTCGCGGGGGCAGGCGCAACCTCAGGGGGATCGGCGGGTGTAAATCACAACCTAAATAGGCGGAATGCCGCCGATGACGGCCCATGGCCGAAATTGAAGAGTTACAAACATATCTGCGAGTGAAAATATTATCACATTAGAGTGAACCAAACGTGAGCTTTTGCGTTAACCGTCGAAGGAGATCGTTAGATGCGCAAGTTTGTTTCCGGTGTGATTGCCCTTATGATCATGGTCGGGCTTGTCACGACAGTGCTGGCCAGTGGCCGCAGCTCCATGCCGGATGTGACCTTCGACGGGATCGAGGGCGAGCGGTTCCGGCTGGCGGACTGGTCCGACAAGGTCGTGCTGGTGGTCAACACGGCCTCGCTTTGCGGCTATGCGGGACAGTTCGAGGAAATGCAGGACCTGCTTGACCGCTATTATGACGAGGGATTGATCGTTCTGGCGGTCCCTTCGGATAATTTCCGGCAGGAACTCCCCACCAACGCCGAGGTGAGGCGTTATTGCGTGATGGCGTTCGGGATCGAGGATATGCCGATGGCCGAGATCACCGATGTGACCGGCGAGCGCGCGCATCCGTTTTACGCATGGCTCCGTGATAGCTACGATTTCGAGCCGGACTGGAATTTCAACAAGGTGCTTCTGGGCCGCGGTGGCGAGGTGCTGCATACCTACCGGTCATCCGATGCGCCAATGTCGGATACTATGCGCCACGATATTGAACGGGCGTTGCGCGGCTGAACGGGAAGGCCTCCGGGCGCTGCGCGGGCGTATTCAGGCTTGTCTAATAAGGAAAATGCGCTTATATGAGCGCGTCCGAGATGGGGGGCGAGTCTATCGCGCCCCTTTTTGACTATCCAACGACAAGACCGGTGGAGCCAACCACCAGGCCTGAATAGTAGATGTAAAGGAAACTTTAAACGCATGTCGCAAAACGCATCCATGGACGAATTCGAAGCGCTTCTTAACGAAAGCCTCGAAATCGACACCCCGAACGAAGGTTCGGTTGTTAAAGGTAAGGTCATCGCAATCGAAGCGGGCCAAGCCATCATCGACGTCGGCTACAAAATGGAAGGCCGCGTTGATCTTAAAGAATTCGCAAACCCGGGCGAAGCTCCGCAGATCGAAGTCGGCGACGAAGTCGAAGTCTTCCTCGATCGCGTTGAAAACGCGCGTGGTGAAGCTGTTATCTCGCGCGACAAGGCTCGCCGCGAAGCAGCTTGGGATCGTCTCGAAGCAGCCTACGCAAAAGAAGAGCGCGTCGAAGGCGCAATCTTCGGTCGCGTCAAAGGCGGTTTCACCGTGGATCTGGGCGGCGCAGTTGCGTTCCTTCCGGGCTCTCAGGTCGATGTGCGCCCCGTGCGCGATGCCGGCCCGCTGATGGGTCTGAAGCAGCCCTTCCAAATCCTGAAAATGGACCGTCGTCGTGGCAACATCGTTGTGTCGCGCCGTGCGATCCTCGAAGAATCGCGTGCTGAACAGCGTGCCGAAGTCATCGCGAACCTCACCGAAGGTCAGGTTGTCGAAGGCGTGGTCAAGAACATCACCGAATACGGTGCGTTCGTTGATCTGGGCGGCGTTGACGGCCTGCTGCACGTCACCGACATGGCATGGCGCCGTGTGAACCACCCGTCGGAGATCCTGACGATTGGCGAGACCGTTAAGGTCCAAGTCGTCAAGATCAACAAAGACACCCACCGCATCTCGCTCGGCATGAAGCAGCTTCAAGCCGATCCGTGGGATTCGGTCGAGTCGAAGTTCCCGCTGGGTTCGGTCCATGCTGGCCGCGTGACCAACATCACCGATTACGGTGCATTCGTCGAGCTGGAAGCAGGCGTCGAAGGTCTGGTCCACGTCTCCGAGATGTCCTGGACCAAGAAAAACGTCCACCCCGGCAAAATCGTTTCGACGAGCCAGGAAGTCGACGTCATGGTTCTGGAAATCGACACCCAGAAGCGCCGCGTTTCGCTTGGCCTCAAGCAAACCATGCGTAACCCGTGGGAAGTCTTCGCTGAGACCCATCCGGTCGGCACCCAGATCGAAGGCGAAGTCAAGAACATCACCGAATTCGGTCTGTTCATCGGCCTCGACAACGACATCGACGGCATGGTTCACCTCTCCGACCTCAGCTGGGAACAGCGCGGCGAAGACGCGATCCAGAACTACCGCAAAGGCGACATGGTTTCGGCCGTTGTCACCGAAGTGGACATCGAGAAAGAGCGTATCTCGCTCTCGATCAAAGCTCTGGACGCAGACACCTTCTCCGACGCCGTTGACGGCGTGAAGCGTGGCTCGGTCATCACCGTGACCGTCACCGCGATCGAAGATGGCGGCATCGAGTGCGAATACAACGGCATGAAGTCCTTCATCCGCCGTTCGGACCTCGCACGCGACCGCGCAGACCAGCGCCCCGAGCGTTTCCAAGTTGGTGACCACGTCGATGTGCGTGTGACCAACGTGGACTCGAAGTCGCGCCGTCTGGGCGTCTCGATCAAAGCCCGCGAGATCGCAGAAGAAAAAGAAGCTGTCGAACAATACGGTTCGTCCGATTCGGGCGCATCGCTGGGCGACATCCTCAGCGCAGCTCTGAAGGGCGACGAGTAATCGTCACGCCTCAGGCGCTTTGAAAACATCAGCCCCGTCCGGTTTCTCCGGGCGGGGTTTTCTATTGAGCAGGCTTAATAAAACGTGATTTTGCACAATGAAGAGGCATTTGACGGTATGGAGAGAGGTGATTTTTCGCGTAAGTCCCCCCGTCAATCGTAATCCGGTAGTTATTACAGTGCTTTGCTGTTTGTCATGCCGGAATTTCTGCCTATAGTCGGTTCAGCACCGCCAATTCTCGCAGGGGGGAATTCACCTATGATCCGGTCCGAGCTGATCGCAAAGATTGCCGAAGAAAATCCGCATTTGTTCCAGCGTGACGTGGAGAAGATCGTGAATACGATCTTCGAGGAAATCATCGAAGCCATGGCCCGCGGTGATCGGGTCGAGCTACGTGGTTTCGGCGCGTTCTCCGTCAAGAAGCGCGATGCGCGAACCGGACGGAACCCGCGCACGGGGGATTCCGTTGATGTGGACGAGAAACATGTTCCGTTCTTCAAAACCGGTAAGTTGTTACGCGACCGGTTGAACGGTCTGGAAGGAACCGAAGAATGATCCGAGCCCTACGCTATGCCGTCCTTGCCATTATCGCGATCGTCTTGATCGTGCTGGCGCTGTCGAACACCCAGATGGTGACGTTGCGACTGTTGCCGCAAGAGACGGCGGGGCTGTTGGGTTTTGACTGGTCGATTCAGGTGCCGCTCTTTGTGGCGCTCATCGCCTTCGTTCTGCTGGGTCTCCTGATCGGCTTCATCTGGGAATGGACGCGCGAATACCGCATCCGTGCACGCGGTGCACAGCAGGCGCGCAAGGCCAAGGCTCTTGAACGCGAACTGGGGCATCTGAAGACCCGCCATGAAGGTCCGCAGGATGATGTCCTGGCCGTTCTGGAACGCGCTCCCGCGTCGCGCTGAGAACTTATGACCGCGCGCGTTAAAATTTGCGGGCTGACCCGGCCCGCGCATGTGCAGGCCGTTGCCGAGAGCGGCGCGGCCTATGCGGGTTTCGTGTTCTTTGCCAAATCGCCCCGCAACGTTTCCATCGCGCAGGCGCGTGATCTGGCGCTTACTCTCAAGCCGGGTGTGGCCAAGGTCGGGTTGGTGGTGAATGCCACCAATGACGAGCTGGACGCCATTCTGGCCGAAGTGCCTCTCGATATGCTCCAGCTCCACGGTAAGGAAAGCCCCGCGCGCGTGGCCGAGATCCGCGCGCGCTATGGCCTGCCGGTCATGAAGGCCGTGGGTGTGGCCGACGCTGCTGATCTGGACCAGCTCGCCGCCTATGAGGCCGTCGCCGACCAGATCCTCGTGGATGCCAAGGCGCCTAAAGGTGCCGATCTTCCGGGTGGAAATGGGCTTTCCTTCGACTGGACGCTGATTGCGGATCGGAAATGGTCCAAGCCATGGATGCTTGCGGGTGGTCTGACCCCCGAGAACGTCGCGCTGGCCATCGAGAAAACCGGTGCCACTCAGGTGGATGTGTCCTCGGGTGTGGAGGCCGCCCCGGGACAGAAAGACGATGCCCTCGTGCGGGCTTTCGTCGCTGCGGCGGCTCATTCATAACCCTGCAGCTATAGATATAAGCTGGTTTACTATTTTTCTTTTCCCCGTTTCTCTGAAACACTCCATCCCGAGGAGAGGGAGGCTCCGACGCAGGAACGGCCCATGCGGCCTGCCGCGTCGATCACATCCATAGCTTCGAACAAATTGCCCTCATGGGGCTTATTTCATGTATTTCAGGCTCTTGTGAGGTGGCAAGGGTCCTGTCCGGCTTTGGCTTCGGCCAAAGGCGGGGATAAGGGAGGACATCATGTCAAACAAGGTTGCGGGAACATCCATCCGCACTGTGGCCATTCTGTGCTGGATCGCCGTCATTCTCGACGGGTTCGATCTTGTGGTACTGGGGGCGTTGATCCCCACATTGACGGGCGGCGAGACCCCGTGGATGACAACGGAGCAGGCCACGTTCGTCTCGACCATCAGCCTCGTCGGCATGACCATCGGCGCGCTCCTGATCGGGGTGGTCACCGACACGCTGGGTCGGCGCAAGGCGATGCTCTGGGCGGTCGGCAGCTTCTCGGTGATGACGCTGCTTTGCGCGGTTTCGGGGAGCTACTGGCAGATGGGGCTCTTCCGCTTTCTCGCGGGGGTCGGGCTTGGCGGGTGTTTGCCCACTGCCATCGCCATGGTCACCGAATTCTCGCGCGGGCGGGCGGGCAAGGCCTCTACGACCGTGATGACCGGCTATCATGTGGGCGCGGTCTCCACCGCGCTTCTGGGTCTGGTGATCCTGCCCTATCTCAGCTGGCATGCGATGTTCGTGCTGGGCGCCGTTCCGGGGCTTATCCTGCTGCCGCTGATGTGGAAAAACCTCCCCGAATCTCCGGCCTATCTGATGTCGCAGGGCCGCATGACCGAAGCGCGCGAGATTGCGGATCGCTATGGTCTGACGCTTGCGGCTCCCAAAGCAGAGGCGCCGGTCGAGAAGGCGTCCATCGGCACGCTTTTCCGCGCGCCCTTCCTGCGCAATTCCATTGCGATCTGGGTCACGTCCTTCATGGGGCTGATCCTTGTCTACGGCCTGAATACATGGTTGCCCAAGCTGATGGTCTCGGCGGGCTACAGCCTGACGGGTGGCCTGTGGCTGCTGCTGCTGCTGAATGCCGGCGCCGTGTGCGGGCTGTTGCTGGCCGGGCAGGTAGGCGACCGGATTGGCCTGAAAACCGCGGCCTTCACATGGTTCATCTGTGGCGCGGTGCTTCTGGCATTGCTGTCGGTCAAGATGCCGGGTGTGCTGCTTTATCCGGTTGTCTTTGTTACCGGCTGTTTCGTGTTTTCGGCGCAGGTGCTGGTTTATGCCTTCACCGCCGCCAATCACCCGCCGGGCATCCGGGCCACGGCGATCGGTATGTCTGCAGGTGTAGGCCGGATCGGCGCGATCCTCGGACCGCTGGCGGGCGGGATGCTGGTTTCGATGGGGATCGGTTACCCGTGGGGCTTCTATGCTTTTGCGCTGGTGGGCTTCCTCGGGGCACTGGCTCTGGCCTCGACCCGCGTGATGGGCAGCGACATCGTCGCCAAAACGGAGCCTGTACCGGACGATGTGGCCTCGCATAAGGCCTGACCTTCCAAAGGCGCGCTACGGCGCGCCTTTTTCTATCGGCAGGGCGGAGCCTGTATAATGCGCCCGCGGCCGGATCAGGCTGCCCGTCTCGATCTGTTCCAGCGCGTGGGCGAGCCAGCCCAGTGACCGCGCAATCGCGAATAACGCAAAAGGCGCATCACCGGGCAACGCGCAATGATCGGCAAGTGCTGCGAGTGCCACATCGATTGTGGGCTCCTGACCGGTTCGCTCGCGCACATGAGCGATCAGGCCGGTGATCGCGGGGCTGGGACGGAAACAGCCCAGAAGGGCGCGCGCACGCGGATCGCCTTGGGGATAGAGCTTGTGACCAAACCCGGGCAGCGGCTCGCCGGTGCTCATCCAGCGGTTCACGGCAGGGACGATCCCCAGATGCAGGGCATCTTCGAGCACGGCTTTCACCCGCAATGTCATATCCCCATGCAACGGGCCTGAAAGCGCGGCCAGCCCCGAGAGTGCCGCTGCCTCGAAGGAGGCCCCTGTCGAGGCGGTCACGCGGGCGGCAAAGGCGGAGCTGGTCAGCTCCTGATCGGCAAGCGAAACCAGCGTGCGGCGGATCAGGTCGGCCTTGTCGGCACAGTTCCATGCCTGAGCCAGCCGCAGGTGCAGCGGCGCGGGGCCCTGCGGAAGATCGGCGAAGTTTCCGGCCACCAGCCCGACGATCCGTGCCATGGTCCGGTGCCGCGCATCGCGCGAAAGACTGCCCGAGGGGATGGCATGGGCCGCTTCTGCCGCCAATGCCTGAAAGACCCGCGCACGACCGGCATTGCCCGGATATGAGGGTATTGCGGGAAATTCGGGCAGCCGGTCCATCGCCCAGAGGAGCCGCGCCGTCTCCTCCAGAGACGCCGACTCGGCCAATGTTCCGACATTGACCCCACGGTAATACAATCGGCCCTGCGCGGTGGTCGAGATCATCGTCGAGATGATAGGTTCGCCCCATGACATGGTACTTGTGGCAATACTCGCCCGCCCGCGCCCGCGGCTCCGACGGTTGAGAAGAGCCGAAATATCCTCGCCATTATAAAGGTTTCGCCCCGATGTCTCGGGGTCAGGGCGGACCGTGATCTGGCCACGGCTGACATAGGCGTAAAGCGTCTGCCGCCGGACCCCCAGCGCGCTGCTGGCTTCCTCTTGTGTCATCCAGTTTTTCATATTGACGATATTAATCAATGTTGACCCATGCTTGGCAAGGGCGCAGTTTATCTGCAATGAACGGGCAGGAGGGGACGCCCGGTTCGGAGGATGGTCCGCAGGAGGGGACGCAGGTATGAGGATGCCTGCTTCCCGTAGCTTTTGCGCTACACCCTGCGGCCGGTTTGGAGAGCGGTCACATTGCGGGGCCGCACGGGAGGACATCAATGACGTATTCGAGCTCTACGGAGCACGTGGCCGTAGACGCCGCGCGCCCGACGCATACCCGTTACTACATGCTGGGGTTGATCCTGTTTCTGGCGACGACCGCCTATGCCGACCGCTCGATCCTGTCGATCGCGGGCTCGGGCATCAAGGCGGAATTCGGTCTCAGCCCGATGCAACTGGGTTATGTGTTATCGGCCTTCAGCTGGGCCTATGTGATCGGACAGATCCCGGGCGGGATGCTGCTAGATAAATTCGGCACCAAGATGATCTATGGCGTAGCACTGGTCCTGTGGTCCATCGCCACCTTCCTTGTGGGGTTGGTCGGCGAGGTGACCACCGAACTATCGGTTGCGCTGGGGCTCCTTTTCGTGCTGCGCTTCGCCTTGGGATTGATCGAGGCGCCGAGTTTTCCGGCGAATGCCCGTGTCGCGGTGATGTGGTTTCCGCGCGGGGAGCGGGGGCTTGCCACCTCGCTCTTTGCCTCGGCCTCCTATTTCGCGGTCGCGATCTATTCGCCGATCTCGGGCTGGCTGGTGCAGAGCTTCGGCTGGCCTGTGCCCTTCTTCACGCTGGGTGTGGTGGGTCTTCTGGCCGCGGTCGTGTGGTTCAAATTCATGAAGCCGCCGCGCGAGCATCGGGGCGTGAATGCCGCAGAGCTGGAGCTGATGGAAGCGGGCGGCGCGATGGTCGATATCGACAGCCAGCGCGAGCTGACCAACCGCCCCAAAGCCTCGGCGCGTATGTTCGGGCTGCTGCTGAGCAACCGCATGCTCTGGTGCGCCTATATCGGGCAATATTGCACCATCGCATTGAGCTATTTCTTCATCACATGGTTCCCGATCTATCTGGTGCAGGCGCGGGGCATGAACATCATGGAGGCGGGCTTTGCCACCATGCTTCCGGCCATCGCGGGCTTTATCGGCGGCATCACGGGCGGCTCGGTATCGGATGCGCTGATCCGCAATGGCTGGAGCGTGTCGCGGGGCCGCAAGACGCCCTATGTGCTGGGTATGCTGATCGGGTGTTCTATCGTTCTGGCGGCGTTCAGCAACTCCAACATCATGATCGTGGCGCTGATGGGGCTTGCCTTCTTCGGCAAGGGCATGGCCGCAGGCTCGGGCACATGGGCCGTGATCTCGGATACCGCGCCGCGTGAGGCTGTGGGTCTGGCCGGTGCGATCTTCAACTGCATCGGCAATGTGGGAGGCATTATCACCCCCATCGTCTTCGGTTACACCGTGCAGGTGACGGGCGGCTATACCGTGGGGCTCTATTTCGTGGCCGCGCATTGCCTTGTGGCAGCGATCCTCTTTGCCTTCGTGATGGGTCCGATCAAACGTGTCGAGAGCGGCGCGCAGGGCTGAGAGCATTTACAAAAGGGCCTGCGGGATGCTGCGGGCCCCTTCGTCCATGGAGATTATGATGACCAAACCTGTTGTGTTGAAAGCTGCCAAACTGCCACAGACCACCGGCGCCGAGCTGGAAGAGCTGTTTGATCTGCGCATTCTGCCGGAGAGGGATGCTGCGGCATGGCTTGCGCAAAACGGCAAGGGCGTGCGGGGGCTTGCGCTGCGTAAGACCATCGTGGATCAGGCGCTTCTCGATGCGCTGCCCGATCTGGAGGTCATCGCAAGCTATAGCGCGGGGCTCGACAATGTCGATGTGCCAGCCGTCAAGGCGCGTGGCATCAAACTCCTGAATACCTCGCATATTCTGGCCGAGGATGTGGCCAATGCCGCCCTCGGGCTGGCGCTTGCGGTCACCCGTGATCTGGTGCAGGCGGATGGCTTCGTGCGGGCAGGAAAATGGCCCGAGCAGCCGCAATACAAACTCGGACGTTCGATCTCGCAAATGGATGTGGGAATTGTCGGGCTCGGCACGATCGGCAAGGCGCTGGCGCGCAGGCTGGAGGCCATGGGCGCACGGATCCATTACCAGGGCCCGAACCGCAAGCCTGTGGAGTATACCTATCACACAAGCGCGGTGTCGCTGGCCGAGGCCTGCGATCTGGTGATCCTGACCTGCCCGCTGACCGAGGCCACCCGCCATTCTTTCGGGGCCGCGGAGATCGCGGCGCTGGGGCCGCGCGGGTTCCTCGTCAATGTGGCGCGGGGGCCGGTGGTCGATGAGGCGGCCCTTCTGGAGGCCATGGCCCGCGACGGGCTGGCGGGGGCCGCACTTGATGTGTTCGAGCACGAGCCGCAGGTGCCGCAGGCCTTTATCGATGATCCGCGCCTGATCCTGACCCCGCATCTGGGCTCGGGCACCGAGGAGACCCGTCAGGCGATGGCCGATTATGTTGTCGATGCCCTGGCCGAACATTTCGGACAGAACAGTCCGCGGACCGCGCGCCCTCTGGCACAGGTCTGACCCCTTTCCCCGCCGCACTGGTCCATTTCGCGGCGGGGAAACCCGCAAGGCCCCCGCAGAGGCCCATTGACGCCGCCTCGATTTTCGGCAAGTCTGCACCCACGTCAGGGGAGTCCCGCCCAAGGGACTGAGAGGCTGATTGGAAGAAATTCCGGTGACGCGACCCTTTGAACCTGACCCAGTTGATGCTGGCGTAGGAAGACCGAAGGGCAATTCCGCATCCATGTCTCATGGGCGGTCCTTTCGGGCCGCTCTGGCCCATTTCCGGGTCAGCTGTGGCCTATTCCCTCGCAGTTTTTGGTTGGGTCTTTTCGTAAGAGGAGACCGACATGAAAGACATCATCCCAACCATCACCACAGGTGCGTTGATTGGTTCGCGCAAGGTGCATAAGGAAGGCAATATCCACGCGCTGCGCGTGCCCATGCGCGAGATCGAGATCTCGAATGAAGAGGCGCTCTGTGTCTATGACAGTTCGGGGCCCTATACCGATCCGGCCGCCCGGATCGACATCGCCAAAGGCCTGCCCGAGACCCGTGGCGGCTGGCTGCAGGCACGCGGCGAGATCGAGGAATACGAGGGCCGCGCCATTACCGATGCCGATAACGGTTTTGCCAAGGGCGACCGTCTGGTAGCGCCGTTCCCCGTGCAGCGCCCGCCACTGCGGGCCGTGGGTGACCGCGCGGTGACGCAGCTGGCCTATGCGCGCGCAGGCATCATCACCCCCGAGATGGAATTCGTGGCCATCCGCGAGAACGAGGGCCGTATGGCCGCCTATACCCGCGACGGCGATCCGATGGGCGCGACCCTCCCCGATCTGGTGACGCCCGAATTCGTGCGGACCGAGATTGCCGAGGGCCGCGCGATCATCCCCGCCAATATCAACCACCGCGAGCTGGAGCCGATGATCATCGGGCGCAATTTCAAGGTGAAGATCAACGCCAATATCGGCAATTCGGCGGTGACCTCCTCGATGGAGGAAGAGGTCGAGAAGATGGTCTGGGCGATCCGCTGGGGCGCCGATACGGTCATGGACCTCTCGACTGGGCGCAATATCCACAATATCCGCGACTGGATCATCCGCAACTCGCCGGTGCCGATCGGCACGGTGCCGCTCTATCAGGCGCTCGAGAAGGTGGGCGGCGTGGCCGAGGATCTCACATGGGAGATCTTCCGCGACACGCTGATCGAACAGGCCGAACAGGGGGTGGATTACTTCACCATCCATGCGGGCGTGCGGCTGCATATGATCCCGATGACTGCCAAACGCGTCACGGGCATTGTCTCGCGCGGCGGCTCGATCATGGCGAAATGGTGCCTGCACCATCACCGCGAGAGCTTCCTCTACGAGCATTTCGAGGAAATCTGCGATATCTGCCGCCGCTATGATGTGAGCTTTAGCTTGGGTGATGGTCTGCGCCCCGGTTCGATTGCCGATGCCAATGACGAGGCGCAATTCGCCGAGCTGCACACGCTGGGGGAACTCACCAAGATCGCATGGGCCAAGGACTGTCAGGTGATGATCGAAGGGCCGGGCCATGTGGCCATGCACAAGATCAAGGCCAATATGGACGAGCAGCTCAAGCACTGCCACGAGGCGCCTTTCTACACGCTCGGACCGCTGACCACCGATATCGCACCGGGATATGACCATATTACCTCGGCCATTGGCGCCGCGATGATCGGTTGGTTCGGCACCGCGATGCTGTGCTATGTGACGCCGAAAGAGCATCTGGGCCTGCCCGACCGTGACGATGTGAAAACGGGCGTGATCACCTATAAGCTCGCGGCCCATGCCGCCGATCTTGCCAAGGGCCATCCGGGTGCGCAGCGGCGCGATGACGCGATCAGCCGTGCGCGCTTCGAGTTCCGCTGGGAGGACCAGTTCAATATCGGGCTCGATCCCGATACCGCGCGGTCCATGCATGACGAGACCATGCCGGCCGAGGCCCATAAGGTCGCGCATTTCTGCTCGATGTGCGGGCCGAAATTCTGTTCGATGAAGATCAGCCATGACATCCGCGCCGAGGCGCAGCGGCAGGAGGGCATGGACAAAATGGCCGAGAAATTCCGCGAGGGCGGGGCGCTCTATATCCCCGAGCCAAGCGAGGCCTGATCAACCCAAAGCTGCGGACGTGGAAATTATTTTGCGTCCGTGGCGCCCTGTTTGTAATATTGCTCTCGTTTTTATGACCGATGCGTAGGTTTTCTGTGCATCATCTCACCTTTGCCCGTCTTGCGAAGGGTTACGTTAGGCGCTAACGCTGCACGGACCCGAAGGGTATTAAGTGAAAAAGGGCGGCCTGTAAGGGCAGAGCGCGCCCGGACGAGACGCAGGAGACGTAAAATGGACTGGACGAAAGTGCTCGCACGCCGCGCGGGCCGGATGAAAGCCTCGGAGATCCGGGAGCTGCTGAAACTTCTCGACCAGCCCGATATCATTTCCTTCGCGGGCGGCATTCCCGACCCGACCCTGTTCCCGAGCACAGCCTATTCCGACGCCTTTGCCGCGACGATGGCCGATAATAACGGCCATGCGGCGCTGCAATATTCGGTCTCCGAAGGTTACCGTCCGCTGCGCGAATGGCTGGTGGGCGAGATGGAGAAGATCGGCGTGCCTTGCGCGGTCGATAATATCATGATCACCTCCGGCTCGCAGCAGGCGCTCGACTATCTTGGCAAGCTGATGCTGACCGAGAACGATACTGCCGCCGTGATGCGCCCGACCTATCTGGGGGCGCTCGGTGCGTTCAATGCCTATGAGCCGCGCTACATCCCGCTCGATCCGATGTCGAATATCGACCCCGAGACGCTGAAAGCCGAGGCCAAAGCCGCCGGCGGCGAGGTGAAGTTCGCCTATCTCTCGGCCGATTTCGCCAACCCCACCGGCGAGACCATCCCGCGCGAGGGCCGCGAGCGTGTGCTCGATCAGACCGAGGCGCTCGATTGCGCGATCATCGAGGATGGCGCTTATCAGAACCTGCGCTTCGATGGCGAGGCGATCCCTCCGATTCTCGCACTCGATATCGAGCGTAAAGGCGGCATCGAGAATACCCGCACGATCTATTGCGGTTCCTTCTCGAAGACCCTGGCACCGGGCCTGCGGGTGGGCTGGGTCGTGGCGGCCAAGCCTGTGATCGACCGGTTGGTGCTGATGAAACAGGCCGCCGATCTGCATTCGCCGACCCTCAACCAGATCGTGACCAACCATGTTGCCCGCGCGATCTTCCACGAGCATGTGGCCAAGATCAAAGCAGTCTATGCCTCCCGCCGCGATCGGATGATTGCCGCGCTCGAGCGCGAGATGCCGGCTTCGGTCAGCTTCACCCGCCCCGAGGGCGGTATGTTCATCTGGCTGACATTCGACCCCAAGCTGAACGGCGCCGAGCTTCTGGCGAAAGCCGTGCGCGACGAGAAGGTGGCCTTTGTTCCGGGCGGGGCGTTCCATGCCGATGGTTCAGGCCAGAACACGCTGCGGCTGAGCTATTCCTGTGCCAGCGACGAACAGATCGACGAGGGCATCGCGCGGATCGGCCGCATCCTGCGCTAACCGCCCGCACGTTATCCCGCCCCCGCTTTCCAGAAAGCGGGGGCTTTTTGATGGGCGTCATGCGTGCTGAAACCGGTCTTGCGATCCGGCCAGAGGACGCTAGATTGCCGTGGCGACAGTCCGGCGGCATGTCGACCGCGCAACCAGCAGGCCCCGCATGAGCTATTCCATCCCGCGTTCAACGCTCGAGCAATGGAGCGTTCTCCAAACTGTTGTGAAATGCGGGAATTTTGCCGATGCCGCGCATATCCTGTCACGCAGCCAGTCTTCGGTCAGCTATGCCATCTCGAAGCTGCAGGACAATCTGGGCGTGACAATCATGGAGGTGCAGGGCAGGCGGGCCGTGCTGACACAGACCGGCAAGGTGCTGCTGGCCGAGATCCTGCCGGTGCTGGAGGATATGCGCCGGATCGAGGCCCGCGCGGCCGAGATCGCGGGCAAAGCGGAGCGTGATCTGCGCATCGTTGTCGATAGCCTTTTCCCAAAGCCGCTCCTGATGCAGGCCATCTCGCAGGTGATCGCGCGCTATCCCGAAACGCGGATCGATCTGCGCGAGGTCGAGCGGACCTATGCCTCGGCGCTCGAGGATCAGAGGTTCGATCTGGCGATCTGTCTGCCCGATCCGCGCCGCATGGAAGGGCGCCCGCTCTACGAGGTGCTGATGGCACCCGTGGCCCGGCCAGACCATCCTCTGGCGCAGGCCAAAGGTGCCCTGCGCCACAACGATCTTGTGCGCTATTTGCGGGTGATCGTGCGTGAACGCGATAACGAACGCCCCGAGCCCCCAGTGACCGAAGGCCGGATCTGGTATGTCTCGGGGGTGGAAAGTGCGATCGAGGCGGTGCGGCAGGGGGTCTGTTTCGGCTGGTTGCCGCTGCACAAGGTGCAAGAGGAACTGGCGGCCAAGCGCCTGATCGCGCTCGAAACAGAGGTCGATCACCGCCGCTATGTGCGGCTCGATCTGATGCTGGGCAATGTCGACCACCCGCCCGTCGAGGCCAAGGCGCTGAGTGATCTGCTCTATGAAGGTGTCAAGGCGCTGACAGATTGATCGGATTATCCGAATTGTTTCATCGGATAACAAATCTGGACCGGATGCACAAAGCTGTTAACTAGCGCCATTGTTACACAGCGTGATCTTTCGCGGATTTGCACGATGGCATTTTGTCACAGCTTTCATCGGGGCTGGTGGGAAGACGGGAAGGGCGCGCGGGTTCCGACCTCCTCCTAAGGGAAACCTGATCAATGACTGACACGAACACCTCCGTATCGGCTTGGGCCAAGGCCCTTCTGATCGTGCTCGGGGTTGCATTCGCCGTCGCGGGCCTCGGCCTTGCCATCGGTGGCGCTATGCTGATCTCGCGCGGCGGCAGCTGGTACTATCTCCTCATGGGGCTGGCCGTCCTCGTCACCGGTATCGAACTGGCGCGTGGCGGCTCGAAAGGCGCACTGGTCTATACCATCGCCTTCGCCCTGACCATCCTCTGGGCCTTCTGGGAAGCCGGCCTCGACTTCTGGGCGCTGCATGCGCGTATCTTCACCTTCCTCTGCGCCTTCTTCGTGCTGATGCTGGTGCAACCGCTGGCGCTGAAACGCGCGGGCCGCAAGCCGCTGACCGCGCCCAATCTGGGTGTGGCCGTGGTCGCGCTGATCGCGATCATCGGTCTGGTCTGGGGCATGTTCCAGCCGCATGGCATCCATAATTCGGTGGCCGCGACCGGTCAGGTGCCGGTGACAGATGCTACCCGTCAGCTCGACTGGTCCAGCTATGGTTCGGATGGCAACGAGGACCGCTTCGCGTCACTCGACCAGATCAACCGCGACAACGTGAAAGACCTGCAGGTTGCGTGGACCTTCCGTACCGGTGAAATCCCCAATAGCCCCAATGGTGGTGGTCTGGAAGACCAGAACACGCCCTTGCAGATCGGGAACCAGATCTATCTGTGCACCGCCTCCAATACCGTGATTTCGGTCAATGTCGATACGGGTGAGGAAAACTGGCGCCACGAATTCCCGACCGATACCCGCACTTGGGTGCGCTGCCGTGGCTTGGGCTATTTCGACGCCACCGCGCCGATCCAGCAGCCGACCGCACCGAACGCGACGCAGATTCTGCCGGCCGTTCTGCCGGAGGGGGCCACCAACTGCCAACGCCGCATCGTGATGAACACGATCGACGCGGTTCTGGTGGCGCTTGATGCCGATACGGGCGCGCTCTGCGAGGGCTTCGGCACCGAGGGTAAGGTCGATCTGAAGCAGGGTCTGGGCGCGGCACAGGGCCCGCTCTACTCGCTGACCTCGCCGCCGGTGATCGCGGGCACGACCATCGTGGTCGGGGGCCGTGTGGCCGATAACGTCGCCATCGACATGCCGGGCGGTGTGATGCGTGGCTTCGACGTCATGACGGGTGCGATGCGTTGGGCCTTTGACCCGGGTGCCAAGGGACAGACCATCGAAGGGCCGATGACGGATGAAACCGCTTTCACCCGTTCGACCCCCAACGTCTGGGCGCCGATGACCTATGATGCGTCCTCGAACACCGTCTTCATGCCGGTGGGCAATGCCGCAATCGACCTCTGGGGTGTGGAACGCACGCCGGAAGACGAGAAATACGGCGCCTCCATGCTGGCGCTCGATGCGACCACTGGTGCCGAGAAATGGGTCTATCAGACCGTCCATCACGACCTGTGGGATTTCGACGTGCCGATGCAGCCGACGCTGATCGACTTCAAGGGCACGCCCGCGCTGACCTTCGGGACCAAAGCGGGCCAGATCTGGGTGCTTGACCGTGTAACCGGCAAGCCGCTGACCGATGTCACCACCAAAACCGTGAAGGGCGCAGGCATCCCCGACGAGCCCTATGCGCTGGAACAGCCAGTGTCTTCGGGCATGCCGCAGATCGGGGCGCAGACCCTGACCGAGGCCGATATGTGGGGCGCTACCCCCTTCGACCAGCTGATGTGCCGCTATATCTTTAAGGGCTATCGCTACGAGGGTCTCTTTACCGCGCCGGGCACCGATTATTCGCTGTCTTTCCCGGGATCGCTGGGTGGCATGAACTGGGGCGGCGTCTCCTATGATCCGACCGCAGACACTATGTATATCAACGACATGCGTCTGGGTCTCTGGGTCCATATGGAGCCGCAGGAACGTCAGGCGGCGGCGTCGAACGGCTCGGAAGCCGTGAACGCGGGCATGGGTGCCGTGCCGCTCAAGGGCACTCCTTATTCGGTGATGAAGAACCGCTTCCTCTCGCCTCTGGGGATTCCGTGTCAGGAGCCGCCCTTCGGTTCGCTCACCTCGGTCGATATGAAGACCCAGAAAGTGAACTGGGAAGTGCCGCTGGGCACCGTCAAGGACACCGTGCTCTTCGGGATGAAGATGGGCATGCCCATGCCCATCGGCATGCCGACCATCGGTGGCTCACTGACGACCCAAGGCGGCCTCGTGTTCTTTGCCGCCACGCAGGATTACTATCTGCGCGCATTTGACAGCGCGACGGGTAAGGAAATCTGGAAAGCCCGTATGCCCGTTGGCAGCCAGGGCACCCCGATCTCCTATGTCTCGCCCGAGACCGGCAAGCAATATATCCTCATCTCGGCCGGTGGCGCACGCCAGTCGCCTGACCGCGGGGATTATGTGATCGCCTACGCGCTGCCCGATCAGAAGTGATCCGACAGCATCCACAAACAAGCGGCGCGGGGGCAACCTCGCGCCGTTTTTATTGCCCATGTCACGCGGCGCTTTATCTTCGCGCCATCCGGCGCTAAACGGGAGCAAACATAAGGGAGAGGTCCATGGCCGACGATCTGATCAACAGCTTCATGAATGTGCCGGATGACAATGGCCGGTTCGGAATTTTCGGCGGGCGCTTCGTGTCCGAGACGCTGATGCCGCTGATCCTCGATCTCGAGGCCGAATACGAGCGCGCCAAGGTGGACCCGACCTTCTGGGCCGAGATGGACGATCTGTGGAAGAATTACGTTGGCCGCCCGTCGCCTCTCTATTTCGCGCCCCGCATGACCGAAGAGCTGGGCGGCGCGAAGATCTACCTCAAACGCGACGAGCTGAACCATACCGGTGCCCATAAGATCAACAACGTGCTGGGCCAGATCCTTCTGGCGCGCCGCATGGGCAAGACCCGTATTATTGCGGAAACGGGTGCCGGTCAGCATGGTGTGGCAACGGCCACAGTCTGCGCCAAATTCGGCCTGAAATGCGTCGTTTACATGGGCGCGACCGATGTCGAGCGTCAGGCACCCAACGTCTTCCGTATGCGTCTTCTGGGGGCCGAAGTGGTCCCCGTCACCTCGGGCCGCGGCACGCTGAAAGACGCGATGAACGATGCACTGCGCGACTGGGTGACCAATGTGCGCGACACGTTCTATTGCATTGGCACCGTCGCTGGCCCGCATCCCTATCCCGCGATGGTACGCGATTTCCAGTCCATCATCGGTAAGGAAGTGCGTTGGCAACTGCCCGAGCAGGAGGGCGAGGGCCGTCTGCCCGATACCGTGATCGCGGCCATTGGCGGTGGCTCGAACGCGATGGGCCTGTTCTACCCCTTCCTTGATGACGCATCGGTCAATATCATCGGCGTCGAGGCCGGTGGCCATGGCGTTGACGAGAAGATGGAGCATTGCGCCTCGCTCACCGGCGGACGTCCGGGCGTGCTGCATGGCAACCGCACCTATCTTTTGCAGGATGATGATGGCCAGATCCTCGAGGGCCATTCGATCTCGGCAGGGCTGGACTATCCGGGCATCGGTCCGGAACATGCCTGGCTGCATGATATCGGCCGCGCGAAATATGTCTCGATCACCGACAAGGAGGCGCTCGAGGCGTTCCAGTTCTCCTGCCGGACCGAAGGGATCATCCCCGCACTTGAGCCCAGCCACGCTTTGGGTCATGTGATCAAGCTCGCACCGACCCTGCCCAAGGACCATATCATCGTGATGAATATGTGCGGGCGTGGCGATAAGGACATCTTCGCCGTGGCGAAACATCTGGGCTTCGATATCCAGACCGACCGCTGATCAAGACGGGGCCCGCGTGGCCCCGTCGCTTTATGTAAAGCGCGGAGGAGATAGCGATGCATCCACGATTTTCTTCTGCTATCGAGGAACTGCATCCGTCTTTTGAACGACTGATGGCGATGCAGCCCCTGCGGGGTGTCGCCCCGTCTCATCAGGGTACGCCGCGCAGTGGTGTTTACCTATTCAGCGAAGCCGATCGTCCGCTATATGTTGGGCGCTCGAACCGTATATCGTATCGATATCGTCTTCATTGCGGGCCAGCTGCACGCCATAACCAAGCTTCTTTTGCATGGAAATTGATGGCTGAATCGGTCGGGCACAAAGCCAGCTACCGCAAAGGCGAAGGTCGTGCGGATCTGATCTTGCGGCCCGATTATGCAGAGGCCTTCAGCGCGGCGAAGGCCCGTATACGGGCAATGGACTTCCGCTTTGTCGAAGAAACGGACCAGACGCGTCAGGCGCTTCTCGAGGCTTATGCCTGTATCGCGCTTGACACTCCCTATAATGATTTCGGCACCTATTAAATGGCTGAGCCGATCAAGATTTCTTCTTTTTCTTCAGCGCCTTTTCGGGATCGGCTGCTGTGACTTTGGACAGCATCTCGGGGTCGAGTGCGGTCAGCTTGCGCAGCCAGGCGTTCATCTGTGCAGCAACCCCGGCAAGTTCCGGCAGGCGCATATCCTCGCCTGAAGCGGCAGTCAGTGCTTCGGCCAGCGGCTCGAAGGTCTTGCGCTGGCGCTCGATCATCATCTTGCGCAGAAGCGCCCAAGGATCAGCATCGGCCACATAGAAATCCCTGCGCGAACCGGGGCTACGGGCCTGCTGAACCAGCCCGATCTCGCGCAGCTCCTTCAGCGCGGTCGAGACATTGGAGCGCGAGATCCCGAGCATGGTCACCAGATCCTCCGCCGAAGGGTTCTGGGCCGCGCGCCAGATTGCGCCCAGACAGAGCGCCGCAGGACGGCTGAGCCCCAACTGGGCGGCATTCTCGGACAGGATACGCGCCAGCGGCGGCAAGGTTGTCATTTCGGGGATCCGTTCATTCCAGATAGCTACGCAGCCCTGCCAGAACCGCCTGTTCGGCGGCTCCTTCGGTGGCGGCGACACCCTGTAGCGACAATGCATGACTCAGCGCGGTTGCGAAAGGCCCGAAGGCCAGAACCTGCTGCCCGAGCCACCATGGTTTGGTATCGCACAGCTCGGCGCCGATCAGCGCGCCCAGCAGGCTTTGCGCCTTGGGCATGGGCTGCGCCAGCTCGCGCATCAGTCGCTCGGGGCGGGCACGGGTCTCGGAGAGTGCGGTCTCGAACGCGGCATCGGGGGGCAGGGGGTGGCCCCCGCCAAGCGCCGCGAAAAGCCGTCCCGTCGCGGTGCGGGTGATCGAAACCACCTCTTCCGCCGAGATCTGCGCCCAGAGCGTGGTCTCTCCGGTGATGGCGACAACCCCGTCGAATTGCGGACGCGCTTTCAGAAGGCCAGCAATCAGCGCGACCTCGCGCGGCGTGACCTCGCAGGCGGGATGGTCCTGCACCAGCTTGGGGAGGAGCCGCAACTGATGGGCCGGTCCCTCGGGCCGCGCGGGTTTGCACGGGATGCGCAGCACCGCCCCCTCCGCGCCCGCAAGCGCCGCCCGCTCGGCCCCGAGCCGGTCCATTTCCTGCGCGATCACCGTTTGCGCATCGGCACCGTCGAGCGCCCTGATCCGCGGTGTCTGGGCCTGATCGTCCCAAAGATGTAGTCGGGCGCCATCCAATGCGCCCGCCAGCCATGCCGTCATACCGTCCTCCTTGATCCTGCCCTAGAAAACATGGGCAGGACGCGGGGGCAAGGCCTTACTCCGCCACGAGGCAATCGCTCAGCGTATCCGCCAGATCCGACATCAGGGTGGCATAGAGATCCGGACCATAATCGAGCGAGCTGCCCGACGGGTCGAGCGCACCACCAAGCTTCACATCCGTGCCATCAAGCAGGATCTGGATCTGCTTGGGGTCATGCTGCGCTTCGGGGAAGGCGCAGGTGATATGACCTGCGGCAAAGGCGTCGTGCAATTCCTGCAGATGCGCGGCCCCCGAGGTTGCGGCATCACCCGCATTGACGCTGCCCGCGATTTCGAGCCCGTAATGCTGGGCCAGATAGCCATAAGCGGCATGAAAAACGACAAAGGGTTTGTCTTTGGCGGGCGCAAGCTGGTTGGCCAGATCCGCATCAAGCTCTTTGAGCCTTGCGATCGCCGCCTTGGCATTGGCGGCATAGGTCTGGGCGTTTTCGGGGTCCTGTTCAGACAGGTCCTTGGCGATGATATCCAGCCAGATCTCGGCATTATCGGGGTTCAGCCACGCATGGGGATCGAGGCCGGAATGATGGTGATGCTCTTCCCCGTGTTCGTCCGCATGCTCATGCTCTGCATGGGCCGCATCATGGTCGTGGTCATGGTCTTCGTGATCGTGCGCCTCGTCGCCATGCTCCGCGTCGTGATCATGCGCGTCCTCATCCGGCACCAGTTCCGGGGTTGCGAATTGCTGCTGGATCGTGCCGTCGGCATGTAGGAGCGAAATTGCGGTCGCGCTGCCCAGAGTGTCGATGGCGCGGTCCAGCCACGGGGTCAGCTCCGGCCCGATCCAGAACACCAGATCGGCATTCTGCAGGCTGCGAGCCTGACTCGGGCGCAGCTGGAAGCTATGCGGATCGGCGCCCTTGTCGAGCAGCACATCCGGCGCGCCCAGATCTCCCATGACCTGCGCCACAAGCGATTGGACGACCGGTGTGCCGGTCACGACGGCAGGGACATCGGCCTGCGCCAATGCGGGCAGGACCGTCACGGCACCAAGGGTCGCGGCCAAGCGAAGCGTCATACGGGTCATGGGTGGTTCCTTCCGGACAAACTTGTTTTCACGGGCCGTGTTGTTTATGTAATAGCCTAACAAGTCAAGCAGGAATGTGATGCTATAACATGCCCCATCCGCACAACGAGACCGCCAATGCTTTCGAGGCCCATGACCACCACCATTGCGCCGGCCATGCGATGTCGCGCGCCGAGGCGCTGGTCAGCGAGCAGAAGCTGCGCCTGACCCCCGTGCGGCGGCGGGTTCTGGAGATCCTGCTCGAGGAACATCGCGCAATGGGCGCCTATGAGGTGCTCGAGCGTCTGGCGGATGAGGGCTATGGCAAACAGCCGCCCGTGGCCTATCGGGCGCTCGATTTCCTATGTGACAGCGGGTTGGTGCACCGGATACGCAGGCTCAATGCCTTCATCGCCTGCCTGCATGCGGGCGAGGAGCATGCGCCGGTGTTCCTGATCTGCGAGAGCTGCGATGCCGTAGCCGAGGCTCCGGGCATGGCGGTGCGTGCGGAGCTGGACAGGGCGGCGGCGGGGATCGGCTTCAAGGTCGAGCGCGCCTCTCTCGAGGCGGTGGGGCTGTGCCCGCGCTGTGCCCAGAAAGCGCCCGACGATGCGGCCTGACAGTCTGATCCGCGCCGAGAATGTGGGCGTGCGGCACGGGGATGAGTTTGTCCTGCAAGCGGTTGATTTCACAATTCAACGCGGCGAGATCGTCACGGTGGTCGGGCCGAACGGCTCGGGAAAATCCACATTGGTGAAAGCGCTGATCGGGCTGGCACCGCTGGCCACAGGGCAGGTGGTAAAGGCCGCGGATCTGGTGATCGGCTATGTGCCGCAGAAGCTGCATATCGATGCGACCCTGCCGCTGACTGTGCGCCGTTTCCTGTCGTTGCCCAAACGGATCAGCAACGCGCGCGCGCAGGCCGCTCTGGCCCGCGTGGGTGTCGAGGATATCGGCAAGCGCCCGCTTTCGGGGCTCTCGGGCGGGCAGCTGCAGCGCGTTCTTCTGGCGCGGGCGCTTCTGGCCAAGCCCGATGTGCTGATCCTTGACGAGCCGACCCAGGGGCTCGACCAGCCGGGGACCGCGGCCTTCTACAGGCTGATCGAGGAGGTGCGCCGAGAGACCGGCTGTGCCGTATTGCTCGTCAGCCATGATCTGCATGTGGTGATGTCCGCCTCTGATCGGGTGATCTGCCTGAACGGGCATATCTGCTGTCAGGGCACACCCGCGATTGTCTCCGAGGCGCCCGAATACCGCGCATTGTTCGGATTGGGCACCGGCGGGGCCTTCGCGCTCTACCAGCACCATCACGATCACGACCATGATGCGGATGGGCATTGCATGGCCCATCCCGCGCATGACCACCTGACAGAGAGCAGCACATAAGATGATGGCGATTTTTGATGATTTCCTGCTGCGCTCGGTGCTGGCAGGGGTGGGGCTCTGTCTTGCCACAGGCCCTCTGGGCGCATTCGTCGTCTGGCGGCGTATGGCCTATTTCGGCGATGCGACATCGCATGCGGCGATCCTTGGTGTGGCGATCAGTCTGGGTTTCGGTATTTCGGTCTATGCCGGCACTTTGGGCATGGCGCTCTTGATGGCGCTGACCGTGGCGCGGCTCTCGGGGCGTGGCTATGCCGCCGATACCATTCTGGGCGTGCTGGCCCACGCGGCACTGGCCATAGGTCTGGTGGCGGCGTCCTTTATCAGCGGGCTGCGCGTCGATCTGTCGGCATGGCTCTTTGGCGATATCCTCGCCGTCTCGCGCATGGATCTGGCGGTCATCTGGGGCGGCAGCCTCGTGGTGCTGGGGCTTCTGGTCTGGCGCTGGCAGAACCTGCTGACCGCCACTGTCAGCGAGGCTCTGGCCAAATCCACCGGTATCGATGCCCGTAAGGAACAACTGGTCCTGACGGTCGCGCTGGCGCTGACGGTGGCAGTGGCGATCAAGATTGTAGGGGCACTCCTGATTGCTGCGCTCCTGATCATTCCGGCCGCCGCCGGGCGGCGGATTTCGCGCAGTCCCGAGTCGATGGCGCTCTTCGCGACCGGCATCGGCATGGCTTCTGTCGGGGGCGGTATCTGGGGCTCGATGACTTGGGACACCCCTGCGGGGCCCTCGATCGTAGTCAGCGGGGCGCTGTTTTTCGTGGTGATTCTGCTCTTCGGACGCCGCGACTGAGTCGTTTTTCGCGCCGAGTCGGGTAAATGCCAGACATTTGCAGCCTGTCGGAGCTCGGCGTGATCGCATGAACGTCACCCTGAGAGATCGGGTTCCCTGATTCTCGTGAAAAACTTCAGTTTTTCGAGCCTAAACAACATACTGCGCGCCTTATACCCAATGTGGTAAGGCTGGTGTGGCCGAAAACCTTAAAAAACCGTGCTAAAGTGCAACACATATCACAGTCGCGCGTGGAGGGCTTGAGATTCCCCCTTTGCAATTTCGTGAGCCTGTGCAATCGTCGCCAACGATGCTGCATTTTTGGCGGCTCTCTACGGTAATGACGGAGATTACTATGAAAAAAATCGCTACCCTCGCACTCGTCGCCGGTCTCTCGGCTTCCACCGCTTTTGCAGGCGGCTACACCGCACCGGTCGTTGAGCCGGAGCCGGTTGTTGTTGAAAAAGGTTCGTCGTCCAACGCCGCGATCCTGATCCCGGTTCTGCTGCTGGTCGGTATCGCAGTTGCTGCGGCTGACTAATCAGTTCGACTGATTTCATGGAAAACGCCGGAAAGCTCAGCTTTCCGGCGTTTTTCATTTTGGCGCAGTGTTCTAGGGGCCATCCTTTGCTTTCGCGATTGCAACCGGGATTGCTGCGGACTTAACCTGAGGCTGTGAGGCGCATCATGGCCATGGGGCCTGAACGATGCCAAGGGGGAGGTTCGTTTTGGGTAAGGTGATTACGGTCGCGCAACAAAAAGGCGGGGCAGGCAAGACGACCGTTGCGGTCAATCTGGCGATCGGACTGGTGCGTGCTGGGTATCGTGTGGCCCTTCTGGATACCGATCCGCAAGGCTCGCTTGGTCGCTGGTTCATGACACGGCGCGAGGCGTTGGAGGACCCGCAGGTGGGGTTCGGAACCTCGTCCTCTTGGGGTGTCAGCTATGAATGCGAGAAGCTGAAACGCGAATATGACGTGGTGATCGTCGACACGCCGCCCAAGGTCGATAGCGACCTGCGTCCGGCGTTGCGCGAGGCGGACGAGATCCTCGTGCCGGTGGCGGGCAGCCATGTCGATCTCTGGGCTACAGAGGGTGTGCTTGATCTTGCACGCCGCTGCGGGAAAAGCCCCCGTATCCTGCTCAACCGCGTGAAAAGCAACACCCGGCTGGGGCTGGAGGTCGCACAGGCCGCCTCCGAACTGGAGGCGCAACTGATGGGCGCGACGCTGGCCAACCGTGTGGTCTATGCCGAGACCCTGGGGCAGGGGCTGTCGGTGGTGGAGGTCAAGCGTAGCCCTGCATGGGACGAAATTACGGCTCTGCTGGAAGAGCTCAGCATCGCTTCCTGAGGCGCCCGAGCAACCACCAGCCGGTTTTCAGCAGCGCGAAGCGGTCGCGCGCCCAGGCCCGCGCATAGCTGCGGCGGCTGATGGCGGAAGGGTCGGGGCTGCTGGTGGTGACATCCAGCCCGTAACCACGTGCGATCAGCCCCGCCCGCAGGCAGTGGTAGCGGTCGCTCACCACGATTACACGCGCCTGCGCGAGATCGGGATCGAGCGCCAGCGCGTTGCCGATATTGCTGATCGTATCGGTCGAGCGCGCCTCGAGCGTGATGCGCCCGCGCGGCACGCCATGGGCGCGCAGGATCTGCGCCATGACATCGGCCTCGCTCGGAGCATGGCGCCCGAGGCCGCCGCAGCAGATGATCCGGCGCGCGGGATCCTCCCGCCAGAGCGCCAGTCCGTGCAGCACCCGCCTGCGCAGCGCGGGAGAGGCCTGTCCGCCATCCCAGACCGCGGCACCGAGAATGAGAATAACCGTATCGCCCATAGGACGGATCTAGGCACACAGACGCAAAACGTCCAGCACCTAGAATGTGGACCAGAGCGCAAGTTTCAATCTTGGCTCCTGCCCATCAGCCAGCGGCGCCACCATGCCGATCTGCAACTGGGCGCGCCGGAAGTCTTTCACCAGAGACACGGCAAGGCTGCTCGAGAGATCGTCATTATCGGGCTTGTAAAGCAGGAGTTGCCCGAACCCCATCCAGTCCTGCCGTAGATGCCAGCCGACCGTCAGATCAAGCTTGGAGAAGCTCTGCGAGTGCAGGTGGCTCGGGTCGGGGAGCGTCATCGGGTCGATCCCTTCGGCAGCGGGGTCATAGGTGACAGTCTCGGGCGCGCGCATATGGCGGAACTCGGCGGCCAGCCAGCCATTCTTGCGCCAGAGCGGATCGGTGAAGCCCATCCCCCAGTTGAGCCCGACCCCATACATCTGAACGCCCTCGCCATCGAGCTTTCGCTCGCCGATCCATGTGCCAAGAGACAGCTTCTGATGCCTCTCGGGCGGCAGGAGCGGGATCTGCCATCCCAGCCAGATCTCCTCGGATTTCTCGCCACGCCCGTAATCGAGCACGAGCGTATTGCGCGCGCTTAGCCCATATTCGGCATAAAGGCTGGTCCATTGTGCCTCCCGCCCTGCGAATTCATGTCCGAAGGACAGAAAAGCAGTGCCTTTCTCGCGCATCCACGGGCCCGCGCCCGCAGGTTTCGCGAGACAGAGTGTCGTCAGACAGAGCGCAATCGTGGCAAGAAACGCGGTGTGCATTGCGAGAACCTCCCGTTCGGGCTGTCCACCCCCGCAGTCAGGGTCGCACAGACACCCCCGTTCACCAAGATTTATCTCGTTAAGGTTGTGCCCCAAGGGACTTGTATCGTTTGTCCGGCCTCTTTCCGTCGCGAATCCCATCAGAAGAAGACATCGGAAATCTCTAAAACCTAAAGGATATTTGAAGGCGGCGGTTCACCACTCCTTAAGTACGTTGCGCGATAGTCTCCGTGAAAAAGAGGAGACCAGTATGGCCGCTATCGGATATTCTTCCACCCTGACCGCAACGCAGATCCGCTCTCTGTCGAGTGATACCCTGAAGACGTGGGACAGTTCGGTAGCCTCCAGCCTGACGAAATCGCAACTAAGCGCATTCTCGGCGACCCAGCTCTCGGCGTTGAGCGAGGAGGTCGTGTCCAATCTCAGCACCCAGCAGCTCTCCTATATTTCCTCGACGGCCATGTCGGGTATGACGCTTGCCCAGATCTCGAGCCTCTCCGACGAGCAGATGACGGGTTTCACCCGCTCGCAATTCGCCGCCATGTCGAGCGACCAGATCGCCGGCATGACCACCGACCAGATCGAGGCTCTGACACCCACGCAGCTGGCGGGTGCCACCGCCAAGCAGCTCTCCGCGATGTCCGCAGAGGCCATCGCCTCGTTCTCGACCGAGGATATCGCGGCGCTGAATTACGCCTCGGTCAGCGGGATCAGCACCGATGCGATCGAGAGCCTGTCGACCGATCAGGTCGCCTCTTTCGGCGCGACCCAACTCCGTGCGATGAAACCCGCGCAGATCGCGGCCCTCAGTGCCGAGCAATGGGCCGCGATGGATCCGGCCCGGATGAGCGCGCTGACCGCATCACAGCTGCGCTCCGTCTCGACACAAATCCTTGCAGGCTTTAGCACCGACCAGATCGCCAATATCTCCGCCAGCGCAATCACCGGCCTGAGCAGTGACCAGTTCTCCAATCTGACGACCGACCAGATCGGCGCGCTGACCGCAGGGCAGGTGGCCACCCTCAGCAGCACCCAGATCGGCGCACTTGGCGTCAACGCGACGTCGCTGTCGACCAACGCGCTGAAAGCAATCAAGACTACCTCCATCTCGGGGTTGAAAACGGATGCGGTCTCGGCGCTGACCGCCGAGCAGATGGGCAGCTTCAAATCCGCCCAGATCGCGGCCATGAGCACCACGCAGGTCGCGTCCTTCACCACCGATCAGGTGGCCTCGATGCCCACGAGCTTCATCAAGAGCCTGTCGAGCAAGCAGATCAGCGCTTTGCCGCAAGACAGCATCGCCGTGATGTCCACAAGTCAGGTCGCCTCCATTGCGAGCGGCTCGATTTCCGGCCTGAAGACCTCACAGATCGGGGTCATGAGCACGGAGCAGATCCAGTCGCTGACGATCACGCAGATCTCGAAGCTGAGCGCCTCTCAGGTTGCGGCCATCCCCTCCGAGACCCTGTCCGCGCTCTCCACAAGCGCGATCGCGTCGATCAAATCGACCTCGCTGACGAGCCTTTCGGAGGACCAGCTCCAGTCCCTGACCACCGACCAGATCCAGTCCCTGACCTCGAAGCAGATCGCGGCGCTGCATACGACGCAGATCTCGAGCCTCGCGACCGAGCAGATCGGCGCGCTCGGCAGTTCGCAGATCGCGGCGCTGGGGGCAAAGCAGGTGGCAGCACTCTCGACAGAGGCCGTCTCCGCTCTGAGCGCGGAGCAGTTCTCCGGCATCGCTCTGGGGGCGATCAGCGGCCTGACCAGCGCCCAGATGCAGGTCGTGAGCGCGGATCAGCTCGAATCGCTTAGCAACTCGCAGTTAAAGAAACTGACGTCGGCGCAGGTCGCCAATATCTCGACGGACACTCTTGCAGCGCTGTCCACCGACAGCTTCGCCGCTCTGTCCAATGTCGCGATTGCGGGCCTCAGCACCGATCAGGTTGCGGCCCTCAGCACTGATCACATCTCCGCGTTGACCGCGGCGCAGACGGCGGCGATGAAATCGACCCAGATCGCCGCGCTCACCGGTGATCAGGTCGCGGCACTGGGCGAGACCCAAGTCGCGGCGTTGACCGGCACGCAGGTCGGGGCGCTTTCGGCGGAAATGATCGGCCAGCTGAGCGGAACCCAGATCGCGGCTTTGTCGGCAAAAGGAATTGCTGGGCTTAGCGTGGAGCAGATCGAGGCGCTGTCTACCGACCAGCTGGCGGCCTTTACCGAGACGCAGCTCTCGAAGCTGACTGCGACCCAGACCGCGGCTCTCTCGACAGAGGCAGTGCAATCCCTTGGCGCCGATGCGCTCTCGTCGATCAGCGCGGCCGGGATTTCGGGTCTGTCCACCGAAGCGATCGCGAGCCTTGATGAGACCCAGCTTGGCGCCCTGAGCACGACCCAGATCAAAGGGTTGAAAACCACCCAGATCGCGGCACTCGGCACCGCCCAGATCGCCGCCCTGTCGGAAGACCAGATCGGTGCCCTGACCTCTGGTCAGATCGCCGCGCTGGACGAGGATGTGGTGCAGGCGCTTTCGGCAGACCAGATTGCCGCGATCAGCGCCTCGGCGATCGCCGGTTTCACGGCGGACCAGATCGAGGGGCTGAACGAGACGCAGGTCAAGGCGCTGACCAGCAGTCAGCTTGCGGCCATCAGCGCCACGCAGGTCGCGGCCTTGAGCGGCGAGAGCCTCGCGGCGCTATCGCCTGAGACGATTTCGTCCATCAAGGCCGCATCGCTTGCGGGGATGTCCACCGATCAGCTGCAATCGCTGACCGGCGAGCAGGTCGAAGCGTTGACCACCAAGCAGGTCGCGGCACTGAAAGCCACCCATATCGCGGCCCTATCGGCCAGCCAGATCGAGGCGCTGACCGCCGACCAGATCGAGGCGCTTTCTGCCACCCAGATGGGTGCGTTTACCGCCGAAGGGTTGTCAGGCTTCAGCACCGACCAGATTGCGGCGATCGATTCCGCTGCCGTATCGGGGCTTACGGCGGATCAGGTCGAGGCTCTATCCATCGACCAGATTGCAGCCTTCAGCGACGATCAGGTCGCGGCCTTTACTGCAACCCAGGCGGGTGCGCTGACGGCAGGCATGATCGAGGCGATGTCGGATGATGCGATCGGCGGGTTGAGCGCCGCCGCGATCACCGCCCTTTCGACCGATGCGATCGAGGCCTTCGACAGTGCCAAGATGGATGCACTGACCACAACCCAGATCGGTGCCTTGACCGCCAAGCAGGTCGCTGCTCTGTCAAGCGCGCAGGTTTCCGCGCTGTCGACGACGCAGATGGCCGCTTTTGGCGCGACCCAGGCATCGGGGCTAACGGAAGAAGTTGTGGGCTCGCTGAGCATCGAGCAGGTGGGCGCCTTGAGCGCGGCCGCAATAGGGGGGTTGGGAGAGGACCAGATTGCCGCGCTGGAGGATTCAAGCATTCTGGCCCTCACGACGACACAGATCTCTGGCTTGACAGCCGATCAGGTGAGCGCGATCAGCGACGGTGCTTTACAGCAGTTCTCTGCCGACCAGATCGAGGCGCTAAGTGCGAGCGCGATCTCAGGCATCAACGCGGATGCGATTGCGCTGTTCAGCCAGAGCCAGATGGACAGTCTTAGCGCCACGCAGATTGCAGGCCTCAAATCGGCACAGCTGAATGCGATGCGTGACGACCAGATCAGCGGGCTGAGCACAACCCAAATTGCCGCGCTGACCTCGACGCAGATTGGCGGAATGGATGCCTCGGCGTTTGACCCGCTGACGGCGGACCAGATCGAAGCACTGAGTACCAGCGCGATCTCTGGGCTGACTGCCACGCAGATCTCGGGTCTTGAGGCGGACCAGATCGAGGGGTTGACCGAAACCCAGATTGCAGCAATGAGTGCCAGCCAGATCGGTGCCATCAGCTCCGAAGGTTTCGCGACATTCGATAGCGATAAGATCGCTGCGATCAGCAGCACGGCCTTCTCGGGTATTCCCGCAAGCACGATCTCGGCGCTGTCCTCCGACGAGATCGAGAACCTGACGACTGCACATATTTCGGCCATGAGCGCAAAACAGGTGGCTGCGCTCACCGAGACGCAGATTCCGCAAATGTCGGACGAGCAGTTGGCGGCGTTCAGCTCGACCCAGCTTGATGATCTGTCCCTCTCGGCGCTCGCCGCAATCTCCACTGATCAGATCGGGGCGCTCAAGGCGACCGCAGTGGCCGGATTTACCACGACCCAGATCACGTCTTTGAGCACCGCGCAGTTTGATGCCTTCACGGCCGAGCAGCTTGCCAATCTCACGGCCACCCAGATGTCTGCACTGACATCAGACCAGCTTGGCACGCTGTCGAGTGAGGATATCGCATCGATTTCGGCCAGTGCTATCTCGGGATTGCCGACAAGCGTGATTGCCAGTTTCGATAACGAGCAGATCGGCGCCCTCACTTCGGCGCAGATCGGCGGGCTGAGTTTCTATCAGGTTGCGGGGCTCGGAACCGATCAGGTCGCGGCACTCGAGACAACCCAGATCTCGGCTCTGAACGCACTTCAGATCGCAGCACTCGGGACAGAGAAGACCGCTGCATTGAGCACCGCTCAGATTGCAGCCATCGATCCTTCGGCCATCGCCGGGCTGTCGACCAAGCAGATTGCCAATCTCACTTCGGAGCAGGCAGAAGCTCTGACACCGGAGCAGGTGGCCGAACTCAGCGCAGAACAGGTCGCGGCTTTCAAAAACACCGCCTTAGCGACATTCTCGACAGATGATGTCTCGTCGATCAGCACCGACGGGCTTGCGGGCCTTTCTGCAACCAATCTTGCAGCTTTATCCTATACGCAGCTGCAATCCTTCACAAATACGCAGCTGGATGCGTTCAGCTCCAGTCAAATTGCCGATGTCGCTGCGGCCTATAAGGCTCTGGTTTAAGATGTAAGAAGCCTGTATTCGGGTCCTGAACGGGGCCGAATACAGGCCGCTTTCGAGGCCCCGGCCACCGCCACGGTATTTGCTGGTAACCGAAGTTATGTAATTCAACTCGAGAAATTTCAGGCATTGATCCATACGCCGTTTATGTGGCACATCACTTGACGACAAACGGATGAAGGCAAATGCCGATGATGCTGAAGCGGCTGCGCGGGGCGATGCCCTATATCGTTACAGCGGCCTTGTTCACTTTAGGTGCCTTCGCGCTTTACCGACTCCTGTCACATGTCAGCATGGCCGAGGTCGGACACCTGATCCGCGCCACACCCGCATCACATATCCTGCTGGCGCTTCTATGCACGGTCGGTGGCTATGCGGCGCTTGCGGGATATGACTGGTCGGCTTTGCGGTTTATTGGCCGCAAGCTTCCGCTGCCTATCGTGTTGGCCGGAAGCTTTCTTGGCTATTCGATCGGTAATACAGTCGGCGCCGGTCCCGTGACGGGTGGTGCCGTGCGCTATCGCATCTATTCCGCCATGGGGCTCTCGGCCTTTGACATTGCGGGGATTTCGCTCTTCTGCTCACTCTCCTTCGGGATTGGTGCTACATTGCTCGGGCTCGGCGCCTTGGCATGGCACCCGCATGCACTCGGTGCGGTGATTGCCGTGCCGGCGCACTGGATCCGCTGGGGCGCTATCGCCTTCGTGCTGTTCTCGCTGGTCATTCTGACCATCATGGCATGGCGCAGATCCGGTGTGAATCTGCGGGGCATATCGCTTCAGATGCCCGGACCGGCACTGTCCCTCGGTCAGTTTTTCTTCACGGCTGCAGAGACAATCCTTTCGGCAGCCACACTCTATATCCTGCTGCCCGCGGACCAGATCGGCTTCGCCACTTTCCTTGCGGTCTTCTCGGCGGCAGTCATGGCGGGCGTGCTTTCCCATGTGCCGGGCGGAGTGGGGGTTTTCGAGACGGTCATCGTGGCAGCCCTGCCCCATGCCATCCCGCCACAGGAGATCGCGGCGGGCCTGCTTCTTTACCGCTTTATCTATTATATCCTTCCCTTCACGCTCGCCCTCGCGATGTTGGCACTTGGCGAACTCCGCTTTGTCCGGCACAAGATCACAGGGCCGCTGGTGCCGCTTTTTCAGGTAGGTCGTGCGCTGACGCCGCTGGCAATCTCTGCCATGACCTTTGTGATTGGCGGGGTGTTGATGATCTTGCCTCTCCTGCCACCCGCCGCGCCAATGGTCGATGATTTGGCCAATATGCTGCCGCGGATCTTCCTCGAAGGTGGCGTATTGATTTCAAGCGCGATCGGCGCCTGTCTCGTGGTGCTGGCACATGGGCTACTCCGCCGCCTATCGGGCGCTTGGTGGATGACACAGGCGGCCTTGCTGGTGGCGCTGCTGGCCAGCCTGCCCCATCGCGGTCATTACGGTCCGTCGCTGGTGCTGGTGGCGGCCTGCGCCATCCTGCTGGCCACGCGGAGGGAGTTCCACCGCCGCACGCGGCTCACGCAGGATATTCTGGGGCCCCGCTGGTGCATCCTGATGTTCTGCCTTGCCCTTACACTCGTGATGACCCTGTTCCTTGCCCATGAAAGCGGCGCCGCCGGGGGCGACAGATGGTGGGACTGGGCGACCGTCCCAGAAGCCGCACGCGCCTTGCGTGCCGCTTTCATCAGTTTTCTCGTTATGGCGCTGCTGGTCGTCGGCTATGCCCTCAGACCTGGCCGCTTGCAGCATGGTTTGCCTGGCCGTAGCGAACTCGCACGGGCTGCCGAGATCGTCGACGGCCAAGCGGACCCTAAAGCCAATATCGCATTAAGTAATGATAAATACTTCATGTTTTCAGATAGCTTTAATAGTTTCTTAATGTATCGCATTCAGAGGGGGAGCTGGGTGGCGTTACACGAACCCGTGGGTTCTGAAGACGAGATATCGGGATTGCTTTGGGCCTTCCAGGACGCGGCCCATGCAGCAGGGGCGCAACCTCTTTTCTACGGGGTGCGTGAAAACTCCGCGCCGCGCTGGCCGGATATGGGGCTTGCGATGCACAGGCTGGGGGAAGAGGCCGTCCTGCCCCTTTCCCGCTTCGACCTAGAGGCGGAGCGTTATCATGGATTGCGTGAGGCTTATCACCGCGCCTGCGCCAGCGAACTCTCGTTCGAGATCGTCAGCCCACCCCATTCCCCCGAGCGCCTTGCCCGGTTGCGGGAGATTTCTGATGCCTGGGGCGCGTGCCGCGTCAGCCTCGGAAAGCGGTTCTCGGTTGGGTATTTCTCCTCGGATTACCTCAACAGGATGCCGCTTGCGCTGGTCTCGTCGGGCGGCAGGATCGTGGGCTTTGCCGTGTTCTGGACGACTTCGGCCAGATCGCGCGCCTCGGTCGATCTGATCCGCTATCTTCCCGAATGCGATGGCGATTTTACGACCTTCCTGCTGACGGGCCTCTGTCTCCATTGCAAGGCCGAAGGATATCAGAGTGTCCTTCTCGGGACCGTGGCCCTGTCGGGGCTTGAGACGCCGCGCGGTGTGCGCCTGTCCAACCGGCTCGGCGCATTCATCGCCCGTCATGGCGTTTCATTCGAGGAAATGGCTCGCCTGCGCCAGCGTCTGGAGCAGTTCTCTCCTGATTGGGAGCCGCTTTTCCTTGCGCTCCCGCCCCGTGCCAATGCCAAAACGACCGCCACCGATCTTCTGGCTCTGATCAACGGGCCGCATCCGGAGTGAACGCCGGATAGAATAAGGGCCACCGGATCGCTCCGGTGACCCTCGTCGCGCGGTGGTCAGTCCTTGATCGAACCGATCTCGTCCTTGCGCTCGTGGATACCGGCCTTGACCTTGCGCCCCACGATGATCGGCATTGCGAAACCGATGAGCGCGATCACCCAAAGCGCGATCGAGAGAGGGCTGTCGATCAGGGTGAACCAGTTGCCATTGTCGATTTCCACGGCACGGCGCAGGTTATTTTCCATCGCATTTCCCAGAAGCGTGCCGAGGATGATCGGGACCAGCGGGATGTCGAGCTTGCGCAGGATCCAGCCTGCCACGCCGAAGCCGATCATTACCAGAAGGTCGAAACTGGAGCCGGAGATCCCGTAGATCCCCACGAAGGACACCATAGCCACAACCGGCATCAGGACCTTTGGCGGGATCAGCAGCAGACGGGTGAACAGGCCCACCATCGGGATATTCAGTGCAAGAAGCATGAAGTTCGCGATGAAGAGCGCAGCGATCAGGCCCCAGACGACATCGGGATTGTTGGCAAATAGTAGCGGACCCGGGGTGATGTTGAGCGACAGAAGCACGGCCAGAAGCACGGCGGTCGTCCCCGAGCCGGGCACACCCAGCGCCAGCATCGGCACCAGCGCACCACCGGCTGCGGCATTGTTGCCAGCCTCGGGCGCTGCCACACCGCGCGGATCGCCTTTACCGAACGTCTTGTTCTTATCCGACATCCGCTTTTCGAGCGAATAGGCAAGGAAGGAGCCCAGCGAGGCACCCGCCCCCGGCAGAACGCCCGCGAGGAAACCCACGAAGGTCGAGCGCAGCATGGTCGGGGTGGTTTCCTTGACCATCTTCATCGGCGGCAGGATGCGACCGATTTTCAGGGCTTTGCCTTTTGCATCCGAACCACCGTGACGCTCTTCGAGGAAGATGAACACTTCCGAAAGTGCGAAAAGACCCACAATTGCTACGAGAAAATCGAGCCCGTCATAGAGATGGACCTCGCCGAAGGTGAAGCGCGGCACACCCGTTTGGGTATCCACGCCGATCATGGCAAGGCCAAGGCCGAGGGCCGCGGCAAAAGCGGATTTCGCCTGATTGGTCGAGCTGACACCACCGAGCGTCATGAAGGCCAGCGCGAAGAGCGCGAAATATTCGGCAGGTCCGAACAACAGCGCGATCTTCACCAGCTGCGGTGCCAGCACGATGAGGCCCCAGGTTGCGAAGAAAGAGCCCACGAAGGAGGCGATGCCCGAAATCGAGAGTGCCTCGCCCGCCATGCCTTTCTTGGCCATCGGGTGTCCGTCGAGACAGGTCATCATCGCAGGCTCGTCGCCCGGGATATTCAGCAAGATGGACGAGATCCGCCCGCCATACATCGCCCCGTAATAGACCGAGGTCAGCAGGATCAGCGAGGGCGTGGCCCCGAGGCCCAGCGTGAAGGCCAGCGGGATCAGGATCGCCACGCCATTCGACGGGCCAAGACCGGGCAGCGCGCCCATGATCGTGCCGAGGAAGCAGCCCATCAGCGCAAGCGCGAGGTTCTGCCATGTGAGAGCGACTGCAAAACCGTCGCCAAGTTGGGAAAGAAGATCCATAGGTGGCTCCTCAGAAACCGAGCGGGCCGCGCGCGAGCGACAGGCCGAGCACAAGATGGAAGATCACATAGATACCGACCGAGGTTCCGATCCCCGTGAGCACGGCCCAGAGGATCGCATTGCCAAGACGCCAACTGAGATAGGCAGCTGCAAAAGCGGTGGCAAAGACGAAACCGATGACCGGCAGCAACTCGGCATAGAGCACCATGACAACGACAGCGGCGGCAATCTCGGCGATACGCGCGAAGTTCGGCCATGCCGGATCGGGATCGGGCTTGAACGCGATGACGGCGCTCGAGATGCCGAGGATCGCGGCAATGATCAGCGGGAAGGCCTTGGGGCCTACGACATCCGACAGGAAGCTTTCCTCGATCAGGGTTGCCGAATAGGCAAAGCCGATCGCCAGAAGCAGGCCGAAGATGCCGAAGATGCGGTCACTCATGACGATCTCCTTGCAAACAGACATGAATTGGGAGACGGGCGCCGCGTGGAAGCGGCGCCCGGGAGGACAGGGTCGGAAACGACCCCGGGAGGATTACTTGATGATCCCGATCTTGCGCGAGATCTCCTGGATCTCGGCGACGTTCTCTTTGACGAACGCGTCGAACTCCGCGCCTTGCAGATCGAGCGGTGCGATGCCGTTGGCTTCCATCGTGGTTTTCCACTCGTCGGAGGCATACATCTCACCGACTTTTTTCACCCAGCCGTTATAGGCCTCGTCCGACATGCCACCCGGTGCGTAGAACCCGCGCCAGTTGGCACCGATCGCATCCACGCCCTGCTCTTTCGCGGTGGGATAATCGGCAAATTCGCCTTCCAGACGCTCGGGAGCCAGCACGGCGATCACGCGGATATCGCCTGATTCGACGAAGCCCTTGGCCTCGGAAAGATCGCCGGTGAAGGCTTGGACCGATCCTGCCAGAAGCTGGGTCACAGCCTCGCCACCGCCATCGAAGGCGATATATTTGACCTTGCGGACATCCTCGATGCCATAGGCATCGGCCGCGATCAGCACCTTGAGGTGATCCCAACCGCCCACAGCAGAACCACCGGCAACCGAAATGCTGCGCGGATCTTCTTTTATCATATCAAGAAGTTGCGGCAGGTCTTTGATGTCGCTATTTTTGGCCACAGCGATCACGCCGTAATCGGCACCGATCGAGCCGACCCAGCGGACCTGATCGACGGTATTGCCCGGATAGGCGCCCTGCGCCAGACGGGTCGCGGTGGCCGAAGAGGCTGCAGTGATCAGGTCATCCGAGGTCGCGCGTTTGTTGACGACTTCGGCAAAGGCCACACCACCGCCGCCACCGGCGAGGTTGACGACCTGCATGGTCTTGTTGATCAGACCCAGATCCTGCAGGGTCTTGCCGACCTGACGGCAGGTGAAGTCCCAGCCGCCGCCCGGATTTGCGGGGGCGATGCATTCGGGGGCTTCGGGTTGGAAGTCCTGTGCGCCAGCGGCGAAAGTCGATGCACCGAGCACGGCGGCAGCAAGGGTCAGGCGGGTTGCCTTGAACATATGATTTCCTCCAGATTCCTATGCGGGCAGGCCCTCCAGCCCGGTCATCCGCATTCCCCGTGAGTCTGCGCTTTGCAGACCCCTCCTCTCGGGGGTAGAAGGAGACTAGCAATCGAACCTGTCACGAACCTGTCATTGCGCGGGGCCTGCGACAGGAAATGACAGCCACGAATAAAAAGGTTTAGCGGAAACATGCGCGTGTTGATGGTCGAAGACACCGAAGATCTGGCGGAAACCGTCGTCACGCGCTTTGCCAAATCCGGTATTGCCTGTGATCATGCGCCGACATTGGGCGATGCGCAGGATTTCCTGCGCGTGCAGCGCTATGATGCAATGGTGCTTGACCTCAACCTGCCCGACGGGTCTGGTCAGTCGTTGCTGCGCAGCCTGCGTGGGCGCGGCGACCGCCTGCCCGTTCTGGTGTTGACCGCGCTTTATTCGGTGGATGATCGTGTGAATACGCTCGATCTGGGGGCCGATGACTATCTGGTCAAACCGTTTGATCAGCGCGAGCTGGAGGCCCGGCTTCGCGCCCTGATGCGCCGCGAGACCGAGCAGAAATCGGATGCGATCCGGTTTGGCCCGCTCCATTATTCCTCGGCGCAGATGAGTGGCACACTGAATGGTCAGCGCCTTGCCCTCACACGGCGCGAGGCCACGCTTCTGGGTATATTCCTGCGCCATCCTGACCAGATCCTTGGTAAGGAGCGCCTCTATGACGGGCTCTTTACGCTGGAGGATGCCGATGTAGGGCTGAATGCGATCGAGCTTTACGTCGCGCGGCTGCGGCGCAAACTGGCAGGCAGTGGCGTGGCGATCGCCACCGAACGCGGTATCGGCTACCGGATCACGCTGGATGGATAGGCCGCTCCACCGCTCCACTGGCTCGCTGCAGGGGCGTATTTTACGGGCGGTGATGTCGCTCATGCTTCTGGGTATGGTGCTCGTGGCCGCGACCGTCTGGATCAACGGCCGACAGGCGGCATGGGACAGTTATGACCGTCTCTTGCTCGGCGCCGCCAATGACATCGCGGAATCGATCTTTATCCAGAATGGACACCCCGTCGTCGATCTGCCGGTTTCAGCCTTCGAACTGCTGGCGCAGGCGCGCGACGACCGGATCGCTTATGCCGTGCGCGGGCCGCATCACCAGCTGATCACCGGCTATGCCGATACGCCTTTTGCTGCGGATACGCGGCCCAACCGCAACGGAGAGCAGCTTTTCGATGCGCCTATGCAGGGCGAGCCGGCGCGCTATGTCGAGATCACCCGCCTCTTTGCCGAGCGGAATTTCTCGGGGGCTGTGCATATCTCCGTGGGACAGACCCTGCGCGCGCGCAAGGACATGACGCTGCATCTGGTCACCGATGCGCTCTGGCCTGCGGCGATTGCGGGGGTGCTGCTGCTGGTCTCGGCCTATGTCATCATCCATGTCGCGCTGCGTCCCGTGGAGAAGATCGCCGCTGATCTGGCCACCCGCGACCCCTATGACCTGACACCTGTGCCCACAGAGAATGTCCCCGCCGAGATCGAGGTGATGCTGGCGGGCGTCAACCGTTTCATGGCGCGTCTCGAGCGACAACTCGAAATGATGCGCAACCTGATCTCCGATAGCGCCCATCAGCTGCGCACGCCCGTCGCCGCGATCCGTGCGCAGGCCGAGGCCATCCATGAGACCACCGATCCCGAGCTGCGCCAGCGCCAGATCGAGCGGCTCACACGGCGCACGCGCTCTCTGGGGCGGCTCCTCGACCAGCTACTGTCACGCGCCATGGTCACCCATCGCACCGACAGCATCCCCCGCGCACCGCTCGATCTACGGGATGTGGCGCTCGAGGTGCTGGAACACCATGACCACCGGCCCGAGCTGGATCTGCGCTTCGAGATCGGCCCCGACCCTGTCGTGGTGGCCGCCGATGCCTTCTCTTTGGAACAGGCGCTTGGTAATCTGGTGTCGAACGCGCTGACCCATGGCAAGGCGCCGGTGACCATCGGCACCGCATTGGAGGGCTCCCTCGCCTGCCTGTGGGTCGCCGATGCCGGACCGGGACCGGCAGAGGATCTGACCGACAGGCTGGGCCAGCGCTTTGCCCGTTCGCATGGCTCGGCCGAGGGCGGCTCGGGTATCGGGCTGTCGATCGTCTATGCGGTGGCCCATGCGTTCGGGGGCGGAATCCGGACCGAGCAGAGCGATCATGGCTTCCGCATCAGCCTTGTGCTGCCCGCAGCAAACCTGCACACCACCTCCTCCGAAAGCACCCCGCAATGACCCGTCTGGTGATCCTGCTCGTTTGGCTCTGTGCCGGTATGGCCCATGCCGAACCCGAGCTGCGCGGCACGATCGGGCATGGCCCGCAGCCCCTGCTGTTCCGCTCCAATACCGATCTTTCGATCATGGGGCCGGTAATCGAGGCTTTCACCGAAGCCAATCCGGATGTGACGGTGCAGTATGAGCAGTGGACGGCCAATGGCCTCTACGAGGCCGCCAGTGCCGCCTGCCGTGACGGGCGTCAGGGTGGCGATGTGGTGTTTTCATCGGCGGTCCAGCAGATGGTCGAGCTGGTCAATGGCGGATGCGCGCAGCCGCACCAGTCAGAGGCCACCCGCGCCCTGCCCGCCGCGCGGCGCTGGCGCGACGAGTTGTGGGGGTTGACCGAAGAGCCCTCGGTCATTGTCTATAACAAGCGGTTGATCCGCCCCGCGCAGGCACCGCGCGACCGGTTCCAGTTGCTAGATATGATGCGCCGCGAGGATGATCGCTGGTCGGGCCGCTTTGCGACCTATGATATCGAGCAGTCAGGTCTGGGCTATCTCTTCGCCTATAGCGACAGCCTCGAAGCCACCACGTTCGGGGCGCTCCTTGAGGGTTTTGCCCGCAGCAACGCGGTGGTCACCTGCTGCTCGGCGCAGATCATCGACGATGTGTCCTCGGGCAAATTCGCGCTGGCCTATAACATGCTCGGCTCCTATGTCATGAACCATCCCCGCCCGGATGTGGCGATGGTGCTGCCCGAGGATTACACGCTCTTCCTCTCGCGTGCCTATATGATCCCCAAACGTGCGCGCCATCCCGAAACGGCCAAACGGCTACTGGATTTCCTGCTCTCGGCAGACGGGCAGGAGGCGATCCGCGCCGCCGGTCTGATCTTCCCCGACGATCCGCAGGAAAACGGCCTTTTGCCAAGCGCGCGGCGCTTCATCGGCCTGTCACCGGCGCTGCTGGTGGCGCTTGACCACCATACACGGCGGCGGTTCTCCGATGTCTGGTCGGAAACCTTCACGCGCATCCCTGCGCCGTGATGCACAAAAGGCCGCACCCCCCACGATTGCACCCGCCCGAAAAGCTGACATAACAAACAAAACCTTTCCGACCCGAGATTTTCCATGCCTCTTTCTGCCCGAGCTGTATCCCGTCTGGACCGAGCCACCGGCCTTCTGGCGATCCTGATGATCGGCGGTCTCATCATCGGTCAGGTCGGCGAGAAATTCCTTCCCGTTCTCGGAGGCGTGACATGGATTGCGGCGGGCGCGGCCATCATGCTGGCAATCCTGCGTATCGGTGCGGTGCAGCGCATGGCGCAGATCTTTGCGGTCCTGTCGGTCGCGATAGCCATCGCTATCGCCATTATTGTGCCCGAGGCTTTGCCGCGCATGGAAGGCGCGCTGTTTCAGGGCACAGCCTTCTCGGCGTTCCTGACCTCGCTCGGGCTGATCCGCGGGCCGGTGAGAGCCTCGAAACTGGTCGAACGCGCTGCAGCCCGGCTCTTTGCGGCCTCGGCCAGCAGGCGGGCCAGCGCCGTAACCTTCGGAGCACAGGGGCTTTCGGTGCTGTTCAATATCGGCACCATCGGCATGATGTCCGATATCGCCGAGAACCACGCCACCCATGCCAGGGCTCAGGGCCGCACACCGATCAACACCCGTGTGATGACGCTGAGCGCCCTGCGTGGCACCATCCTTGCCACCATATGGAACCCGATCGGGGTCGGATTTGCCATCGTTACCACCGCCATTCCGGGGCTCGATCCGGCCGCCTTCCTGATGCTGGCTGTCGTCTCGGCGCTGGTCATCACGCTTGGCAGCCTGTTCGTGCTGCGCAGCGAAACGGCGCGCGATCATACGCCGGATCCCGATCTCGCGCAGGATATGAAAGGCGGGCGCGCGCTGGTCCTTATCCTGTCGGTGGTGCTGGGGCTCATTGTGGTAACGCTGGCGCTCCATCGGCTTCTGGAGATCAGCTTCCTCGTGGCGGCCTGTATGGTGCTGCCTGTCCTGTCTTGGGGCTGGCCCTTTGTTGAGCCCGGGATCCGGGCCGCCCTCAAAGGGGCCGACCGGTTAAGCGGATTGGGCAAGGCCTCGGCCTCCATGGCCAACGAGGCCACGATCTTTCTGGCCGCCGCCGTGATTGGCGCTGGCATCTCGGTCGCCTTCAACAGTCTGGGTTGGGGTGCGGCACTGGGCGGGGCTGCGCTACCGGCCATCGCGCTGATCCTGGGCTGCCTCTATCTGGTGCCGCTCGCGGCCAGCCTCATGATCCCGCATTCCATCGTGGTGGTCATGATCGCCCAGCTTCTCGGGCCGGGCCCTGTGGGGGCGGAGCATCCATTGGCGCTGGGTCTGGGGCTGTGCCTTGCCTGGGCGATGGCGATCTCGGCCTCGCCCATCTCGGCCATGTCGATCATCACCGGCCGCCAGCTGGGCGTCACCCCTGCCCGTGTGACCTTCGATCTCAACCGGCGCTTCACGCTTTTCGGGCTCGCGGCCTCGACCGTGCTTCTGGTGCTGACCTATCTCTTCTTGTGAAAAAGGGCGCCATAGGCGCCCTTTATATTATTCCGCGGCCTCTGCGGCCTTCTGTTCGGCATCGAGCTTCTCGGCCCGCTCCTCGACCAGTTCCACAATATGGTCGATCATCTGCTCATTGGACATCTTATGGCTCTGTTTGCCCGCCATATAGATCATGCCCGAGCCTGCGCCGCCGCCCGTGAAACCCAGATCGGTCATCAGCGCCTCGCCTGGACCATTGACCACACAGCCGATGATCGAGAGCGACATGGGCTGTTTGATATGCTCGAGCCGCTTTTCCAGCTCTTCCACCGTCTTGATGACGTTGAAGCCCTGACGGGCGCAGGACGGGCAGGAGATGATCTGCACGCCGCGGGTGCGCAGCCCCAGCGATTTCAGGATCTCGAAGCCGACCTTCACCTCTTCGACCGGATCGGCCGAAAGGCTCACGCGCAGCGTGTCGCCAATGCCCATCCACAAAAGGTTCCCCAGACCGATGGCCGATTTCACCGTGCCCGCGGTCAGGCCACCGGCCTCGGTGATCCCCAGATGGATCGGCGCATCGGTGACCTCGGCCAGCGCCTGATATGCTGCGGCTGACAGGAAGACATCGGATGCCTTGCAGGAAATCTTGAACTCGTGGAAGTCGTTATCCTGAAGGAGCTTGATGTGGTCGAGGCCCGACTCGACCATCGCATCGGGGCAAGGCTCGCCATATTTCTCCAGAAGATGCTTCTCGAGCGAGCCCGCATTCACCCCGATCCGGATCGAGCAGCCATAGTCCTTGGCGGCCTTCACCACCTCTTTCACCCGGCTCGCATCGCCGATATTGCCCGGATTGATCCGCAGGCAGGCGGCGCCGGCCTCGGCGGCCTCGATGGCGCGTTTATAGTGGAAATGGATATCGGCCACGATCGGCACGGGGCTCTCGCGGCAGATCTCGCGCAGCGCCTGCGTAGAGGCCTGATCGGGGGTCGAGACCCGCACGATATCGGCACCCACATCCGCGGCACGGATGATCTGGTCCAGCGTGGCCTTTACATCTGTAGTGTCCGTATTGGTCATCGTCTGCACCGAAATCGGCGCATCCCCGCCAACCGGCACATTGCCGACCATAATCTGACGGGATTTGCGGCGTTCGACGCTGCGCCACGGACGAACCGGGTTCAGGGACATTGGGGACTCCTTCGGACATGTCGGGGGCAAAGTAGTTCAGCCGCCGCCCGAGGGCAACGGCTGTCAATCAGGATTGATCTCACAACAGTTCCAAGACGCGGACACTTATTCCGTCTTGGGGGTCGGATCGGCAATGGCCTGACCCGCATCCGCAACCGCGAACATGCTGGTGAGCGCACTGTCCTTTTGCGGATCGGCCACGGCAAAACGCTGCGAGAGCGCATCGGCGCTGAGGGTAATATTCTTGGTCACGGCCCCCCGCGCGCCTACGGGACCATGCGCGACACCGTTGACGGCAAAATAGATCGCGCCGGATTCACCCGTGCGCAGGGTCGGCGGCTCGGCCAGTTTGGGCAGGGTGTAACGCTCGCCCGCATTCATGACCTTTTCCAGAAGAACCGATCCGTCCGCCGCACGCACCCGTACCCAAGACGGGCGCACGGCGAGAATCTCGACATCGGCCGCATTCGCTGCCGTCACCTGAACGCCTTCGCTACCGTCGGCCGCCGCAGGTGCGGGAACAGCCTGACCCTGCCCCATCGCCTGCGCGATGGCCTGATTGATGGCGGACTGCGCATCCGGCTTCTGCGTCGCCATATCAGCTGCGGCGGTTTGGGTCTGGCCTGCCAGAACGCCGGTCTTGTTAGGATCAATGGAGGCAATCGGACCGTCGCGCGCGATCAGCACGGGCGTATCCAGCGTGGCGGGACGGAAGAGACGGTCCAGACTGTCATCCGCCGTTGTATCCTGAGCGCTTTCCACCGGATCGGCAGAGCCCCCCTCGACCGAGGACAACGGGTCGAGCTGTGCTACGACCGAGGGCTGCTGGTCCACGGGCGTCAGATTGACACGTTGGACCTCCTGCAGCACCGACCAGCCCCCATAGCCGATCCCGCCTGCCAGAACCGCCAGCACCAGAAGCGAGCCGATAGCACGCGGTTCGATCCGCGACCAGAGACTATCTGTTTTGGGGAGAAAAACGGGATTGGGGCTGCCCAGACCATTGACCGGCTTGTTGCCTGCACTAGCTGAGACTTTATGGGGTTGTCCGTGCTGGGCCATCCCATGTGTCGGAACGAAGCCGGACTCGAAGCAGAAACGCTCGAAAGCCCAATCGGGATCAAGGTTGAGATAACGCGCATAGGAGCGCACATAGCCTGACACGAAAGACGGCGCGTCGAAGGCGGACAGGTCACAACTCTCGATGCCGGCAATGTAAGCGGCCCTGATGCGCAACTCCCGTTGCACATCCAGAAGCGACTTAGATAACGTGGCGCGCTCGCCCCGCATCAGATCGCCAAGACGCAGGTCGTAATCCTCGAAGCCTTTCGGCTGGACGTCGTCCTGCATCGAAGGAGGTGTCCTTCGACCGATCATTGCTTCACTGCCCCTATCGCACTCAAAGTTGTCCGATTCGGTTTTTCCGAACTGGTTATTGCAAAGTTATCACATGCTAGAGAGGTTTACACCGGTAGTTATGGGTTAACCTGCCATTTCGGCACGATTTAGCTCACAACGCGCCCAGAGCTTATCGAGCGCCCGCACCAGCCCGTCGATCTCCTTGAGGGAGTGCACGGGGGAGGGTGTGAACCGCAGCCGCTCGGTGCCGCGCGGAACCGTCGGGTAGTTGATCGGCTGCACATAGACGCCGAACTCTTCGAGCAGCATGTCCGACAGAGCCTTGCAATGTTTGGGATTTCCGACGTGGACCGGCACGATATGGCTGCCACGGTCGATGAAGGGGAGCCCCATCGCCTTCAGGCGGGTCTTCAGGATGCGGGCATGTTCCTGCTGCTTGTCGCGCAGTGCCTGACCCTCGGCGGTTTTGAGGAACGCGATCGAGGCCGCAGCGCCTGCTGCCACAACCGGTGGCAGAGAGGTCGTGAAGATGAAGCCCGGCGCGTAGGAGCGGATTGCATCCACCATTTTCGCCGACGCCGCGACATAGCCACCGAACACCCCGAACGCCTTGCCCAGCGTGCCATTGAACATGTCGATACGGGTCTCGCCGATGGCTTCGGCATAGCCTGCCCCACGCGGGCCATACATACCCACGGCATGGACCTCGTCGAGATAGGTCAGGGCGTTGAATTCCTTCGCCAGATCACAGATCTCCTTGATCGGACCGAAATCCCCATCCATCGAATAGACCGACTCGAAGGCGATCAGCTTGGGAGTTGCCGGATCATCGGCCTGCAGCAGCTCACGCAGATGGGCCAGATCGTTGTGGCGGAAGATGCGCTTGGCGCCGCCACCACGACGGATCCCCTCGATCATCGAGGCATGGTTCAGCTCGTCGGAATAGATGATCAGACCGGGGAAGATATTGCGCAGGGTCGAGAGTGTGCCGTCATTGGCGGTGTAGGCCGAGGAGAAAACGAGCGCGGCCTCGGTCCGGTGCAGATCGGCCAGTTCGGCCTCGAGGCGCTTGTGGTAAACGGTTGTGCCCGAGATATTGCGCGTTCCGCCCGAACCGGCGCCGGTGGCATCGAGCGCCTCATGCATCGCAGCCAGAACAACCGGATGTTGCCCCATGCCCAGATAGTCATTGCCGCACCAGATGGTGATATCCTTCTTGGTCCCATCCTCTTTGGTCCAGACGGCCTTCGGATAGGCGCCCTTCTCACGCTCCAGGTCGATAAAAACGCGATAACGGCCTTCCTCGTGAAGCCGGTTGATCGCCGTATCCAAAGCCTGATCGTAATTCATGGGTTCTGTCCTTGCATCCGTTCGCTGGGTCAGCACTAGGCCTCTTTACCACACCTCACATTGACAAAGGTCAAATTACAGATGCGTGTTTGACTTGCTTGCCACTTAAATACGCATTTCCGGAACAAATTCAAATGCGCGCTTGGTCGCAGCCCATGCAGCGGGGGCAACCCCGCCATGACGATAGCGGACCGGCTTTCCTCGGCGCCTGTCTGGACAGTCCCCGCCAGATTGCTAGGGTCTGGCGCAAACAAGGAGTGAACTATGTCAGTGGATGCCGTCCTCAACCGGGTCGATACCGATCTCGATAATGCCATGAACCGTCTGATGGAGCTGTTGCGTATCCAGTCGATCTCGACCGATCCGGCCTATACGCCCGAGGTCACCAAGGCCGCAGAATGGTTAAAGAAAGACCTTGAATCCATTGGTTTTAAAACAGAAGTGCGCCCGACCCCCGGTCATCCGATGGTGGTGGCCCGCAATGAAGGCCAAGGGCCGCATCTGCTGTTTTACGGCCATTACGATGTGCAGCCCGTCGATCCGCTGAATCTGTGGAACACACCCCCCTTCGAGCCGCAGATCGAGGACACGCCCAAGGGTAAGGTGATCCGTGGCCGTGGGGCTTCCGATGACAAGGGTCAGCTGATGACCTTTATCGAGGCCTGCCGCGCCTATAAGGACGAGACGGGCTCGCTGCCGTTCAACATCACGATCTTCTTCGAGGGCGAGGAAGAATCAGGCTCGCCCTCGCTCGTGCCCTTCATGAAAGAGAACGCCGCCGAACTGACCGCCGATCTGGCGCTGATCTGCGATACCGGCATGGTCTCGCCGGGCGTGCCCACCATCGCGGGCAGCCTGCGCGGCATGCTGAAAGAGGAATTCACCCTCAAGGGCCCGCGCATCGACCTGCATTCGGGCTTCTATGGCGGCCCCGCGCTGAACCCGCTGCGCGAGATCTCGAAACTCATCGCCTCGCTGCATGACGAGACCGGCCGCGTGGCGGTCGAGGGCTTCTATGAAGGCGTGCCCGAAGTTCCGGCCGAGCAGCTCGAGATGTGGAAGAACTGCGGCTTCGACGAGGCGGCCTATCTGGGTGGTGTCGGCCTGACCAAGGCGCATGGCGAAGAGGGTTATTCGACGCTCGAGCAGCAATGGTCGCGTCCGACCGTCGAGATCAACGGTCTGTGGGGCGGCTATCAGGGCACGGGCTCCAAGACTGTGATCCCCGCCGAGGCGCATGTGAAGATCACTTGCCGTCTGGTAGGCGATATGGACCCCGCCGATGTGCGCGCCAAGCTGCGCAAACATCTCGAGGCCCGCGTCCCGCAGGATGCCGAGATCCACTGGGATACGAGCCTTGATGGCGCAAAGGCCGCCTTCATGGATACCTCCCGCCCCGAATTCGAGAAAGCGCGCCTTGCGCTGACCGACGAATGGGATCGCGAGGCGGTGATCACCGGTATGGGGGGCTCGATCCCGATTGCGGGCTATTTCAAGGAGATTCTCGGTATGGATGCGATGCTGATCGGCTTTGCCAACGAGGATGACGCGATCCATAGCCCCAACGAGAAATATGACGTGAAGAGCTTCCATAAAGGCATCCGGTCCTGGGTGCGGATCCTGGACCGTCTGCAAGGCTGATGATCGAAGTTTCGGGGCCGGTCACGGCCCCGAAACCAAGCCCGAACCCTAGATAACCTTGCGCTGCAGGGCTTTTTCCGCGAGTGGGCAATCCCGAAACGCATCAAGGATCTTGCGCTCGCGTTTTTTGCAGCGACGGAACTCCGAAATGATCGTCTGCAGGAATCCCCGGGCATCGGGAGCCTCGATCCCGTAAACGAGCGAATCGTCATCTTCGATATCGAAAACCGCCAGAACGGTAGGGCGCGTGCCTTTCGCAACCAGCTGCCAGCAACCGCGCTTGCGGAACATCCAGTCAGCGGGAAGCGTAAAATCGACTTTACCTGCATGGGTATTTTCCGCCATCACCCGATAGATTTCTTGGGTAATGGTCTCGGAAAGGCGGATCTGTTCGGCCACAGACTGGATGACCTTCCGGCAGACCGGCTCCTCCGCATAGATGGAAATATCACCGAGCGGATCGAGCGGGATCCGGGCCAATAATCCGATGTCGCCTTCATTGGATCGCAACAGCCACTCATTTGTGCGAGATGCGGACCAGCCCTTCGGAAATGCCATTCCACGAACCGAAGAAATAATAAGCGGGGTGCCACCCGCGCTTTGCCCAACATTGATAACTGACATTAACTATACCTTTGAACAATTTACTGATTCATGCCCCAAATTGACCCGGTGGAAGGCCTTATGGATCTTGGCTCATACATATTTGCATTATGCGAAATTTGTAAAAGAACTGGAAATCAACGCGGTAACGACAAAGAATTGCATAATTTGACCAAGGCCGAATACCGCAAAGTTACCTGATTATCGCTCACCGCTTGGCCCTAGCCCGGCTTTAGGCTACAGCACGACCAGCTATAACGGAGTGCCTCCAATGACGATCTATGTCGATGCCGATGCCTGTCCGGTCAAGGCGGAGGTCGAGCGTGTCGGCAGCCGCCACAGCGTATCTATGAAGATCGTCTCGAACGGCGGCATCCGGCCCTCGCAGAACCCGCTGATCGAGACGATCGTCGTGGATGCCGGTCCCGATGTGGCCGATATGTGGATTGCCGAGCGCGCGGGCCGCGGTGATGTCGTGATTACCAACGATATCCCGCTGGCAGCCAAATGCGTAGCGGCGGGCGCACAGGTGCTGCGCCATGACGGCGAGGCGCTCACCGACAACAATGTGGGTCAGGCGCTCGCCATGCGCGATCTGATGACCGACATGCGCGCCGCCGACCCATTCCTGCAGGGCCGCAACAAGGGCTTCACCAAAGCCGATCGTTCGCGGTTTCTCGATGCGCTTGAGCGCGCTCTGCGCAAGGCCGGACGCTGACCGGTCACATATGTGACATCCGGTGCGGGCACTCTATCTAGACCCATTCCAACCGACAGGAGCCACCATGTTTTCCTGGTTCGAACGCCGCATCGACCCTTATCCTTCCGAGCAGCCTATGATGCCGCCCAAAGGCTTCTGGGCTTTCATGCGCCATTACAGCCGCGGGGTAACCGGCTGGTTGGTTCTCTTGGCGATCAGCTCGGGGGCGATCGCGCTGGTCGAGGTCTCGCTCTATAGCTGGCTGGGCGATCTGGTGAACCGCTTGTCCGACACACCACGCGAAAGCTTCTGGGCCGAGAACTGGGGCCGGATCGCACTGATGGGGTTGGGGCTCGTGATCGTGTTGCCCGGGCTCAATCTCTTCGGCGGGCTCCTGATGCACCAGACGCTTCTGGGCAATTTCCCGCAGCGGGTGCGCTGGCTGGCTTACCGTTATCTGCTGCGGCAATCGGTGGGCTATTTTCAGGACGAATTCGCGGGCCGCATCGCGCAGAGGCTGATGCAGACGGCGCTGGCCGTGCGCGAGGTGGCGATGAAGCTCATGGACGTGGGCAGCTATGTGGTGATCTATTTTATCGGCGCACTGGCGCTGGCGGCCTCTCAGGACTGGCGGCTAGCTCTGCCTTTCGTGCTCTGGGCGCTGGGATACGGGCTGATGCTGGGCCGGATTGTGCCGCGGCTCGGGCGCGTGGCACAGGAACAGGCCGATACGCGTTCCGCCATGACGGGGCGCATCGTAGATAGCTACACCAATATCGCCACCGTCAAACTTTTCTCGCATTCCGACCGCGAGGAGGCGTGGATGCGCTCAGGCATGGACGCGTTTCTGGGCACCGTCTACCGGCAGATGCGGCTCTCGCAGATCCAGGATATCACGCTGAGCCTGCTGAATGTCTGGCTCGTGGCGGCTGTCACGGGGATCGGGCTCTGGCTCTGGACCACGGGCGAGCTGGCCGTGGGCGCCGTGGCCATTGCCGTGCCGCTGGCCTTGCGGCTCAACAATATGGCGCATTGGATCATGTGGGAATTTGCGGCGCTCTTCGAGAATATCGGCACGGTGCGGGACGGGATCTCGAGCCTTTCGCTGCCGCGTGCTGTGCAGGATGCGCCCGATGCGAAACCGCTGGAGGTGGCCGCAGGCGCCGTGCGCTTCGATCATGTCACCTTCCGCTATGGCCAAGACGAGGCACAGCGCCCGCTGGCCGTGCTCGATGATCTTGATCTGACAATCCGCGCGGGCGAGAAAGTCGGGCTGGTCGGACGCTCGGGGGCGGGAAAATCCACGCTTATTAACCTTCTTCTGCGCTTCCACGACATTCCCGAAGGCAGGATCACCATCGACGGGCAGGATGTGGCGCAGGTCGGTCAGGAAAGCCTGCGCGCCGCAATCGGGGTGGTAACCCAAGATAGTGCGCTTCTGCACCGCTCTGTGCGCGACAATATCACCTATGGCCGCCCCGACGCGAGTGACGACCAGATCGCCCATGCCCTGCGTATGGCCGAAGCCGACAGTTTCGTGCCGCAACTCTCGGATGCGCAGGGCCGCCACGGGCTCGACGCCCATGTGGGCGAGCGCGGCGTCAAACTCTCGGGCGGTCAGCGCCAGCGGATCGCCATCGCGCGTGTGGCGCTGAAGGATGCCCCGATCCTCATCCTAGACGAGGCCACAAGTGCCCTCGATAGCGAGGTCGAAGCGGCAATCCAGTCGCGGCTCGAGGTGCTGATGGAAGGCAAGACGGTGATCGCCATCGCCCACAGGCTATCCACCATCGCAGCGATGGACCGGCTGGTGGTGATGGATCAGGGCCGTATCGTCGAACAGGGCAGCCATGCCGAGTTGCTGGATGCGGGCGGGATCTATGCCCGTCTCTGGGCGCGGCAATCGGGCGGGTTTCTGGCAGGCGACGACCAGACCTGATGCCAAGCGGCCCTGCCGTGGCGGACATCCCGCCAAGGGTCCGGCTCCGATCAGCCGCCGATCACCAGCGCATCCGAGGGGTGCAGCGCAAGACTTACCTGACTGCCCACTTCCGGCGGCGCGGCACGGGTGTTGTTGAACAGGTCTACCGCCAGCGTCTCGCCGCCCAGATCGACCTTCAGGCGGATGACCGAGCCCAGAAAATCGACATCGAGGATAGTGCCGCCCAGCTGTGCCTCGCCCGCGTCAAAATCCGCCACTCCCAGCCGGAGCATCTCCGGACGCAGACCGAGCGTGATCTCCGGCCCCGTGACCTCACGGTAGATCCACAGATCATTGGCCCCGATCCGCACATGGCCCGCAGCCCCGTCGATCACCTGTGCCTGTAGCGTGGTGAGCGTGCCCACGAAGCCTGCCACAAAGCGGGTCGCGGGGGTGTTGTAGATCTCGAACGGCGTGCCGATCTGGTCGGCGATGCCCTGATGCATGACCACGATCCGGTCCGACATCGACAGCGCCTCCTCCTGATCATGGGTCACGAATATGGTGGTGATCCCCAGCTCTTTCTGGATCATGCGGATTTCGTTACGCAAACTGACCCGCACCTTGGCATCAAGCGCCGAAAGGGGTTCGTCGAGCAACAAGACCTGCGGCTTGGGCGCAAGTGCACGCGCCAATGCCACCCGCTGCTGCTGCCCGCCCGAGAGCTGGTAGGGATAACGTGCGCCCATCTCCGGCAGGCCGATCAGCTTCAGCATTTCGGCCACACGCGGCGCGATCTCGCGTGCAGGCGTGCCCTGAACCTTCAGACCAAAGCCCACATTCTGCGTCACCGTCAGGTTGGGAAACAGCGCATAGGCCTGAAACACCATCCCGATATTACGCTGGTTGGGCTTGAGCGAAGACACCTCGCGCCCATCGATGGTGATGGACCCTGCAGACGGGCTCTCGAACCCCGCCACCATGCGCAACACGGTTGTCTTGCCACAGCCCGAAGGACCGAGGAGCGAGATGAACTCGCCTTTCTCGATATCGAGATTGAAGTCCTTCACGACGCGGGTCGCGCCGAAGCTTTTCTCCAGATGGGAAATCGTCAGGAAACTCATCGACCCGCCTTGGTATGTTTGGTGAAACGTGTGACCAGCTGGATCAGCCCCATGCAGGCCCAAGTGATGACAAAGGCGATGGTCGCCAATGCGAAGGGCTCATAGGCTTTGTTGGCGCCCATGAGTTGCAGATACGGTCCGAAGGCCGGACGGTTGAGAAGCGCCGCCATCGTGAACTCGCCCATGACAATGGCGAAGGTCACAAACGAGCCCGAGAGCACCGCCACCAGCACATTGGGCAGGATGATCTGTCCGATGATACGCACCCAGCCCGCGCCAAGCGATTGCGCGGCCTCGGTGAGCGTGGCCACATCGATGCTGCGCAGCCCCGTATCGACCGCACGATACATATAGGGCAGCGACAGCGTGGCATAGCCCATCACCAGAAGGAAATTGGTGCCCAAAGTGGTGCCGGTCAGCGGCAGCCAGCTTGATGTATTGTAAAGCCGGATGTAGCCGAACACGGTCACGATCGCCGGAATAACCAGCGGCATCAGTGTGATGAACTCGATCAGCGGGCGCAGTCGCGGCAGTTTGAGTTGCACCCAGAAGGCCGTGGGCACCACCAGCAGGATGCCGAAGAGGATCGTCAGAAGCGCCATCAGCACCGAATAGCTGAAAGTCTGGCGGAATTGCGGGTCCGAGAGCACCGCCGTATAGGCATCGAAACTATAGACGCCGCGGCGCATCGAAAGCGAGAATTCGACCATCCCCCAGAGCGGCAACACGAAATAGAGGATGCCGAGGATCATGATGGCCCACGAGGCTGCCTTGGTCATTTCAGCCACCTCTCCGAGCGCATCCTGAGCAGGATATAGATCACATTGGCGAGCCCCGTCACGAGGATCATCCCGAAGGCCATTGCATAGCCCAAGTGAGGGTCGCCCAGCACATCACCGCGGATCTGCGCGAAAAGCATGATCGGCACGATATTGAGCGAGGAGCCGGTGAGCGCGATGGCGGTGGCCACGGCGCCGAACGCATTGGCAAAGAGAAGCGCGAAAGTGCCAAGGATCGTCGGGAAGAGGATCGGCAGCGCGACGATGCGCCAGTATTGCGCGCCACTCGCGCCAAGGCAGGAGGCCGCCTCGCGCCATTCGCGCTTGAGACCATCGAGTGCGGGCGTGATGATCAGGATCATGAGCGGGATCTGGAAGAAGAGATAGGTGATCGTCAGACCCCAGAAGCTGAGGATATTGAACCCCATGGCCCGCAGGTTGATGCCGAATTCATGGCGCAGGAACATGGTCACAAGGCCCAGCGGCCCGAGGGTTGCCAGAAAGGCGAAGGCCAGCGGCACACCGGCAAAGTTCGAGGCCACGCCCGAGAAGGTCAGAAGCGGCGAGCGGATCGCTTTGGGCAAGCCCCCCAGCACCATTCCGGCCGCCATCAGGAAGCCCACCAGACAGCCGATGGCCGAAGAGGCCAGCGAGATCTTGATCGAGATCCAGTAGGAGCCGAGGATCGTGGGCGTGAACAGCCCCGCGAGATTGGACAGGGTGAAGCTGCCATCGGGGCGCTGGAACGCGCCGATGACGATCTTCATCGTTGGCAGGGCCAGAAACAGCACGATAAAGGCAATGAAGGGCAAGAGCCCAAGCCATGTCAGACTGATCCGGCGTTTGACGGGAGGGAGGTCGGCCACAGGGTTTCCGCTTCGACTAAACAAGATACCCCCACGCCCGGGGCGCAGGGGTATCGCAAATCAACATTTACTGGACGTTAGAGCCGACGACGCTATCCCAGCCGCCAACCACGGCGTCCTTGTTGCCCGCTTGCTCGTCGAGCGTCGGGAAATAGGCCTGATCATAGGCTTCTGCCGGCGGCAGCGCATCGAGCAGTTCCTGCGGCACCTTGCCCGCCTTGGACATGGCGGTGAAGCGCGCGGGGTGGCAATAGCCCTTCAGCCAGAGGTTCTGGCCTTCATCCGAATAGAGATATTCCATCCAGAGCTTGGCGGCGTTCGGGTGCGGCGCATGGGCCGAGATCCCCTGCACATAGACGCCTGCCAACACGCCCGATTTCGGCACCACAACCTCGACCGGCGGGTTGCCGTTGAGCGTGTCGCGCGCGGCCAAGGCGTTATAGTCCCACATGATGGTGATCGGGGTGGCCCCCTGTGCCAGCGTGCCCGCCTTGCCGATAACGGGGACGAAGTTGCCCGCATCGTTCATCTTCTTGAAGAACTCGAGACCCTTCTCGCCCGCTTCCTTACCTGCGGCACCACCTTCGGCCATACCGGCTGCCAGAACGGCGAGGATCGCCTGGTTCGAGGCACGCGGATCGCCCGCCAGCGCCACCGAGCCCGCATATTCGGGCTTCAGCAGGTCCGACCAGTCCTCGGGATTGGTGTCGATCAGGTCCTTATTGATCATGAAGGACATGACGCCGTAATAATCGCCATACCAGTAGCCATCGGCATCTTTGACCGCATCTGGGATCTCGTCCCAGGTCGAGACCTTATACGGCTGCAAGAGCCCCTCTTCCTTGGCTTGCGGACCGAAGGACAGACCCACATCCAGTACATCAGGGGCCTGCGGGCCGGTATTGCCTTTATTGGCGCGCACGGCTTCCAGCTCGTCTGCCGAGCCCGCATCGGGGTTCAGCTCGTTAACATTGATCTCGGGGTATTTCGCCTTGAAGCCCGCGATGACATCGCCATAGCCGCACCAGCTATGCGGCAGCGCGATGGTGGTCAGCATGCCTTCCTTCTTGGCTGCCGCTTCCAGTTCCGACAGGTCTTGCGCCTGAACCATTGCGGTGCTTGCCAGAAGCGCTGCGGCCCCTGCGAGCCATTTGATCGATTTAACCGTCACTCTTTTCTCTCCCCGAAATCGGTTTATGGCGCGATCCGCCGTGAGCTGGTGTTATGCCGTTTTTTTAACGCTCACATGACAATCGGATCGTGCCTTAGTCTGTGATCAGCTTGCGTTGATCGGCGAGTCAAAAAAAGTAGTTCCGTCCGTTATCTCCCCCGACCGCACCATTTTTTCGGGAAATTGCGAAATATGGCGGCGGCGATTGACTATTAATTAGGCAAATATAAGGGGAGTGCAAAAGAAAACAGGGCCGAAGCCCCGCTTTCCGGTCAGTATCTCGCCTGAATCAGCCTTCGGCTTTTTCGTAGGCATTGATGATCTTGGCCACGAGATGGTGACGCACGACATCCTTGGAGGTGAAGTAGTTAAAGGAAATTCCGTCCACCCCGTCCAGAATGCGCTCGGCATCGGCAAGGCCAGAGGGCATGCCGCGCGGCAGGTCGACCTGAGACCGGTCGCCGGTGATCACCATGCGCGAGCCCTGGCCCAGACGGGTCAGGAACATCTTCATCTGCATGGTCGTGGCGTTCTGCGCCTCATCAAGCACCACGAAGGCATTCGAGAGCGTGCGCCCGCGCATGAAGGCCAGCGGTGCGATCTCGATGCGCTTGTCCTCCATGAGTTTCGCCAGCTGCTTTTGCGGCAGGAAGTCGTTGAGCGCGTCATAGAGCGGCTGCATGTAAGGGTCGACCTTGTCCTTCATGTCGCCAGGCAGGAAGCCCAGACGCTCGCCCGCCTCGACCGCCGGACGCGACAGCAGGATCTTGTCGACCTCGCCGGAGATCAGCATTGTCACACCGACCGCCACCGCCAGATAGGTCTTGCCGGTCCCTGCAGGGCCGATACCGAAGGCCATCTCGTTCTCGAAGAGGTTACGCACATAGGCTTTTTGCGCCTCGGTGCGGGGCTCGACCTGCTTCTTGCGGGTGCGGATCTCGTAATGCCCTTTGGCGAACATCTCCAGCTGGTTCTCGAAGCTCGTCGAACCCTGACCGAGCTCGGTTGCCCGTAGCGCCGCGTCGATATCGCCGGTTTCGATGGGTTTCTGGGCCTCTAACCGCTGGTAGAGATGCTGGAGCACCGCCGCCGCCTGGGCTTGGGCCTCGGGGGCACCTACAACGGCAAGCTGGTTGCCGCGCCGCAGGATATGCACCGCAAGGGCTTGTTCGACCTGTGCGAGATTGCGGTCAAACTCGCCGCAAAGGTCGATCAGAAGTTTATTATCAGGAAACTCGAGAAGTGTCTCGCGGGCATCCTGAGAGCTGGGCGGGGGGGTTATCGCACTAAAGCCCAAATACTACCTCCTGGCTGGATTCCTAATACATATGGTGCCCCCAAGATCAGGGTTACGCAAGTCTTGCTTTTTGCAGGCATCACCCCATGGCAGAAAATTTACCGTCCAGACAGAAAAAGAGCCGCGCGGCTGATCGCACGGCTCCGGAAAACATGTCGTCTTTGGATCTCGGGCCGGTTGGCGCGAGAATCAGTAGCCCGGTGTCGGATCGGGAATATCGGAGCCCGATTTGAACGGACCAACGGCCGTGGCTGCAGGCCCCGCGCCCGAGCAGATCGGCTTGCCATAATCATCTAGACGCGCCGAGAGATACCCCTCCACACCGTCATCGATGATCCAGTGGTCACAGCCTTCGGGATCGATCCAGATACCGGCTTTCAGCTGGCTCAGATCTTTCGAGCCCCAGCCACGATCACGGCTTTTGTCGGGACCGACGGCGGTACAGGCGCCCATCGCGCCCACAAGTCCCAGCAACACGAGTGTCTTGATGGCAGTCATGATACCGGCCCCTTATTTTACACAGATGATTTCGACACGACGGTTCTGCGCCATGCCTTCACGGGTCGCATTGGTCGATCGCGGCTGGCGCTCGCCATACCAGTTGACCGCCAGCACCGGCGCACCGACTTCCTGTGCAACACCTGCCACGGCTTCGGCACGGCGCTTGGAGAGCTTCATGTTATACTCGTCCGAGGCGCGGCTATCGGTATGGCCGGTAATGATGAAGCTGCGCGCCTGCGCGGTGCGGAAGAAGTTGCGCAGATATTCCCGACCCGAAGCCGAGATCTGCGAGCGGTCGGTGGCAAAGAGCGTATCGGTCGGGATGATCCCGCAGACATTACGGTGGCATACCGGGCGACCGTCGCGCGTGATGCGGTTGTCCATATAGCCTTCCGCGCCATCATCCATGACCCAGTGCTCGCATCCGTCGGGGTCGATCCAGATGCCCGGAATATATTTCTCGGCGCGGGTCTGTTGTGCTTCGACCGGGGCAAAGCCGGAGGCGAAGACCATACCAGCTGCCATAGCGACGCCGAGCGCCGGCTTCATTTTCTGCAAGAGAGTGCCAATCACCGTCTCGTCCCCCAATATGCCATCGATGCCACGGGACTATCGTGCAAAGAGCGGCAAAGTCACTAATTCACGGCAGCTTAGCAAAAAAGTGACGCAATGGAAGCGTAAAGACGCGGCGCATTGGCGCAATTATGGAAACAGCCTGCATCCTGAGCGCAAATTGTTTCCCCCTACGTCATCTACCGCGAATCTGTCCAACGGGAGGAGCTGGATCAGATCAGCTCGCCTTCGAGCGAATTGGGACCAGCGCCGACAATCCGCACCCGCGCCAGCATCCCGGGCGCCAGACCCTCGCCCTTCACAAACACCGCCTGAAGATAGTCGGATTTGCCGATCCACTGGCCCTCCCAGCGGCCGGGCTTCTCGAAGAGCACCGTGCATTCGCGCCCCACCATCGCATCCTGCGTGGCACGCTGCTGGCTGATGGTCAGCTCCTGCAACCTGTGCAGCCGCGCCTCCGCCACCTCGGCAGGCACCGCATCCTTGCGTTCGGCCGCGGGCGTACCCGGGCGGGCGGAGTATTTGAATGTATAGGCCGCGCCATAGCCTACCTTGCGCACCAGCTCCATCGTCTCCTCGAAATCCGCATCGGTCTCGCCGGGGAAGCCCACGATGAAATCGCCCGACAGCACCAGATCGGGACGCGCGGCACGGATACGCTCGATCAGGCGGATATACTCCGCCGCCGTATGTTTGCGGTTCATGGCCTTGAGGATGCGGTCCGAGCCAGATTGCACCGGCAGATGCAGATAGGGCATCAGCTTCGGCTCGTCGCCATGGGCAGCGATAAGATCATCTTCCATGTCATTGGGATGCGAGGTGGTGTAGCGGATACGGTCCAGACCCTCGATTTTGGCCAGTGCGCGCACCAGACGCGCCAGCGACCATGTGCCATCTTCGCCCTCGCCGTGATAGGCGTTGACGTTCTGGCCCAGAAGCGTGATCTCGCGCACCCCCTTCTCGACCAGCTTGCGTGCCTCGCCCAGAATGCGCGCGGCAGGTCGCGAGACCTCGGCCCCGCGGGTATAGGGCACCACGCAGAAGGCGCAGAACTTGTCGCAGCCTTCCTGCACCGTCAGAAAGGCGCTGGGGCGCGCCTGCACGGGGCGTTCGGGCAGGTGCTCGAATTTATCCTCGACGGGAAAATCGGTATCCACCGGCTTCTTACCCTGCTCCACCGCACGCGCCATCGCGGGCAACTTGTGATAGCTTTGCGACCCCACGACCAGATCCACCAGCGGCATCCGGCGGCGGATCTCCTGTCCCTCGGCCTGCGCCACACAGCCCGCCACCCCGATCTTGAGATCGGGGTTCGCGTCCTTCAGCGGGCGCAGACGGCCCAGCTCGTGATAGACCTTCTCGGCGGCTTTCTCGCGGATATGGCAGGTGTTGAGCAGCACCATATCGGCCTCTTCGGCCAGATCGGTCAGCACATAGCCCTCGGCCCCCATCGCCTCGGCCATCCGCTCGCTGTCATAGACATTCATCTGGCAACCATAGGTCTTGATATGCAGCTTTTTCAGAACCGGTACGGCGGCAGGGGCTGCGGCAGTCTCGGGCTTGGGGTCGGACATATCGGAAATCTCCTGGCGGGCGGGCTTGGGGGATGGCGCAGCCTGCCCGATAGCCGAGATTGCCCTTTCGGGCAAGCATAGGGCCCGGAAAAGTGAATGCGCTTCCCCAAAACTAACCCTCTGCGCCGCCGTAACAGTGGTGCAAGAATGCCCCTCGGCCCCTGCATCGCGCGTCCGGTCTTGCATTCAGCTGCCGCATGGGAAAATCTCTTGGAAAAGGCCGGAAGATCCATGCAATTCACCTCCCTCGAAGACTTTGCCAGCAAGGGCCAATCCCTGTTCGCCGCAGGGCCCGTCGCATTGATTCTCGTCGAGGATGAGGTCGAGCTGGAAAGCACCCTGCTCCACCATCTGGCTTGCGGCTTCGCGCAGGTGATCGCCTTCATGCCGGTAGGGCTCGCCCTGCCCGAGGCGCTGGAGACGCGCGTCCACCGCGTCGATCATGACACCCACGAACCGGGGGCAACGGTCGAGGCCGTCAATCTGGCGATTCGTCTGGCCCCGCCCAAGGTCTGGCTCTATTACTGCTATAACGCCGAATACCTGTTCTATCCCTTTAGCGAGACCCGTGGAGTGGGCGAGCTGTTGGCCTTCCATACCGAAGAGCGGCGGCCGGCGATGCTGACCTATGTCATCGATCTCTACACTGCCGATCTGGGCGCCCATCCAAACGGCGTCTGCCGCGAGGACGCCATGCTGGACCGCGCGGGCTATTACGCGCTGGCCCGCCCCGATCCGGCCAACGAGAACCGTGCCAAGGACCGGCAGCTCGACTTCTTCGGCGGGTTGCGCTGGCGGTTCGAGGAGCATGTCCGCGAGAGCCGCCGCAAGATCGACCGGATCGGGCTGTTCAGCGCAGCGCCGGGCCTGAAACTGCGGATGGACCACACCTTCAACGACGAGGAATACAACACCTATTCTTGCCCGTGGCACCATAACCTGACCGGCGCGATCCTGTCGTTCCGCGCGGCCAAGGCGCTGAAGACCAATCCCGGCTCGAGCTGGGCCATTCAGGATTTCCGCTGGTATAATGCCGTGCCCTTCCAGTGGAATTCGCGCCAGCTTCTGGATCTGGGCCTGATCGAACCGGGCCAGTGGTTCTGATCCGCCATTCTTCGGCTTCACGAAACACTGTCTGTTGTGATCCGTAGATTGCCCCTGCCCGCCCCGCATTAGATTGCCTCGGATGGCGCCTTGCTCCGGCGCGGTGCCACGACCCGAGTCTATGAATATGCGAAGAGGTATCATGTCTACTCCCCATGCGATCGTGGCCGGTGGCCTTGGCGTCATCGGGCGCAATCTGGTCACCTATCTGGCCGACACGCTTGGTTGGCGCGTCACAGCGATCTCCCGCCGCTCCCCCGATTTCGACACGAAAGCGACCTATGTCTCCGCAGACCTCCTCGATGAAACGGCTGCGGCGCGCGCGCTGGCGGAGGCGGGGCCCTTTACCCATGCCTTCTACGCCGCCTATCAGGAACATGACGACCCCAGAACGCAGGTCGAGGCGAACCTGACGATGCTGCAGAGCTTCGTCAAAGGGGTCGAGGCGGCCTCCCCCGATCTGGAACGCGTCGTGCTCTACGAGGGCGCCAAGTATTACGGCGCACATCTGGGGGCGTTCTCGACGCCTGCTCATGAGGATGATCCCCGCGTCATGCCGCCCATGTTCTATTATGACCAAGAGGACTGGCTGACGGGCTATGCGGAGGGCAAGTCATGGGACCGCGTTGTGCTGCGCCCGGATGTGGTCTGCGGCTTTGCCATCGGCAACCCGATGAACCTGTCGATGGTGATCGCGGTCTATGCGGCGATTTGTAAGGAACTGGGGCTGCCGCTGCGTTTTCCGGGCACGGCCACCTGTTATGGCAAGCTGGCACAAGTGACCGATGCGACGCAGCTTGCGCAAGGCTCGGCATGGGCCGCGATCGAGGCACCCGAGGGCGAATATAACCTCACCAATGGTGATATCTTCCGCTGGAACCACCTGTGGAAGCGCATCGCCAGACATCTTGATATGGATCCGGGCGAGCCGATGCCGATCTCCCTTGCCGAGATGATGGCCGACAAGGGCCCGCTCTGGGACAGCATCCGCGAGAAATACGGTCTGGTCGATGTGCCCTTCGAGAAGCTCGCCGCATGGGGCTTTGGGGACTTCATTTTCAACTGCGATTGGGATGTCGTCTCGTCAACCACACGCATTCGTCAGGCAGGCTTTGGAACCACGGTGGACAGTTCTGCGATGTTCTTGAAACTGATTGACGAATTTCGTGAAAGGAAGGTTATCCCATGAGCACCCCCTCCCCCCGCCAAGCCAATTTCCGTGGCATCGAACATGTCGGCATCACCGTCCCCGACCACGCGGAGGCAGTGAAATTCTTCGAGGACGTTTTCGGCGCCGAAGTGATGTTCTCGCTGACCGACAAATCCCGCGATCCGCTCCCCGCAAGCGCGCTCGGCCCCAAGAACGGGCTGCGCTCGGGCCGCAAGATCGTGGCGGTCTCCACCATGCGCTTCGGCAATGGCGCCAATATGGAGATCTTCGAGATTGATCAGCCCGATGACCAGCCGCGCGACAATATCGCCAATCTGGGTATCAACCATATCAGCGTGACGGTCGACGATATCGACGCGGCCTCCGACGCCTTTGCCAAGGCGGGCGGTGAGCTGCTGGAAGGCCCCTATGATCTGAGCGATCAGGAAGAGGGTCGCGGCAATCGCGGACGCTTCGGCTTTACCCCTTGGGGCATGCTGATCGAGTTCGAACAGCTTCCCGCGCCGATGTCCTATGACAACCCGCAGGCGTCCGAACGCCTGATCCCCGACCCCCGCAAAGCTACAGAAGAGGTGTGAGATGAGTGATCTAACCGGCAAATCCGTTCTGGTCTTCGGGGGGTCTTCCGGCATCGGCTTCGGCGTGGCGGAGGCGGCTGTGAAGGCAGGTGCCAAAGTCACCATCGCCTCGCGCTCGCAAGACAAGATCGACGCGGCACTGGCCAAGCTGGAAGGTGCCGAGGGTGTCTCGCTCGATACCGGCGATGCCGAGGCGCTAGAGACCTTTTTCAAGGGTCACGACGCGTTCGACCATGTCTTCTGCTCGGCGGCCAGCACCAAGGTCTCTGCCGTGCGCGAGCTGCCGCTGGAAGATGCCTATGCCTCGGTAAATTCCAAATTCTGGGGTGCCTACCGCGTGACGAAATTCGCCAAGGTCAAAGAGGGCGGCTCGATTACGCTTGTCTCGGGCTTCCTGTCAGTGCGCCCCAAACCGGGCGCGGCCATCCAAGGCGCGATCAATGCGGGGCTCGAAGGGCTCACCCGCGGGCTGGCGCTGGAGCTTGCGCCCGTGCGCGTCAACTGCATCTCGCCCGGTCTTGTGATGACCGAGATGTATGACAGCCTCGAGGGCGATGGCCGTAAGAAGATGTTCGACAATGCCGCCGAGACGCTCCCTGTCGGGCAGGTCGGCAAACCCGAACATATCGCCATTCAGGCCATTGCCCTGATGGAGAACCCCTATATGACAGGCACCACCTCCTTTATCGATGGCGGTGGTCGCCTCGCGTAAAATCGGCGCTACAACAACGGCCTGTCTGCATGCGTGGGCAGGCTTTTTAATGCCATTCGGCCAAAAGGTAATTTCATGTCCGCATCTTCCACCCATGATACCGGCGCAGATCGTTCGGGCTTCGGCATGTTCGTGATTACCGCGCTGACCTTCTTCTTTGCCATGTCGGGCACCACTCTACCCACGCCGCTTTATACGATCTACACACAGGAGCTGGACCTCTCGCAGGTCATGATCACGGTGATTTTCGCGGTCTATGCGGCAGGTGTGATCGCAGCGCTTCTCCTCACCGGACGCTGGTCGGACCAGATTGGCCGCAAACCGGTGCTTTACGCAGGTATCGCCTGCTCTGTCCTTGCCGATATCGTCTTCTGTCTGGCAGGAAATCTCTGGCTGATCCTGCTCGGGCGGGTGATCTCGGGCCTCTCGGCAGGGCTCTTCGCCTCCACCGCCACGGCGGCGGTGATGGATCTCGTGCCAAAAGGGCGCGAGAAGATGGGCGTGCTGACGGCCACTGCGGTGAATATGGGCGGGCTCGGGCTCGGACCGATCATGGCGGGCGCTGTGGCCGAGACCCTGCCCCATCCGCTGGTCACCCCCTATATCCTGCATCTGGTGCTGATCGCGCTGGCCACACTCCTTTATCTGCGCGTGCCGGAAAAAGTGCAGAAGGTCCGCTCGCCCGATCTTGCCCCGCAGAAACTGGCGCTACCCGAAGAGGTGCGCGCATCCTTCGCCCCTGCGGCCATCGCCGCGATTGCAGGCTTCATGGTCTGCGGTTTCTACTCTGCGGTGATCCCGGGTTTCCTGTCGAAGGAAATGGGCCATGACAGCCATTTCCTGATCGGATTTGTGGCCGGTTTCCTGTTTCTGGCCTCCACGCTCGGTCAGATGATCGTGGACCGCCTGCCCGAAAAGATCCGCGCGCCCTTGGGCTGTTTCGTGCTGGGGCTGGGGGCGGCGCTGATCGCATGGGCCTTCGATCTGCGCAGCCTGACCTTCCTGCTGGTCTCGACGCTGATTGCGGGAATCGGCCATGGGCTGGCCTTCCGCTCGGGGATGGGCGCCATCGGTGCGGCCGCTCCCGAGGACCAGCGCGCGGGCGTCATCTCGCTCTATTTCGTGGTCAGCTATGTCTCGATCTCGGTGCCGGTGGTGCTGTTCGGGCTTCTGACCCTTGTCACGCCTCTGGCGCCTCTGAGTATAGGATTTGCCATTCTTTCGGCTGTTCTATGCGGAGTGGCGCTTCTGTTGTTGCTGAAACGCCGGTAAGGCAAATGGCGCAGGGACTGCCCCTGCGCCATTCCTAACTCAACTGGATGCCGGCATCAGCACACCGTCGATCGCATGGATCACACCATTGCTTTCCTCGATATCGGCCTTGGTGACCTCGACCATATCGCCTGCTGGATCCTCGATCATGACTTTGCCATCTTTCACCATGGCCTGCAGCGTGCAATCGCCCAGCGTCGGGATCTCGGCAGTGCCGTTATTGTCGTCGATCATTTTGGTCAGGGCAGCGGACATCACCTCCTTATCGACCACATGGCAGGTCAGGATGGAGGTCAGTTTGGCTTTGTTTGCGGGTTCGAGAAGCGTATCGACCGTGCCTGCGGGAAGTGCTGCAAAGGCCTCATCGGTCGGCGCGAAGACGGTAAAGGTGCCATCGCCATTGAGCGTCTCGGTCAGACCGGCGGCATCGACGGCGGCAGCAAGGGTTTTGAAATCATCGCTGGCGGCCGCGGCGTCGGCAATTGGTTTCTCGCCCGTGTGATGATCGGCAAAGGCGGCCGGTGCGAACAGGGCCAGAGCTGCGGCGGTCGCAAGAGCGGTGGTTTTGATGGACATTGGTTGAACTCCTTTCGCAATAAAACACGTCTTTTTCCGACGTATGCTGCAGCCACGAAAGACGCGCGGCAAAGTTGCATTGGAAGCATCTCACAAACTTTCTCGATTGCGTGAGGGGCCGGTTTCCTGATCGTGAAGGCGCGTGTCTGGAAGGCCCGACGGAAGAAAAATATCTCCTCGTAACAAGCTCATACCCACCGCGCCGAAGGTTTGCCGGCGCGGGATATCGAAAGGAAATATCCGATGAGGAAGCCTGCTTTTCTGTCGCGCAGCCTTGGGCCCGCCATCGCGCTTGGCCTGAGCTGCACCGCAGCCATCGCGCAAGCGCAGGACGGCGCCCCGCCGCCCGACAGCCCGCATGACGGCCCGCCGCCCTACCGGATGCTCGATCACAACCATGATGGTCATGTGAGCATCCGCGAGTTCGATGACTTCTTCGCTCATCATCCGATCCAACCGCGCGCGCCTGAGGATGCCCCGCCGCCGCCGCGGCCGCGTGATCCGAACGCTCCGCCGCCCAAGAGGGATCATGAGGACAAAGCACCCTCGGGCAAGATGGTGGACCGCAACCATGATGGCCGGATCTCGCCGCATGAATATGACGCCTTTCTCAAGATGATGGCGCCGCCGCCGGAACGCTGACCCGATAACAAAAGGGGCGCGGAGATGACCTCCGCGCCCCTTTCTCATGATCTAGGGAACCGCCGTCAGCAGGGCGACATGACCTTGCGGCGTTCCTCGGCGGCGTCAAAGCGGTCTAGCATCATCACCTTGTGCCATGCCTTGACGAAATCGCGCACCAGATAGGCCTCGCCGTCATCGGCGGCATAATATTCGGCCAGCTGGCGCAGCTCGCTATTGGAGCCGAAGATCAGATCGCAGCGCGAGGCGGTATAGGATTTGCCTTCTCCCGAGCGCGGGCGGATATCGAACATCTGCTCGCCCTCCTGCGGATGCCAAGCGTAATCCATCGACACCAGCGTGCGGAAATAGTCATTGGTCAACTGACCCTTGCGCTCGGTGAAGATGCCCGTATCGCTCCCGTCGTAATTCTGGTCGAGCGCGCGCAGGCCACCGGCCAGAGCTGCCCATTCGGGGGCTGTCAACGCAAGCTTGGCCGCCTGATCGAGGAAGAGGTGCTCGGCAGGGATCTGGTAGCGGATGCCCGGATGCTGGTAATTGCGGAACCCGTCAACCACCGGCAGCAGCCAGTCGAAGCTCTCGGCATCCGTCCATTCCTCGCTGGCATCGGTCCGGCCTGCCACGAATGGCACGTCGATCTCATAGCCCGCAGCTTTGGCCGCCGCCTCAACGCCTGCACAGCCGGCCAGCACGATGAGATCGGCCATCGACACCTTAGCCGCGCCCTTGGCGTCGAACTCGGCCTTTACGCCCTCGAGCGCTTCCAATACGCGGGAAAGCTGCGCGGGGTTGTTTACCGCCCAGTCCTTCTGCGGAGCCAGACGGATACGCGCGCCATTGGCACCGCCACGTTTATCGGTATCCCGATAGGTCGATGCCGATGCCCAAGCGGTCGCGATCAGCTCGCGCGGCGGAACGCCCGTGGCAAGGCAGGCCTCTTTCAGGCTAGCGATATCGGTGTCCGAAACCTGCGGATAATCGGCCTCCGGCGTCGGGTCCTGCCAGATGAAAGTGCCACCGATCTGCGGCCCCAGCCAGCGCGAGGTCGGGCCCAGATCGCGGTGGATCAGCTTGTGCCATGCTTTGGAAAACGCTTCGGTGAAATAGTCGAAATCTGACAGGAAGCGTTCGCAGATCTTGCGGTATTCGGGGTCGACCTTGAGCGCGAGATCCGAGGTCATCATCATCAGCGGGTTCATCTGGCCCTCGATATGCGCATCGGGCGTCTTGGGCGCATCGGGATCCTCGGGAGTCCACTGGACGGCACCAGCGGGTGATTTGACCTGTTTCCATTCGTATTTGAACAGGTTCTCCAGATAGGAATTGTCCCACATGGTCGGATCGGGCGTCCAGCTGCCCTCGATCCCGTTGGTCATGGTATATTGTGCAAATCCGAGACCTTTCGGGTTCTGCCAGCCCAACCCCTGAGCCTGAAGGGGCGCACCTTCGGGCGCGGGGCCGATCTCCTCGGCGCTCACCATCCCGTGCGATTTACCAAAAGCATGGCCGCCCGCGATCAGCGCCACGGTTTCCTCGTCATTCATCGCCATACGGGCGAAAGTCTCACGGATATCACGTGCACTGTCCTGCGCATTGCCATTGCCGTTCGGGCCTTCGGGATCGACATAGATCAGTGCTTGATTGGCATTGGCGAGCGGGGCTTCAAGATCGTAGTGATCCTCTTGCACGTCACCTTCCCAGCGCAGATCGCGGGTGACCATCTGGTTCGGATGGCCTTCCATCGGGCCTTGCCCCACCTCGCTCGGGCGTTTGCCGTTCCAGCCCTCCGGGCCCCAATAGGTTGCGCGGTCGGCCTCCCATGCGTCAACGCGACCGAAGGCGAAGCCCTGGATCGGGAGGCCCATATCCTCGAGCGCGATGGTGCCGGCCAACATCATCAGATCGGCCCAGCTAAGCTTGGCGCCATATTTCTGTTTGATCGGCAGGAGAAGACGGCGCGATTTGTCGGTATTGCCGTTATCCCACCACGAGTTGATCGGCGCAAAGCGCTGCATCCCCTCGGCCGAGCCGCCACGCCCGTCGGCAATCCGGTAGGTGCCGGCCGAGTGCCATGCCATGCGCACCATCTGCGGCCCGTAATGGCCATAATCGGAGGGCCACCACTCCTTTGAACTATGCAGCAGCGCGCGCACATCCGCCTTCAGCGCCTCGACATCCAGATCCTTGATCGCCTCGGCGTAATCATGGTTCGGGCCCAGCGGGCTGGCCTGCACGGGGTTCTGGTGCAGGATTTCGACCTTGAGCCGGTTGGGCCACCAGTGATCGAGCTGCGGTTCGGAGCCGGCTGCCCCCCCGATACGAGTTCCGCGGAACGGGCAGGCGCCCTGATTGGCGGCAGCGTGATCTTTCATGAATACTCTCCTTGGACGTGACTTGGGCGCCGACGCCTCCTCGCGTCCGTGCCTTGGCTCTCGCCCAACACCCGACGGAGCGATTGGTTTCATACCGAATGCGCGAAATCCCGTCATTTTCCTGTTCCGCTACGTCAGATCGGGGAACCCGCAGGCATAGACGGAAAAAGGACGGCCCGCGAGGACCGCCCTTCTTCACTGGAGATGCACATCTCCCGATGTGCGGGGGTTTGGGCCCGAGACCTTATTCGTCGCGGCCTTGGCCCAAATAGGGTGCCGGTTGCGGTGCAACAGATTGACGCGCATCGCCCGACAGAATGAATGCCGCATCCTGAGCATTGTCATTGCGCAGATTGCTATCCACGGTGACCAGTTCAGCCAGCGTATATTTGGCAGGATTTACGCCAAGCTGAGCGGCCAGCTGCGCTTTGCCGGGGGTGACTTCATGAGCCGGCGCTGCGGTGCGATTTTCATGTTCGATGAAATAATTCGCGGTGTTCGTGTCATTGTCGCGGCGGGCGTCCGCGATCGTCGTCAGTTCGGCAGTGGTGAATTGCGCCCCATCCAAATTCAGCTGCTGGGCCAGTTGTGCATGGCCTGCACCCTCTGCCGAGGCGATGCCTGCGCTTGCGGTAAGGGCTGCGATTGCGGCGATAATTGCGTTTTTCATGATCTATCTCCTAGTGTTGCATCTCGCCAGTGCCCCGCAGGGCTGTGTTACGATCTGCGTTTTGTCTTTCTGGAGATCTATCTAGGTATGTTCGTCGTGATTGGAAATATATAAAATTAGCACGCTAAACGTTTATATATGCACAAATCGATGTGGAACCCGAAATAAAAAAAGGGTCTGCGAAATGGCAGACCCTTTAGAACACTCGCGACCGTTCTCAGGACATCGGCTGCTGCGGGATCACGCTGATCAGCTCGTCCGGCGCCGGCTCGTCCGCCGGTGCCAGCCTGTAGGCCTGATCGGACGAGACCGCCTGAGCAGGCTTTGCCGGCTCGAGCCGGATCACCTGCCCCGATGCCAACGACCGCTCGACCGCGTCCAGCACGCGCAGGTCGAGATAGCCCTCGCGGCCATCCGCTTCGGGACGTTGCTTTGTCAGGATGCAGTTCGAAAAATACTGCGTCTCGTTGCCGAACTGGTCCACGGGGTCGAAAGCATGCTCGGTCACCCCGTCCGCGCGCGTTTCTGTATAGGAGATCCCGACCTCGGGGCCGAACATGAAGCAAGGCGTGGCGTGGATGCTGGCCTTCGTGCCCACCAGCGTAAAGCTTTCCGATTTCTCCGTGGCATAGCTGCAGGTGAACTGCGCCACACGATTGCCCGAAAAGCCCAGCGTAACGGCCACGGTATCGTCAAAATTGAAGCCGCAGTCAGGGTCGCTGGTGCCGATCGCATAGACGCTGACAGGCTCCTCGCCAAAGAGGTTGCGCAGCGCGTTGAGCGGATAGGTCCCCATATCTGGCACCGGGCCCGCCCAGTAGCCATTATGGCCACGCGAATTGGCCTCGGCCACCTGCTGGGTGAAGGTCGAGGTGAAACTCATCAGCTTACCGAAATCGCCACGACGCGCGCGCGTGAACATCTCCACCGTCGCGGGCTCGTTATGCAGGCGATAGGCGATCATCAGATAGGCGTTCGAGCGCGCCTCCGCCTCGATGATCCGGCGCCCGTCCTCGAGGCTCGCGGCCATCGGTTTCTCGCAGAGCACATGGATACCCGCATTGAGCGCGCGGACCACATAATCGGTGTGCAGGAAATTGGGCGTCGCGACATAGACCGCGTCGATTTCGCCCGAGGCCAGAAGCGCGTCATATTCGTCATAGCGCCATGCCCTGATCCCGTAGAGCCCTGCCAGTTTCGAGGCTTTGGCGGGATCGCCGGTCACAAGGGCGACGAGTTCGGAATTATCGGTGCGCGAGATGCCCGGCATGAAAGCCTGTTGCGAGATCTGGCCTCCTGCGACGACGGCGTAACGGATCTTCTTGGTCATGATATCCTCCGATGAAATATGAAAAATTTCGGTCTCGGGGATGTAACGCACCAGCGCCGGTCTGGTTTTCTTCACGATGGCGTGCATCGGGTGCGGGTCAGGCGGCGACCGCCCGACCCAGAAGCGTCAGCTCATCCACTGGCCGCCATCGACATTATAGGTCTGCGAGACGATGTAATCGGCATCCTTCGAGGCCAGAAACACCGCCATCCCCGCCAGATCGGCCGGTTCGGCATAACGCCCTGCGGGAACGCCCGCCTCGACCTCGGCCTTTTTCTGGCCAAGCGGCTTGCCTTCGAGCTTGGCGAACATCGCATCCACATGCGCCCAATGTTCGCCATTCACCACACCCGGTGCGATGGCATTGACGTTGATGCCATGTTTGATCAGGTTAAGACCCGCCGATTGCGTCATCGAGATGACGGCGGCCTTGGTCGAGCAATAGACGAGCACCAGCGCCTCGCCCCGACGTCCCGCCTGCGAGGCCATATTGATGATCTTGCCGCCATGTCCCTGCGCGATCATCTGCTTGGCCGCGGCCTGCATGGTGAACAGCGTCCCCGCCACATTGACGGCATAGAGCCTGTCATAGCTCTCGCGGGTGATATCGACGGTTTCGGCGGCATCAAAAAGCGCTGCGTTATTGATCAGGATATCGAGCTTGCCCGCGACCTCGACGACCCGCGCGATGCCGGCATCGATACTCTTCTGCGAGGTCACATCCAGCTCCACCGCGTAGGCCTGCGGGCCCAGCTCGGCCGCGGTCGCCTCGGCGGCGGCAAGGTTGATATCGGCAATCGCGACCCGCGCGCCTTCACGGATATAGCTTTCGGCAAAACCGCGCCCGATGCCGCGGGCGGAGCCGGTGATCAGGGCAGATTTGCCCTCCAGTCGTTTCATGACTTTCTCCTCCATAGGGGGCGTTCCCCCCATCCGGCGCCACTGTGATCTGCTGTTCTGAAAATGACAACCGGACAGAGAAAAAGGCCGCCCTACAGGACAGCCTTTTTCGGTTCAGGCGGAGCGGATCACGCGCGGACGCGGCACCTGTCCCGTCAGACGGTGATAGAGATGGGTGAAGGTCGCAGCCCCCAGCACCGGCACCACAAGGTTGACGACCGGGATGGTCAGCACCACCACCATCAGCGCGCCGGTCGTCCAGATCATCCAGCGATGCTTGTGATAGAGCGCCTGCACCTGCTCTTTCTGGATACGTCTTTGCGCAGCCATCTGGAAATATTCCCGCCCCAGCAGATAGCCGTTGAGCCCGAAGAACAGCAAAGGCGCCACCGGCAGGATGAAGAAATAGACCGTGAAAGCGATGAGATTCGCCACGATCACCACGCCAAGGAACCGCAGGCTCTCGGCGATGGTCTCGGCCAGCGTGAAGGTGCGGATCTGCGGCAGATCGGGGTAATGCTCGCCCTCGACCATCGCCGCGACGTCTTCCAGAAACAGACCCGTGAAGGCCGAGGCCACAGGGATCATCAGGAAGATCGACAGAACCATCATCAGCCCGATGGTCGCAAGCGAGGCGATATCATCCACGAAACCGATGTGATACTGCGTGAAGGGCAGCGTGAAATCATCGGGCGTGATCGCGCCCACGCCCCATGTGAACAGCACTGTCACAAGTAGCAAAAGCCCGACCGACAACCCCACCCCCAGCGCGAGGATCTTCAGGGCACCGGGGCGGAACACATCCTCTATCGCACGGGCGATGGACGAAAAGATCATGCGTCTGCGTCCTTATTCGGTCACGAATGTGGTGATGCGTGCCAGATCGGGGCGCGGACGGTCGGGCGGCGTGACGCCTTCAGTGCCGATATGGACAAAGCCCGCGACCCATTCGCTCTCTGCCAGATCCAGCGCCTCGCGCCCGAAATCCGCGTTATGGGCGGCCCAGCCCGAGAGCCAGCTTGCCCCCCAGCCTGATGCCAGCGCCGCCGAGAGAAGCCCGTAGCAGACAGCGCCCGCCGAGAGTGTCTGCTCGATCAGAGGGATCTTGGGGCTATCCACGGGGGCGCTGATGACGGCCACGCAGAGATGGCTGTCCTCGAACTGCTTGGCGGCCTTCTCGATATCGACGCCGGTCAGCCCGTCGGCTGCGGCGCCCTCGGTTGCAGCCTTGGCCAGACGCTCGAGCGCGGAGCGGCGCAGCACTATGAAACGCCACGGCTCGAGTTTGCCGTGATCGGGGGAGCGGGCCGCGATTTCCAGCATCGGCATCAGGGCGCCATCATCGGGGACCGGCGTTACCAGCGTCTTGGCCGGACGCGAGCGACGGGTCTTCATGAACTCCAGCACTTGCGGATGTTCGATTGCAGCGTTGATTGTTGCCTCTGATACGGTCATTCACGGGCCTCCTGTCCTGATCCGCCCAGATATCGTCAGCTTTGTTGCCAAATTCAACCATCTGCGGGCTGCTGTTCGTCCGGCAGGTCCGAAAAGCGGTGCGGGCTGTTGCGCTTGTTGACGGCTTCGTGCTCTATGGTGAAGAGCAATTGAGACAACCAAGGTCAGGCATAGTGAGTATTTCCCAACGGTCTGCATGGCGCCGCACTCTTCTGGCCGCGCTTCTGTGTGGCGCGAGTTTCCCTGTCTGGGCACAGGATGGCAGCGACATTACCTATAGCCAGCCCCAAGCGCCCTCGCTGAACATGTATGGCGTGCCGGGCGTGCTGGATATGCCCTCCGCAGAGATGCTCCCTGACGGGCAGGCGGCCTTCAGCTATTCCTATGCGGGCGGAATATCGCGCTATAACATGACCTTCCAGGCGTTTCCCTGGCTGTCTGCGACCTTCCGCTATAGCGGGATCCAGGACCTCGATCTCTACGGGTTCGACACCTATTACGACCGCAGCTTCGATCTGCGCCTGCGCCTTCTGAAGGAGGGCCATTATGCGCCCGCCGTCACGCTGGGACTGCAGGACATCGCGGGCACCGGTCTGAACGCGTCGGAATATATCGTGGCGGGCAAGCATTTCACCACGCCGGGGCTTTCGCCCTCGGGCGAGGGTCAACTGCATGTGACCGCGGGTCTGGGTTGGGGACGTCTGGGCTCGATGGGAGCCTTCACCTCGACCGGCAGCCGCCCCTCCTATGACAGCTCTTCCTCGGGCGGCCAGCTCTCGGCCGACCAGTGGTTCCGCGGAGATGTGGCGCCTTTTGCAGGGATCGAGTGGGATAGCGGGCAGAACTGGAGCCTGAAGGCCGAATATTCCTCGGATGCCTATGTGACCGAGACAGAGAAGTCGGATGTGTTCGAGCGCAAGAGTTCGTTCAATTTCGGCGCCGAATATCAGGTCTCCGATACAACCCGCATCGGGGCCTATTACCTTTACGGCTCGATCGTGGGCGTGAGCGCGCAATTCCAGCTCAATCCGCGCCACGAGATCACGCCGCTGGTGATCGCCGCCCCCGATCCGGTGCCGCCGCGCCGCGACTGGGCCGAGGAATCGGACTGGGATCCGTCTTGGGCGCAGAGCGAGACCTCGCGCAGCAAGCTGTTTGAAGACCTGAAGACGGCGCTCGCCGATGACGGCATCCTGATTGAATCGCTGACCCTTCATGCGCGCTCCGTCGATATCCGCTATCGCAACCCGCGCTATCAGGCCGATACTCTGGCCGTGGGCCGGATTGCGCGTATCCTCGCCCGCTATCTGCCCGCCACGGTCGAGACCTTCCGCATCGTGCCGATGGTTGACGGAATGGCCGCCTCGGCGGTCACGATCAGCCGCACGACGCTGGAGGATACCGAATATCTGCCGGACGCGACCGATACGGTCTGGGCGGGTGCGACCGTAGGCGATGCGCCTGCCGTCGGTGCCGATGCGCAGATCAATGGCGATCTCTATCCGAAATTCTCGTGGGCGCTCACGCCCTATACCAAGACCTCCTATTTCGATCCGTCGGAACCGTTCCGACTGGATGTGGGCGCACAACTTGCCGCGACATGGCAGTTCTCGCAGGGCTGGAAACTGGCAGGGGCCGTGCGCCAGCGCGTCTGGGGCAACATCAAGGACGGACGTCTCTCGAACTCCGTGCTGCCACATGTGCGCACCGACCAGACCGCCTATGCGCAGGAAGATACGACCCTCAAGAACCTCTATCTCCAGCATAACTGGAAGATGGCCCCCGATATCTACGCCCGTGCGAGCGCCGGTCTCTTCGAGGAGATGTATGGCGGGGTCTCGGGCGAGGTGCTCTGGAAGCAGGCGGATAACCCGCTCGCCTTCGGGGCGGAGCTGAATTACGTCAAACAGCGCGACTATGACCAGCTTTTCGATTTCCGCGATTATGATGTCGTGACCGGCCATGTCTCGGCCTATTACCGCTTCGAGGACTATCTGCTGGAAGTCGATGCGGGGCGTTATCTGGCGGGCGATTACGGTGCGACCGTCTCACTGGACCGCATCTTCGACAATGGCTGGTCGGTCGGCGCATTTGCCACCGTTACCGATGTCTCCTCCGAGGAATTCGGCGAGGGCTCCTTCGACAAGGGCGTGCGCTTCAGCGTTCCGATCGCATGGCTCACCGGCGATCCCAACCGCAGCGGCTATGGCATGACGATCCGCCCGACCCAACGTGATGGCGGCCAGCGGGTCTATGTGCCCGGCCGACTCTATGAAGACATCCGCGGCAAGGACAATACCAGCCTGACGCAACAGAAAGCAGGGTTCTGGCAATGAAGACCTCCGTCGTTCTCTCCGCGGCCCTCTTGAGCATTCTGGCCGCCTGTTCATCGGGGGTCGAGGCCCCCAATAGTCAGGAAGTCGTAGCCAGGACCGTCGTGGCCGCGCTCAAGCAGTCGCGCCAGAAACCGGCTCCGCAGATGAGCCGCGCGCAGCTCGAACAGCTGGGCGTGCCGGTCATGGAGGTCAGCGTCGAACGTATTGGCGCGACCGGCTATCTGGTCCCCGAGACCGAGCAGAGTGATTCGCTTGGTCGGAGCAAAACTTGGCAAAGTTCCGATAACGGCAGCTTTACTTTCCGGCAGGGTGTGCTCATTGCGTCACGCGGTTTCGGCTTCGATCTCCTCTCCGCATCGGCTCCCGTCAGCAAGGGACAGGCGATGGGTCCGGCCAGTTCCGTGACCCGCCACTATGTGACGCGCGCGGGCGATTACTCGGAAAACAAACTGGATCTCACCTGCACATTGGGCACAACAGGGCACGAGACCATTGAAATTCTTGGAAAATCACATGCTACACGGCATCTGATCGAGGCCTGCACCTCGCCCGAGGGCAACAAGGTCAGCAATGATTACTGGATCGGTCTGCAGGACGGGGTGATGTGGCAGTCGCGCCAATGGGCGGGTCCGCGTATGGGCTATGTCAGGTTCCGTCAGATCGTGAACTAATCGATAAAATAACTTTCAAGGCAATTTTTCTGCGCTCGCGAAAAAGAAATTGAAAGTGAACACCCGCCTGCTAAGTTGAAATCT